>NZ_CP108518.1:6336886-6668773 GCF_035989885.1 Streptomyces sp. NBC_01232
TGAACTGGCCGATCACGTGCTTGACGGTGCCGCCCTTGCCGCTGGTGTCCATGCCCTGCAGGACGAGCAGGACGCGGCGGCGGTCCCCGGCGGTGCTCGCCGCGTAGAGCCGCTCCTGGAGAGAGGCGAGCGGCTGCGCCAGCAGGGCGGTGGCGGCCAGCCCGGCCGCCTTGCCGGCGGGGCCGCCGGGGGTCCCGGAGGAGTCGAGGAGGCGGAGGTCCGGCCGCTCGCCCGGGGTCACGCGCAGCAACTCCCGCAGCGACGGCCGCGCTCCGTCGCCGCCGCCGTCGGACCGCTTCCCGGCCTTGCCGCCCTTCGCGGCCTTCTCGGGCCCCTCCTGTTTCGCGGGCTTCTCCGACTTCTCGGACTTCGCCGATTTCCGCTTCTCGTGCCGCTTCTCGTTCTGCTTCCCGGCCATCGCTGACCACCCCATTCCCGTCGGTTCCGTACGATCTTCCAGCAGACCGAACGGGAGCGCGAGATCAGCGCCAGGGCCCCGTCACCGCGAACGTGGTCCCCGGCGCGTAGGCGTTCGCGTACATCGTCCGCCCGTCCGGGGAGAAGGTGACCCCGGCGAACTCCCCCCACTCCGGGGCCCCCGGCTGTCCGATGTCCTCGGCGTTGCGGGCCATCGGGTAGACCTCGCCGTCCACCGTCACCCCGAGGACGTACTGCGCCCCGCCGCCGTCCTCGCACACCATCAGTCCGCCGTCCGGGGCCAGGCAGATGTTGTCGGGGGAGTCCCCGGGCAGCGCGATGTCGGCGGCCGGGCCGAAGACCACGTCCAGCCGCAGCACGGAGTTCCGCGGATCGTAGAACCAGACCTGCCCGTGGTGGTCGCCGGCCGCTCCCTCGCCGCTGCGGGCGAAGCTGGACACGAAGTGGACCCCGCCGTCGCCCCAGTAGCAGCCCTCCAGTTTCTGCGCGTGGGTGATTCCGCCCGGCCCGAAGTCCTGCAGCCGGATCGGCGTCCCGGCCGCCGAGGGGTCCGGTACGGGCACCCATTCCACCGGGAACCGGGACCCGGGCTCGTCCACGACCGCCAGGTCCGCCAGCCCCGGTACGCGCAGGGCCTCCAGCCGGCCCCCCGCCCGCAACGAGCCGAGCCCGCCGAGCGGCCGCTCGGGCAGGAACCGGTAGAAGAGCCCGAACGGGCGGACGAAGGCGTCCTCGGTCTCGTAGACGACCCCGCGGTACGGGTCCACGGCGACGGCCTCGTGAGCGAAGCGGCCCATCGCGGTCAGCGGGACCGCGCCCGAGCGGTGCGGGTCGGCCGGGTCCACCTCGAAGACGTAGCCGTGGTCCCGGGTGTAGCCGGAAGTGCCCGCGCGGTCCTCGGTCTCCTCGCAGCTCAGCCAGGTGTTCCAAGGGGTGCGGCCGCCCGCGCAGTTGACGGCGGTGCCGGCGAGGGCGACCCGCTCGCCGGTGACCCGCCCGTCCGCGTCGAGCTCCAGCGCGGTGCAGCCGCCGAGGGCCCCGGGGTCGTACGTCAGTCCCCGTACGGCGGGAACGCGCAGGGCGGCGGTGGTGCGGTTCTCGTGGTTCCGGACCAGCCGCACACGCCCGCCGCCCGCCTCGAAGGCGGCCATGCCGTCGCAGTTGGCCGGCACCGCGCCCTCGCCGGAGCGCAGCGGCCGGCCCGCCCGTGACAGCACCCGGTACGTGAACCCCGCGGGCAGGTCGAGAAGCCCGCGCGGATCGGCCACCAGCGGCCCGTAGCCGCCGGTGGCCCGCGGAGCCCGGGGGGCCCGGGCGGCGAGGGAGTCACCCCCGGCGAACAGCGCGCCGAGCGCCCCGCTGAAGACGATCCCGCCCGCGGCGAGCAGGCTGCGCCGGGTGACGGACACCGGTGGCCGCACGGGCGGCATCAGGCGGCCGGCTTGGGGCGGGTGGTGCCCGGAAGGCAGTTCACCGCCTTGTTGAAGGTCGTGAACAGACCGCCGGGATTCTTCTTCCACAGCCACATGTGGAGGGCGTAGTGCACCGGCTGACCGGGGAAGTTGCCGGGCCGGGGGCCCTGGAAGGCGGTGCCGAACATCGTGGGGCGGTCGTCGTCCGTCGTCACCTTCTGATCGCGGTCGTAGACCAGCCACTGGACCGCGACGAGCCGCTTTCCGCCGCGCCCGTCGTCCTCGTAGAACAGTGCGGCGGGCTTCGCCGGGTCGACGGAGTTGTCGTACTTGTGGTTGAAGTGCGGGTAACCGAGCGCGCCGGTGCCCGCCTTGTCGACGACGCAGTACTGGTCGGGCTTGTAGCCCGCCGCCACGGCGTTGGCGTGCAGCTGGAACCTGGCGGTCGCCGCGTACACGAGGGCCCGGTCGCCCAGGGCCCGGCCGGGGCCATGGTCCGCCGTGGCGGGGGGAGCGGCGAGGGCGGCCAGGGTGAGCGAGGCGACTGCGGTGAGGGCCGGGGCGAGACGGCGTGCCATGCGCGGGCTCCTTGTGACGGGCTGGCTGGGGCACCTGCAGCCCTTCCCCGGGCCGCCGCACCCGCCACACACTCGGCCCGGACGGACGACCGCCGATCGGCTGACGGCCGGCCGGACCCACCCCGGCCCCCGGCCCGGCCGGCTCACTCGAACGGGAAGCGCGCCGTTTCACGACGCCTCCGTACGGGGAACCGCTGTTGTCCCGAGCGGACGAGTACGACGGAGGGTGCGGATCATGGCGCAGCAGGATGCGGCACCGAACGGCGGCGGCGAGCTGCACGACATCGTGTCGGCCGTGTCCAGGGGCGCGCCCGAGTACCGGCAGTGCCCCCATCCGATGTACGCCGCCCTGCGGGAGCAGGCCCCGGTGTGCCGGCTGACCCCGCCCCACGGGATCGACACCTTCCTGATCACCCGTCACGACGACGCCCGCGAGGCGCTGTCCGATCCCCGGTTCAGCAAGAACATGCGCGGGGCCATCGACACGTACCACGCCGTCTACGGCAGCTTCTTCGACGCGCTCGACGACAACGTGCTCTTCTCGGACCCGCCCCGGCACACCCGGCTGCGCCGCATCCTGCGGAGCGCCTTCACCCCCCGGCGGGTGGAGGAGATGCGCCCGAGGATCACCGAGATCGCCGAGGGCATCCTCGCCGAATGCCGCAGGGCGGGCACGGTCGACCTGATGGCGGCGTTCGCGTTCCCGCTGCCCGTCGCGGTCCTGTGCGAGCTGATGGGCATTCCGCAGGAGGACCGCCCGGAGATCCTGGAACAGTTCGCGGTGGTGACCCGCTCCCGGTTCGATCCCAGCAGGAAGGCGGAGCTGAAGGCGGCCGAGGAGCGCCTCCAGCACCGGCTGGAGCGGCTGATCTCGGACACCCGCGACCACCCGTGCGACTCCTTCCTCAGCGACCTCATCCGGGCGGAGGAACCGCTGGAGGACGCCGAACTGGTCGCGTCGTTGTGGGTCCTTTTCTTCGCGGGCCACAAGACGACCGCCTACCAGATCGGCAATTCCGTCCTCAACCTGCTGCTGCACCCCGATCAGGCGGCGAAGCTCCGCAGGGACCCCGCGCTCGTCCCGCGCGCGGTCGAGGAGATGCTGCGCTTCGAGGGATCGGTCGAGACGTCGACGTTCCGGTACGCGGCGCAGGACGCCGAGATCCGCGGCACGCCGATCCCCCGGGGCTCCCTCGTGCAGATCGCGATCTCCTCGGCCAACCGGGACCCGGAGAAGTTCGACCTCCCCGACGAACTGGACGTGACGCGCGAGGGACTCCAGGGCACGCACCTGGGCTTCGGACACGGAACCCACTACTGCCTGGGGGCGCCGCTGGCGCGGCTCGAACTCGAGATCGCGCTCGCCTGTCTGCTGCGGGATTTCCCGGACATGGAGTTGGCCGACGCGCAGGAGACCGGGAGGGCGTGGCTCAAGGGGCCGGTGCCGGCGTTCCGGGGCCTCGAACACCTCCGGCTCGTCCTCGACCCGGCGCGCCCCGACGGGGACCCGGGCGAAGCGGAACTGGCCTCCGTGGCCTCCGGAAAGTAACCCAGACCCGATGGACGGTGGATTGGCATGACGGAATCCGTGAGCACTTCCGCTTCCGTGGGGACTTCCGCGGTACGCCTCCTGGGAACGCCGGCGGACGGACTGCGCATCGCCGCGGTGGGCACCAGCGAGATCATCCGGGTCGCGCACGGATCTTCTCCACCCGGCGGGCAGGACGCGGCCGGCGCGGTCCATTCGAAGATCGACATGCACCATCACTTCTGCGCGCCGCAGTGGCGCGACTGGGCCGCGCACCACGGACTGATCGATCCGGAGCGGCTGCCGCCGTGGACCCGGCTCGACACCGAGGCGGCGATCCGCTTCATGGACGACACCGGTATCACCACCGCCGTCCTCAAGCCGATGCTGCCGGCCCGCTACCGCTCGTCGGCGCAGCTGCGCGAGGCCATCAACATCACGCTGCAGTCGATGACCGAGGTGGCGCAGTCGCATCCGGGGCGGTTCTCGTTCTACGTGCCGCTCTTCCTGGACGACCCGGACGCGTCGTCCTGGGCCGTGCGCCGCGGGCTCGGGCAGCTCGGCGCCGTCGGCGTGAACGTGACGGCCAACTACGGGGGCGTCTACCTCGGGGATCCCGCCTACGACCGGCTGTTCCACGAGCTGAACGAACGCGCCGCCGTGGTGGACACCCACCCGCACAACCTGCCCGACGGGCCGCCCGGTGGCTCCGGCGGCCCCGGTGCGCCGGGTGCGCCGGGTGCGCCGACGGTCCCGGGCATCCCCAACTTCATGTGCGACTTCCTGCTGGACACCACACGGGCCGCCGTGAACATGATCAGCAGGAGGACGCTGGACCGCTTCCCGGACCTCTCCGTCGTCCTGCCGCACGCCGGCGGCTTCCTGCCGTACATCGCGACGCGCCTGCAGGCCCTGGGCCGGTTCTGCGATCCGCGCGTCGAACCCGCGGCCGTCCGTGACCACCTGGGCCGCTTCTACTACGACACCGCAGGGCCCATGGCGCCCGCCGCGACCCTGCTGGAGCATGTGCCGGCCGACCACATCCTCTTCGGCACCGACTGGCCCGCCGCCCCCGCCGACACGGTGACCGAACTGGCCCTGCCCGCCCTCGAAGCGGATCCGGCCTTCACCCCGGAGCAACTGCGGGGGATCTACCACGACAACGCGATGCGCCTGATCCCGCAGCTGGCGACCGCCTGACGGGGGCGCGGGCCGCACCCCGCGGCCCGCGCCCCCGCCGGAGCGGAAGCGGGAGGATCAGACGAGCTTGGCGCTCAGGGTGATCGTGGTGCCCGTCAGCGCCTGGCTGACCGGGCAGTTCGCCTTTGCGTCCTCGGCCGCGGCGGTGAACGCGTCGGCGTCCAGGCCCGGCACCTCGCCCTCGGTGGTGAGGTGGATGCCGGTGATGCCCTTGCCGGGCACGAAGGTGACGGCGGCCGAAGTGGTCAGCTTGGCCGGCGGGTTGCCCGCCTTCGCCAGGACGTTCGAGAAGGCCATGTTGAAGCAGCTGGAGTGCGCGGCGGCGATGAGCTCCTCCGGGCTGGTCCGCCCGTTTGCGGCCTCGTCGGTGCGCGCGGGCCAGGAGACCGGGTAGCTGCCGAGGCCGGACGAGTCGAGGGTGACGACGCCCTTGCCCTCGAACAGGTCGCCTTCCCAGACGGCGTGTGCGTTGCGTGTGGCGGCCATGGTGGATCCCTTCGTAGAAGTGGGAACGGCCGGAGTACCCGAAGGTCCCCGCCGTCCCCAAACCTACTGGGAGACCAGGGGCTTCGCGTCGCGCGCCAGCGCGGTGAGCCGCGATATGGCGCGGAAGTACTTCTTCCGGTAGCCGCCGTTCAGCATCTCGTCACTGAACAGCTGATCGAAGGGCACCCCGGAGGCCAGGACCGGGATCTCCCGGTCGTACAGCCGGTCGGCCAGTACCACCAGGCGCAGTGCCGTCGACTGGTCCGGCACCGGGCCGACATCGGTCAGGCAGACCGCCGTGATGCCGTCGGTCAGCCCGCCGTAGCGGCTCGGGTGCACCCGGGCCAGGTGTTCGAGCAGCCCGGGGAAATCGTCCAGGCTCGCGCCCTCGGTCGCGTACGCGGCCTTGGTGACCTGCTCGTCGGAGAACGGCGCCGGAGCCTCCGGCAGACCGCGGTGACGGTAGTCCTGGCCGTCGATCCGCAGCGGCCGGAAGTGAGCCGAGAGCCCCTGGATCTCGCGCAGGAAGTCGGCGGCGGCGAAGCGGCCCTCGCCGAGCTTGCCGGGCAGCGTGTTGGAGGTGGCGGCGAGCGCCACGCCCTGCTCGACGAGGCGGCTGAGCAGCGAGGACACCAGTACGGTGTCGCCCGGGTCGTCCAGCTCGAACTCGTCGATGCACAGCAGCCGGTGTCCGCCCAGGGTCTGCACGGTCTGCTGGAAGCCGAGCGCGCCGACCAGGTTGGTCAGCTCCACGAAGGTGCCGAAGGCCTTGAGCGCGGGCTCGGCCGGGGTGGCGTGCCAGAGGGAGGCCAGCAGGTGGGTCTTGCCGACGCCGTAGCCGCCGTCGAGGTAGACCCCGCGCGGACCGGTGGGGGCGGCGGGCTTCTTGGAGAACCAGCGCTTCTTGCCGGCGCCACTGGCGTGCGCCCCGCCCAGACCGGCGGCGAAGCCGCTCAGGACGGTGACGGCCTCGGACTGGCTCGGCTGGGTCGGGTCCGGGTTGTACGTGTCGAAGCGCACCGAGTCGAACCGCGGCGGCGGGACCATCTCGGCCACCAGCCGCTCGGCGGGCACCCGCGGTTCGCGCGCGCACAGGGCCTGGGGGCCCGCGTCGGCTATGGGGGGCCGGCCGGAGGTGTAACCGGAGGTGGAGAGAGATGTTGACACAGCTCTTAACTCTACGGGGCGTGGCACACTGCACCGATGCGACGCCTGTTCCCTGTGACCGATCAGACATCAGCCTCGCCCCAGGACCGGGCCGACCGGGAGTGGTCGCTCGACGAGCTGGCGGACGCCTACGCGTACCCCGCGCTGGGGGCCGACGGCCCGGCGCACTGGCTCCGGGCGAACATGGTCTCCACTCTGGACGGGGCCGCCCAGCACGACGGCCGCTCGCAGCCGATCTCCGGCGAGAGCGACATGCGGATCTTCGGCACCCTGCGGGCGCTGGCCGATGTGGTGGTCGTCGGCGCGGAAACGGTTCGCCAGGAGGGCTACCGACCGGCCCGCGCCCGGGAGGCCTTCGCCGCCCGCCGTGCCGCCTCCGGGCAGGGCCCGGCCCCCGCCATCGCCGTGGTCACCGCGAGCATGGACCTGGACTTCTCGCTGCCGCTGTTCACCTCCCCGCTGGTGCCGACCCTGGTGGTCACCGGAGCCGCCGCGCCCGCCGCCAGGGTGGAGGAGGCCGTGGGGGCCGGTGCCGAGGTCGTGGTGGCCGGTGACGGCGCGGCCGTGGACGTCGCCCGGGCGGTGCGGGAGCTGGCCGCGCGGGGACTGCGCCGCCAGCTCACCGAGGGCGGGCCGCGGCTGCTGGGCCAGTTCGTGGCCGCCGACGCCCTGGATGAGCTGTGCCTGACGATCTCCCCGATGCTCACCGCCGGCGGTGCCCAGCGGATCTCCGGCGGGCCCTCCGTCACGGTTCCGCACCGGCTCGCGCCCGCCTGCGTACTGGAAGAGGCCGGGTTCCTCTTCACGAGCTACCGTCGGATCTGACAAGGCGCGGAATTTGTCGTTCCGCTTTGCTTCCGCCGGGCACATAACTGGGCAGGTATGTCTGCGCAGGGCCCCGTGCGACAGCGGGGCAGGATGGTTTCCGCAGGGGCCGGCCGGCCGGCCTCGGCCCATGAAGGAGAGGGCGTCCGTGTTCACGAGCGTTTTGATGATTGAGCAGCCGCTGACCACGGTGGACGTGGACTTCGTCACCACCCTGCACGGGGACGACGCGGTCTCCTTCATCGTCCTCATGCAACCCCGGGGCGACCAGGACCGACTGCTGCGCGCCATCGACGACGTGGCGCTCGGCGAGCTCCCCGAGGCCATCCGCGAGGGCGACGAACCCGAGGGCGAGGCCGCCCTCGGCCCCGCCGCGCACGCCCTCGCGCACTCCCTGAACGCACTGCGCGCCAAGGGCGCCAAGGCCGTCGGGCAGCTCGTCGAGGACCACCCGCTCGACAAACTGAAGTCCGTCGTGGAAGAGCACGGCGCCGACGAGGTGATCGTCCTGACCGCCCCGCACTTCGTGGAGGAGTTCTTCCACCGGGACTGGGCCTCCCGCGCCCGCCACAAGGTCGGCGTTCCCGTGCTCAAGCTCTTCGCCCACAACGAATAGGCTTGGGGCCAGTCAGAGCCTCACGCGCACCCGCAAGCAACACGATCCTGGAGCGACCTGAATGAAGCCCGGCCTGCCGACCGCCATGGAACGGCCCCACTTCATCGGCATCGGCGGCGCCGGCATGTCCGGCATCGCGAAGATCCTGGCCCAGCGCGGAGCCCAGGTCGCCGGCAGCGACTCCCGCGGTGACTCCGAGACCGCCGAGGCGCTGCGCGCCCACGGCGTCACGGTCCACGGCGGACACGCGGCCGGCAACCTCGCCGCCGACTCCACCTGCGTGGTCGTCTCCAGCGCCATCCGCGCCGACAACCCCGAGCTGGCCCGCGCCGCCGAGCTGGGCATCCCCGTCGTGCACCGTTCCGACGGCCTCGCCGCACTGATGGACGGGCTGCGCCCGATCGCCGTCGCCGGCACGCACGGCAAGACCACCACCACCTCGATGCTGGCGGTGTCCCTCTCGGCCCTGGGCCTGGACCCCTCGTACGCCATCGGCGGCGACCTGGACGCGCCCGGCTCCAACGCCCACCACGGCGAGGGCGACATCTTCGTCGCCGAGGCGGACGAGAGCGACCGCACCTTCCACAAGTACACCCCGCAGGTCGCGATCATCCTCAACGCGGAGCTCGACCACCACGCGAACTACGCCTCCATCGAGGAGATCTACGAGTCCTTCGAGACCTTCGTCGGCAAGGTCGTGCCCGGCGGCACCCTCGTCGTCGCCCACGGCCAGGAGGGCGCCGCCGAGATCGCCCGCCGCGTCGCGGGCCGGGAGGGCCTCACCGTCGTCACGTACGGCGAGGAGGAGGGCGCCGACGTCCGCATCACCAAGATCACCCCGCGCGGCCTGACCAGCGAGGTCACCGTGATCCTGGACGGCCGGATGCTCACCTTCACCGTCTCGGTCCCCGGCCGCCACTACGCGCACAACGCCGTCGCGGCCCTCGCCGCGGGCGTGGCCCTCGGCATCCCGGCGCACAACCTGGCGAGCGCGCTCGGCAAGTACACCGGCGTCAAGCGCCGCCTCCAGCTCAAGGGAGAGGCCGCGGGCGTCCAGGTCATCGACTCCTACGCGCACCACCCCACCGAGATGACCGCCGACCTGGAGGCCATCCGCGGCGCCGCCGGGGACTCCCGGATCCTGGTCGTCTTCCAGCCGCACCTCTTCTCCCGCACCCAGGAGCTGGGCAAGGAGATGGGCCAGTCGCTGGCGCTGGCCGACGCCTCTCTGGTCCTGGACATCTACCCGGCCCGCGAGGACCCGATCCCCGGCGTCACCAGCGAGCTGATCATCGCGGCCGCACGCACCGCTGGCGCCGACGTGAGTGCCGAGCACGACAAAGCGGCCGTCGCCGACGCCATCGCGGGAATGGCCAAGCCCGGCGATCTCGTTCTCACCATGGGCGCGGGTGACGTCACGGACCTCGGTCCGGCCATCCTCGCCCGGCTGTCGAGCTGAAGGTACGAGGGAGCGGGAGAGTCATGTCGTACGAGGTCGAGAAGACGGACGAGCAGTGGCAGGCGGAGCTGACCCCGTCCGAGTACCAGGTCCTGCGCCTGGCGGGCACGGAGCCGGCCTTCCGCGGTGAGTACACGGACACCAAGACGGAGGGCGTCTACTCCTGCCGCGGCTGCGGGTCCGAGCTGTTCCGCTCGTCGGAGAAGTTCGAGTCGCACTGCGGCTGGCCGTCCTTCTTCGACCCCAAGGACACCGACGCGGTCGAACTGATCGCGGACACCTCGCACGGCATGGTCCGCACCGAGGTCCGCTGCGCGAAGTGCGGCTCCCACCTGGGCCACGTCTTCGAGGGCGAGGGCTACCCGACCCCCACGGACCAGCGGTACTGCATCAACAGCATCTCCCTGCGCCTGACCCCGACGGAGGCCTGACCCCGACGGAGGTCCGGGGGCGCGCGAGGCGCGGGCCCCGGAACACAGGACACACGGGACACACAGGACGGCCGCCACCGAACCCGGTAGCGGCCGTCCTGTCGTGTCTGCGGCCCGTCTCAGGCCGGGGTGTTCCATTCGACCAGCTGGACGACGATGCCGTTCGGGTCGGTCAGCTGGAACAGGCGCTCGCCCCAGGGCTCTTCGCGCAGGGGCATCGTGATGGGGGCGCCCTCGGCGCGCAGGCGGGCTTCCTCCGCCGCGAGGCCGGTGACGGTGAGCGCCAGGATCAGGCCGGACGCCCGCTGGTCGCGCTGCTCGGGCGGGAGGACCTCGATGCCGCGGCGCAGCAGCACGATGTCGGCGGCGGCGTCCTCGCGGGTCAGGGAGGCGAAGCCGTCATCGGCCATGGCGACCTGATAGCCGAGGTGGGTGCAGAAGAACGCGCGGGAGGCGTCCACGTCGTCGACGGTCAGGGACAGGGTGGAAGTGGTGACGTGCACGCGGCTCCTGAGGCAGGCTTGGGCGAACTTTACGACGGACGTAACTTTAAGCGGACCGCGATGGGTCGGTCAAGCATAATTTTGCTACGAGTGTAAGATTTCCTCATGACTGCCGAGACGGGACTCCGTGAGTCCAAGAAGCAGGAGACCAGGCAGCTGATCTCCGACCGCGCCACCCGGCTCTTCATGGAGCAGGGCTTCGAAGAGACGACCATCGCCGAGATCGCCGCCGCGGCCCGCGTCGCCAAGAAGACGGTCACCAACTACTTCCCGCGCAAGGAGGACCTCGCCCTCGACCACCACGAGGCCTTCACCCGGACCCTGGCCGACGCGGTCGCGGGCCGCGGCTCGGGGGAAGGGCCGCTCGCCGCCGTGGGGCGGGTGCTCCGCTCCGCGCTGGCCGAACACAGCCCGGTCGCCGGATTCACCGGCCCCGACTTCGCCCGTATGGTCGCCGCGAGCCCCACCCTCACCGCCCGCCTGCGCGAACTGCACGACCGGCGGGAGGAGGAGCTGGCCCGAGCCCTGGCGGCCGCCGCGCCGCAGGAGGCCGACGGAATCGCTCCCCGGGCCGCCGCCGCCCTGATCGCCGCGGCCGACCGGCTGTTGTTCCGGCGCATCCAGGAACTCACGCTCGCGGGCCGCACCGACGACGAGATCGAGGCCGCGCTGGTCCCGGAGGCGGACCACGTCCTCGCCCTCCTCGCCGTGCCCCTCGGCGCCTTCGCCGCGCCCGCGCCCGCGGCTTAGACCTGCTCCCCGTACACCCTGATCCCGGCGGGCCGGAGCGCGCCGACCGTCGTCCAGGCCGGCCGCCCCGTCAGCTCCCGTGCCCACGCGTCGAGATCGTCACCGGAGTCGTGGAAGAACCAGGACCCGAAGCTTCCCAGGGCCTGAAGGGCGGGGGCGGGCCGGTAGCGCAGCTCGCAGTGGACCTGCACGTAGTGGTCGTGATCGCCGCCGTCGTCGCAGACCTCGAACTGCCGCGCCAGGTCCAGCGTGAACATCGCCGGGCCGTCGAACGAGTGGGTCCCGTACTGGAACAGCAGGCCGTCGGCGTCAGGGGCGTCCGGTACGTCGAACGGGCGGCGGCCGAAGCGGAGGAAGGCGAGCCAGGCCTCCTCCGTCCCGGGGCCGGCGAGCGCCCGCCGCGCGGACCGCAGTTCACCCTCCAGCAGTCCCACGGCCTCGTCGACCGACGGCCTCGGCGTCATCTCCGCACTCCTCGTCACCACAGTGATGTCCGCCGTGGCGAACCGAACGGCCGGACCTGCGCGCGGGTCAGGTGATGACCCGGACGGAGTCCGGCTTGGGGAAGGGCATCATCGTCCAGCCCGCCGGCCAGCCGCCTTCGTAGGGGTCCCCGGGCTCGATCACCAGCAGCCGGGGGATGCGCCACATCCACCACTGCTCCTCGCCGCCGCGGCCGGGCCATTCGATCGTCGCCGCGCGGAACCGCTCGTCGAGCTCGTCCAGCCTGGGCTGCCGGGCCGACCGCACGCGCGGGGGCAGCAGCGGCCAGACGTCGGCCAGCGTGCTCCGGCACGAGATGTCGTTGTCGAATTCGGGCCCGCACCACGCGTAGCCCTCCTCCACGCCCGCCACCTCGACGCCCCAGCCCTCGAGCAGTGCGTGGAACGTACGGGTCCGGCCGCCCGGCCGGCGGTCGGCGCCGGCCGCGACCATGGCCGCGTGCACGGCCGTCTGTTCCTCCGTGGTCACGAGCACTCCTCCGGCAGGGCTCCGCCTCGTCGCCGTCGCGATCATCTGCAGACGGTGTCCTTCCGGTCAACCGGTTTTTGTCCGGGGCCCGGTGGCAGGGCCGCGCCGCACGTCGCCGGGGGAAGGGCCCGAACGGTTTCGTGGCGCGCGCGAGCCCGCGCCCGACCGGGCGCCCGAACCGGCCGGGGCCGCCATGGTGTCGAGTTCATCGCGGTTCGATTCCGATCCGATCTCTGGCCTGCGATGATTCGCGGCAACTAGCACGCTTCGGCCACGGAAGACATCTATCCGATTCTTCGCCATGTCTGGTTATGATCGCCCTCCCGCCGTCCCCCGCTCGCGAGGACCGATGTCTCCCACAGAACCCGAAGGCATACGACGGCAGTCGACGACCCGTCGGCGGCGTACCGTGCGCCTGCGCACCCTGCTCATCCTGCTGGCGGTGGTCCCCACCGTCGCGATGGGCACCCAAGTGACGTTGACCGCGCAGCGGTTGCTGGCCCAGTCGGAGCAGCTCCGGGCCGACGTGGCCGCCGCCGAGAAGATCGGCGCCCCGCTCTACACCCTCATGGTCGACATGCAGGCCGAGCGGACGGCGACCGCCGCCCAGTGGGCGGGCGCCGCCGGGGCCGACGGTGAACTGCGCGCCCGGCGCGAGGCCACGGACCTGGCCGCCGCCGAGTTCCGCCGGCTGGCCGACGATCCCGCGAGGTCCTTCGGGGAGGTGACCCGGCCGCTCGACAAGCTGGCCGAGTACCGCCAGCGCGCGGACACCCGCAGCGGCACCGCCGACAGCGCCCTGTCCTACTACTCCGGGGTGATCGGCAAGGTCATCCAGGTGTACCAGCAGGAATTCAGCCACGCAGAGGACGCCGAACTCGCCCAGGCGAGCCGGCCCGTGGTCGCGATGCTCCAGGCCACCGAGATGGTGGCGCGCGAGGACACCGTCCTGGCCCTGGCCGGGCCGTCCGGAGACCTGAGCTTCGCCGGCTACGACCAGTTCGTCAGCGCCCTGGGCGCCCAGCGGTACCTGCACGAGGCGTTGATCGTCCCGCACCTGACGGCCAGGGACCAGCGGTTCTACGACCGGGTCGTCGGCTCCCACGACTGGCAGACGAAGACGCGCATCGAGAGCGCGGTCCTCTCCGGGCACAAGGACATCGTCTCGGGCATCCGGCTGCCCGCCGAGATCCGCGGCTGGCAGTCGGCGCACGCCAACTTCTCCGTGCAGATGACCACGCTCAACATCGACCTGGCGCGCTCGGTGCTCACCCGCGGCGAGGCCAAGGCCGACGAGCTGCAGACCGAGGTCGCCTGGCTGATCGCCGGCAGCGGCGGCGGGCTGCTGGCCGTCGTGGTCGTGGTCGTGTTCACCACCCGGTCGGTGCTCCGCCGTCTGCACAACCTGCACGTCCGCACGGTGACCGTGGCCGAGGAGACCCTCCCCGACGTCGTCGCCCGGCTCCAGCGCGGACAGACCGTGGACCCCGGGGCCCTGCCGGCGGTCAGCGGGGACCGGGACGAGGTCGGACGCATCAGCGACGCCTTCGCCCGCGCCGTCGCCGTGTCCGTCGAGGGCCACCGGCAGCTCGCCGCCGAGCGCCACGGATTCGGTCTGTTCGCCTCGGGCATCGCCTCGCGGACCGGAAACCTGGTC
The DNA here is from genome assembly GCF_035989885.1 of Streptomyces sp. NBC_01232. Taxonomy (GTDB): domain Bacteria; phylum Actinomycetota; class Actinomycetes; order Streptomycetales; family Streptomycetaceae; genus Streptomyces. Next base: position 6,350,909 of record NZ_CP108518.1, read on the forward strand.
AGCCGCCAGCTGAGCCTCACCGAGGACCTCCAGGACACCTTCGGCCACGACGAGGCGCTGCTCGCCGAGCTGATGCGCGCCGACCAGCTGACGGTCGGCATGCGCCGGCAGATCGAGAACCTCCTCATCCTGGCGGGCGGCGAGGTCCCCGACCCGCACACCGACCCCATGCGCGTCGCCGACCTGCTGCGCGAAGCGGCTTCGGAGGTCGAGGACTTCCGGCGCATCGAGCGGCAGGCGCTGGACGAGACCAGCGTGGAACCGAGCGCGATCAGCCAGATCAGCCACCTGCTCGCGGAGCTGCTGGACAACGCCACCCGCTTCTCCCCGCCGCGGTCGAAGGTGGTCATCCGCGCCGAACTGGTCACGGACGGCCTGTCGGTCGAGGTCGAGGACCGCGGACCACGGGTGAGCCCGGAGCGCTACGAGGAGATGAACGGGCGCCTGCACGAGGCCCCGCCGTACTCCGTCCTGGCACAGAACGCGCACCGGCTCGGGCTCTTCGTGGTCGGGCACCTCGCCGACCAGCTCGGGGCGACGGTCACCCTGCGCCGCTCGGTGTACGGGGGCACTTCGGCGGTGGTGATCCTGCCGCAGCAGCTGCTGGTGGCCACCGACGAGGGGCAGGCGCCGCGCGCGTCCGAGCCGAGGCCCAGGCGCGAGCTGCAGGCTCCGCCCCCGGCCCTGGAGTTGCTCCCGGCCCCGGCCCCGGCCGCAGCCACAGCCACAGCCACAGCCGCAGCCGACGCCGCCCTCGTGCCGACGGTCCCGCCCGAGCCCGAGCCGGTCGTGCACACGAGCGCCGGACTGCCCAGCCGCCGTACGAAGGCCCCCGCGGCCCTGGCCGCACCCGCGGCCGCACTCGTCCGCGTACCCGCAACGGCGGCCCGCCCGGCCCTCCCGGAGCGCGTCCCGCAGACCCACATCGCCGAGCAGTTGCGCGAGCCCCGCGCGCCGGAAACGACAGTCCGGCCCGACACCGCGACACCCGAAGAGGTGGCCGATGCCTGGGCGGACTACGAACAGGGGACCCAGACAGTGGAAGAAGAGCTCCGACGGGAACAGCCATGACCACCTCATCGAACACCGCGGCATCCAACGACGCGATCTACAGCGTCCTCGACAACAACCTGAGCAGGATCGCCGGCATCCAGGGAGCCGTGCTCCTGTCCAACGACGGCATCAAGCTCAGCGCCTACCTGCTGGACGAGCCCCAGGCCGAGCGCATGGCGGCCGCGGCCTCCGGCATCGCGTCCACCATGAAGGCGATATCCCGGGACGTCGACGGCGGTCGCGTCATCCGCCAGCTGGTCGAGATGGACGACCGGTACCTCTGCATCGTCGGATGCGGCGAGGGCAGCACCCTCATCGTGGTGACCTCCCGCAAGGCGCGGCTCGGGGAGCTGGGCGGCGAGGCCGTGCGGACCGCCCAGGCGCTCGGCGAGTGGCTGGGCACCCCCGAGCGCGGCCAGCCGTCCGCGTAATGGCGCAGGACGAGCCACCACCACAGCCGCAGCCACCACCCGCACGCCGCCGCCGGACGCGGCTGTACGCCCTGACCGACGGGCGTACGGCCGCTCCGCAGACCGTCCTCACCATGGACACGACGATCACGGCGGCGGACGGCGGCGACACGGACGGCGGCCTGCCCACCGAGTGGCAGGAGATCCTCGCCATGTGCGCGCCGCCCGGCGGGCGGGCGGTCGCCGAGATAGCGGCGCGGATGCACATCCGCCTCACCCCGATGATGCTGCTCCTCGGGGAACTCGCCGACCGCGGGCTGATCCACCACCGGTCGCCCCTGGCGGCCACCGAGACCACCGACGTCCACCTGCTCATGAGAATCAGGGACAGCCTTGCCCGGATATGACACGACCGCCCCTCAGGAACCGGCCCCGGTCAAGATCCTCGTCGCCGGTGGGTTCGGCGTCGGGAAGACGACCCTGGTGGAGACGATCTCCGAGATCGAACCACTGCGCACGGAGGAACGGCTGACGGCCGCGGGGATCGGCGTCGACGACCTCGACGGCATCGAGTCCAAGTCCGTGACCACCGTGGCCATGGACTTCGGCCGGATCACCCTCACCGACGCCGGCGTCGTCCTCTACCTGTTCGGTACGCCCGGCCAGGAACGCTTCTGGTTCATGTGGGACGACCTGCTGAACGGGGCGCTCGGGGCGATCGTGCTCGTCGACACCCGGCGCCTCGACCGCAGCTTCCCCGCCGTGGACTTCTTCGAGAGCCGCGGGCTGCCCTTCGTCGTCGGCGCGAACTGCTTCGACGGCGAACAGCCCTACACCGCCGAGGAGATCGGAGCCGCGCTGCACCTGCGCGATCCGAACACGCCCGTCCTCATGCTCGACGCGCGTTCCCGTACGGACGTCCGCGCGTCCCTGCTCTCGCTGCTCGACCTGCTGATCGCCAGGGCGCAGGCGGCCCCGGCCGCCGTCAGCCGCTGAACCCGGACCGGCCCCCGGTCACCGACGCCAGGTGGTCCGCCAGGTTCCGGTGCGGCACCCAGCCCTGGGACCGGGCCCGGGTGAGGTCCAGGACCACCGGGTGCGCCAGCTGGTCCACCGCGTAGCGGCTGAGGGCCGGCTCGGCGGCGCCGGCCGAAGCCACGGCCTCCGCGATCCGGGCCGCCGCGGCGGCCACCGGCAGCGGGAGGTGCCGGATCCGGGCCCGGACGCCGTGGGCGCGCAGGACCGCGCGGACCGCCGCGTCGCGGCCGTACGGCTCCCCGTCGGCGATGTTGTACGCGCCCGGTGCCCAGTCGGCCGCCGTCAGGCAGGCCCGCGTCAGGTTCTCGACCGCGGTGAGGCTGAGCCGTACGTCCGGGCCGGGCAGCAGCAGGGTGCCCGCCCGGACCCGGGAGAGCAGCCGGGGCAGCAGTGTGGTGTCGCCGGGTCCGTAGACGGCCCGCGGGCGCAGCACCACCGCCCCGGCGGCGAGAGCCAGGGCCTCGCCCTCCGCCTTCGTCCGCCCGTAGGCGTTCAACTGCCCGGCCCGCGGATGCTCCTCGCCGACCAGGCCGCGGTCCCGCCGCGGATCGTAGACGCTGGCACTGCTCACCCAGACCACCGGCCGGCCGCCGGCCGCCGCGAACAGCCGCTCCGTGCCGTCCACGTTGACCGCGCGCATCAGCGCCGCGGCCCGCGAGCCGGGCGCCGGATCGCCGACGGCGGCCGCGCAGTGCACCACCAGGTCCACGCCCGTCAGGTCCGGCAGCTCCCGGGTGGCGTCCCAGAACCGGTGCGTGCCCACCGGGCCGGGCCTGCGGCCCAGACACACCACCTCGGCCCCGTCCGCCGCGGCGGCGCGTGCGACGTGCCCGCCGCAGAAGCCGCTGGCTCCCGTGACCGCGATCACGATCCGGCCCCGGTGGAGCGCGCCCGTACGGTCAGTGCGCGCCAGCCGGGCAGCGCCGCCCCCCTGTCCACCCGGGCCCGCGTCACCACCGGCCGGTACGGGGCCAGGGCGCCCAGCACATCGGCCAGCTGGACCCGGGCCAGCCGGGCCCCGGGGCACGCGTGCGGTCCGGCGCCGAACACCAGCCGGTCCACGGCCGGCCCGGCGGGCCGCAGGGCGTCCGGGTCGCGCCGGTGCGCACCGGCCGCGTGCCGGGCGACCAGCAGCAGCCGGTCCCCGCCCCGCACCGGGCAGCCGCCCACGGCCCCGTCCGCCGCGGCCACCCGGGGGAGCAGCGGTGAGGCCGCGGTGACCCGCAGCAGCTCATCGGCGAGCGCGGGCCGCAGCTCCTCGTCCGCCGCCTGCTCCCACAGTCCCGCGTCGGCGCACCAGGCCACCGCCCGGGGCAGCGCGGCCACGGTGGTGTTGACGGCGGCCACGGCCACCATCGCCGGCAGGACCTCGTCGGCGGAGCCCAGCAGCAGCCGGAGCCGCTCGGTCGCGCGGGCCGCGGCGGCCTCGGCGCGCGGGCGCCGCGGCCCCGGCAGATGGCTCCGTACGGAGGCGGCCGCGGCCTCGGCGGCGGCCTCCGCGACGGCCAGGGGAGCGGCGCCCGAGCCCGACAGCGCGCACACCACCGCACCGGACAGTTCCCGCGCGAGGCCGACGAGGTCCACCTCCCCGCCCCGCTCCAGCGGCGCGAGACGGCGTACGAGCAACGGCTGCCAGCCCGCCCGGAGTTCCTCCACCCCGGCCGCGCCCAGTCCGCCCGCGAGGCCGCGCCGGTCCGCCCGGTGCCCGCCGCCCTCCTGGTCGAACAGCACGCCCCCGCCGCCCTGCAGCGCGGCGCGCGCCGCCGCGCCCGTCGTACCGGCCGCCGTCCGGTCGAGCGGCAGCCGCGTCAGGGCCTCCCGGTAGGCGTCCGGGCCGTGCACCAGCAGGGTCCGGCCGAGCCGGCGCACCGGACGCCCGCGGGTGACGGCGAGCAGCCCGAACAGCACGGGATGGCTGCGCAGGTAGACCCGGCGGTCCCGCCGCCGGGCCCGTGCGTGGGACACGGTGGTCATCGGCCCGGCACCTCCGTCCGGCGCGCCGCCAGCGCGGCCGTCGCCGCCCGGTCCGGTTTGCGCGAACGCCCGGACAGCGGGATCCGGGCGAGGAGCACCGCGTCCGGCCGGGCCGTGCCCATCCGCGCGACCGGCTCCGACAGGGCGGCGCGCACGGCCTGTTCGTCGGCGCCGCGCTGCGGCTGGACGACGGCGACGAGCCGTTCGTCGCCCTCGCCCGCCGGTATCCCGACGAGCACGGCCAGCTCCACCCCCGGCACGTGCAGGGCGGGCTCGTACAGCCCGGGATAGATGTTCTCCGCCCGGCGCAGCACCATGTCCTTGCTCCTGCCCTCCAGGACGATGCGGCCGGCGCCGTCCAGCCGGGCCCGGTCGCCCGTGCGCACCCACGGATCGGGCTCCTCCCCGAGGTAGCGGTGGCGGGCCGCGGGGCCGGACAGCAGCAGCTGCCCGGTCTCGTCCGGCTTGGCGAGCACGCCGGGCAGCGGCGCACCCACCAGGTCCCCGGCCTCCTCGAAGGCCGACTTCTCCCGCGACTCCACCGCGGCGGCCGGGAACAGCTCGGTGAGCGCGTACACGCCCCAGGCCTCGGCCGCGCCCGCCGCGCGTACGCGTTCCAGCAGCCCGGCGCCGGCCGGGGCCGAGCCCGTCCACACCCGGCCGTGGAAGCGGGCCCGCGCGCCCAGCGCGTCCCGCAGCCGGGGCGGGGTCAGATAGGTGTCCTGGGGCCGCAGCCGGTGCAATTGCCGTGCCAGTACACGGGCGTTGCCCGCCGGGAGGGCCACAGCGGCGCCGCGCGTCAGCGCGGGCACGAGGACGAAGAAGGTGCCGCCGAGCACCGGCCGGTCCCCGCGCGCGTCGAAGAGGCCGGCGACGGTGGCCATTCCGGCGGCCAGGCTCGCCCGGGTGTGGACGACGGCACGCGGCCGGGAGGTGGTCCCGGAGGTGAACACGATCACCGCGTCGGCATCCCCGTCCAGGTCACCGCCGGGCGCGGGCACCCCGGCGCGCGGCGCGCCCAGGTCCAGCGCGGGCGCGCAGCCCGGCAGCCGGGGCCCGACCGTGGCCACCGGCCCCAGCTCGGCCAGGTCCGGCAGCGCGAGGCGGGCCCGGCGGGCCAGCGGCCGGGCCCAGCCCGCCACCGCCTGCGCGGCCGCGTCGGCCAGCACCAGCGAGGGCCGGGCCAGGGCCAGACGGGCGCGCAGCACGTCGGGCCCGGCGCCCGGGTCCAGTACGGCCCCGCGCAGCCCGAGCCGCCACAGCGCGAGCAGCACGGCGAGGGCGCGCGGCCCCGGGCGTACGGCGACGCCGACGGTGTCCCCGGCGCGCAGCCCGCGGGCGTGCAGGGCCGCGGCGAACGCGTCGGCCAGCTCGGCGAGTTCGCCGCGGGTGGCGCGTACCCGGGGCGCGCCGGTACGGGTGGCGGTCAGTACGGCGGGCCGCTCGGGGCGGCTGCGCAGCGCGTGGTCGAGGCGGTCCAGCATCAGCGGGGGTCGTCCGTTCCGTGGGTGCCGCTGCCCTGGTCGAGGTACCAGCGGGCGGTGCCGGCGAGCCCGTAGGCCCGCAGGCGCCGCGTCGAGTTCTCCACGACCATCGCCCGGCAGTGCGTGATCCGGTCGGTGTGGCGGCGTACGGCGTTGAGGAAGAGCCGGTCGGTCGGCGAGGGCCGCCGGGGCATTCCGCCGACGGCCAGGTACAGCTCGGCGGTGATGGCCATGTTGTTCCCGGCGTGCATGCGGTACGGCGCCCGGTAGCCGCGCCGGCGGGCGTGCTCGGGCCGCAGCCGGCCGAAGAGCGCCGCGAGGGACACCAGCGCGCCGAACCCGGCCCGGCCCAGCGGCCCGTGCTCGTCGCGGCGGGCCACGACGCGCCCGCACACCAGCCCGGGGCTGCGGGTGAGCGCGCCGCGCGCGGCCCCGGTCCAGCCGGGCCGGGGCAGACAGTCGGCGTCCGTACGGGCGAGCAGGGCCGCGCCCCGGCCGATCGCGTACCGGAATCCGGTGTCCACGGCGGAGCCGACCCCCTTCTGCGGCTCCTCGATCACCTCCACCGGGAACGGCGCGCCGGCCGCGAACGCGCGGGCGACCGTCCCCGTACCGTCCGTCGAGGCGTTGTCCACCACCAGCAGGGTGAAGTCCCGGTCCCGCTGCGCGGCGAGCGCCCGCAGGGTGTCCGCCAGCCGGGCCTCCTCCTCGTACGCGGGCACGACCACCCACATCCGAGCCCCCGCGGCCGTCACGACTTCTCCCAGACCATCGTCATGATGCTGATGCCGCCCCCGAGTCCCACGAACAACACCCTTTCTCCCGGCTCCAGTTCCCCGAAGACCCGGTCCAGCTGGAGCCCGATGCTCGCACTCGCGACATTGCCGAGCTCGGGCACCGTCACCACCAGCTTCCCGGCGGGCACCCCCGTCAGCTCCGCGAACCGCTCCAGGTACGGCACCGTCACCTGGTGCACCAGCACCTTGGCGAAGCCGTCCCAGTCCGTCCCCGTGCGGTGCAGCGTCCGGTCGATGACGGCCGTGCCCACCTTCTCGAAGACGCCCCGCAGTTCGTGCCCGTCGCCGCGGAAGTAGGTGTACTCGTCCCCGCGCGGGTGCCGTGACCCGCCGCCCGGGATGCCCCCGACCTCCCAGTGCTCCGAATGGGTCTCGCAGTCCACGTCGAGGATCCCGCCGCGCTCCACGGCCTCCACGACGACCGCGGCCCCCGCGTCGCCGAAGGTGTACCCGGCGAAACCGTCGCGCAGCTCCACGAGATCGGCCGGGTCCCTGCGCACCGCCCGGCTCGGCGTCTCACCGGTGACCACCAGGGCCCGCCGCGCCCGCCCGGCGAGGATCATGGAGCGGGCGAGGTCGATGCCGTTGACGAAGCTGTTGCAGGCGTTGGTGACGTCCAGGGCGTGGGCCCGCGAGCCCAGCTCCGCCTGCACGATGTGCGCGGTGGCCGGCTCGACCAGGTCGCGGGAGGCGGACGCGAAGAGCAGCAGGTCGATGTCGAGGGGGGAGAGCGAGGCGGAGGCCAGCGCCCGGCGGGCGGCGCCCACCGCGAGGGTGGAGGCGTACACGCCCTCGCCCGCGACACGGCGGGAGACGATCCCGGTGGCCTGCGTCAGCAGCCTCGGCGGCAGCGCCAGGCCACTGCGGCGCGCCACCTCCCGCTGGAGGGCGTCCGAGGACAGCACCTCCTCGGGCAGCAGGCTGCCGACGGCGGTTATCCCGGCGCGCGGCAGCGGATCACACGGCTCGATGAACATGCCCCCACGATGACAAGCCGGGGGCGCCCGGAGCCTGAGTACGGATGCTCAGTCGGGCCCCGCCGCCCGCACGGGCCGTCTGAGTATCCGCACCCCTGCCGGGCCGGGCCGGCTCACCTCGCCCGTACGACGGCCCGCGCGCCGCCCGCCGCCGAAGTTTCCAGCCGTTGCGTCCGCGCAGCAGGCGGCGCACCACCTCGCCCAGCCAGTGCCGGGTCAGCAGGTACCGGACGGTCAGCGCGGCGTCCCGTCCGGCGAAGCCGGCGTCCCGCCACATCTGTCCCGCCCGGTACGCGGGCCGGGCCGGTTCGGGACCGGTGTACGGGACGATCCGCCGGTCGGTGCCGCCCGGCGGGTCCGCGCGGAACGCCGCCCGGGCGGCGGAGAGGGCCAGCGCGAGGAACCGCCACAGCCCGTACCCGAGGCACACGGCGATCCCGACGACGACCGTGGGTGCCGAGGATCCGCGCGATCAGCTCCGGATCCACCATGTCAGGCTCCCTCCCCGCCGGTACCGCGCCCACGCGCGGTGTCCGGCCCGGCGGACCACCAGTCGGGTCCGCCCGCTGTCCGACCCGGTCCGCCGACAGTCCGGCCCGGACCGTCAGCTCCGCCCGGTCCGGGCGGGACGTCGGCGGGGCCGGGGGCCGGGGTGCGGCCCGCGGCGGCCGAGCCGGAGCGGCGCCCCGCGAAGCGTTCGCGCAGGCGGCCGAAGGCCCCCGGCCGCTGCCAGCCGCGGAACTCGTCCGCCCAGCGCCCGCCGAGGCGCGCCAGCGCCTGCTCCACCGCGGCCAGCTCCGCCGCCGCCAGCCCCCGTACGACCGGCCGCAGCACCCCGTCGAGGAGGTCCGTGCGCGTCTCCTGCCAGACCGCTCCGGCCTGTGGCTGGGAGGACCACGCCGTGAAGCAGTCGGCGACATAGCCCGGATCCAGCCGCAGCCGGTCGAGGACCCCGGGCCGGCGCGCCGCGAGCCGGTAGGCGCCCAGCAGCTCCGCGTCGTTGCTCTCGATCAGCGCCCGCAGCTCGCTGTCCGGCCGGTCCCCGGCCAGCAGCCGCGCGCAGAGCGCCGCGTACGCGCTCTCGCGCGGGCCCGGTTCGGGATCCAGCGACCGCAGGTCCAGCGCCCGGCGGACCCAGCCCCCGCCCGCCGGGCCCGCCCGCAGGTTCCGGGCCAGCTCCAGCAGCAGCAGCGACGGCCGCAGCCGGGCCGGGATCTCCTCCTGGAACTCCCCGAGCACCTCCGGCGCCAGCTCGGCCGCGTCCACGTCCCCGGCAGGGGCCCGCACCGCCGCCCGCACGAGCAGCTCCCAGGTCCCGGAATCCCGGTGGACCTGCGCGCCGGTCGCGGCGAGCACCAGGGCCGCCTCGCCCGCCCCGGGCGGCTCCCCGTCCCACACCAGCCGCATCGCGGTCCGCAGGACCAACGGCTCCGCGTACAGCGAGACGCCCGACTGTGCCAGCAGGGCGTTCAGCGCGCCGACCCGGTCCGGGCCGGCCGCGGCCACGACCGGAGCCCCGGCGCACATCCGCAGGTGCGGCCGGGCGTCGGCCGCGGTCAGCCGCAGCCCGGTTCCGTCGAACAACCGCCGCCCCGCCGTCGGATCGCCGGCGGCGAGGGCGTCCAGCCGGTCCAGTACGAGGGCCCGCAGCCCGGGCAGTTCGCTCAGCGCGGCCCGTACCCCCGCCCCGTACGCCCGCTCCGGATCGGCGAGCAGTGCGAGTGCCAACTGCCGGGCCACATCCGGCAGCAGGTCGCTCACGTCCACCCCGAGCACCGAGGCCACCCGCAACAGCCCGGCGGCATGTGCCGGTTCGTCCGCGGGACCGCGGAGCGCCGTCCGCAGGTCCGGTTCCAGCCTCGCGGCGAGCCGGCCGCGGACGGCCGCGCCCAGGGCGCCGGCGGTGGGCAGGTCCGCGGGCGGCTCGCCGGTGCGTACCGCCTCGGTCAGGGTCAGGGCCACCAGCGGCTCGCACACCGCGGGCGGGGCCCAGCCGTCCAGGGCCGCGAGCAGCCGCCCGGCCGCCTCGGCCTCCGCCCGGTCCCGGTCCCCGGCCGGGCGGCCCAGCGCCAGGGCGAGCGCGTGCAGCCGTACGTCGTCCAGGGCGTCCCGGTGCCCCGCGGCCCAGTCGGCGGCCGCCGTCCGGCCGGGGGAGGTCAGGGGAATGCCCGCGGCCAGGGCGAGCGCGGCCAGCGGGCCCGCGTCGTAGGGTCCGGCGGCCAGCCGCCGTACCTCGGCGACCAGATCCTGGCGCTGCGCCTGCCAGACCCGTGCGGCGGTGTCGGCCCACGCGTCCGGCGCCCCGGCTGCGGGGGCGGGGGCGGGAGTGGCTGAGCGCATGGCGTCGTACACCCGGTAGCGGTGCTCCTGCCCGGCGAGGCCGAGCCCGCCCTCGGGCATCACGCCGATGATCTGCTGCCGGGCCAGCTGCGGCCGCCGGGTGTACGTGGTGAAGGTGAGCCACTGCCCCCGCTGGTGCGGCAGCACACTGCACGCGAGCATGATCCAGCGGGCCACCGCCTCGCTGTCCGACTCCACGAGCACGATCTGCGGGGCGTCCGGGTCCTCGCCGAGCCGGCGCACGTCGGCGAAGAAGGCGGCCAGCCAGGGCCCGCGGGCGGCGACGAAGGAGGCCAGCGCCGCCACGTCGAGACGGCCCGGCGCCGGCACGGCCGCCAGTGCGGGAGCACCGCCCGCCGGGGTGGCGGCGGCCCACTGCGGCGAACCCCAGGCGGTGATCGGCAGCTCGCCGACGGCCGGGCCGGAGCCGGCGGGCTGCGGCAGGTGCACCGCGTGGGCGTGGAAGTTGCCCCAGCGGCCGCTGTAGTCGGCGCCCGTGTACACCGAACGCGCCAGCAGCCGGCTGCCGTCGGCCAGCACGTTCAGGCTGAGCGCCTGGGGGAAGGCGGCCAGCTCCTGCGGACCCGGGCACGGCGGCGCCTCCCGGGGCGGTTCGTAGCCGATCAGCTGCTCCGCCTCGCGCAGCAGGGCGGGCGGCACCCCGGGGCTGACGGCGGTGAACCGGAAACCGGAGCCGTCCGGACCGGGAGGGGCCGAGGTGTAGTGCAGTTGGGCGAGATTCATGAGTTCCCCTCCGAGCCGGTACGGCTGCCCGTGCCGGCGGAGCCACCGGTGCGCGGCAGCAGCCCGCCCAGCCCCGGCAGCCACAGCAGCGGATCCTCCACGCGCAGCGGCCGCGGACCCGACTTCGGGGCGTCGGCCGGAGCGTGCGAGGGCAGCGGCGGCCCGTCGTCCGACGGCAGCCGGTCGCGCACCGCCCGCATCTGCAGCGGGTCGTCGAAGCCGAGGGCGGCCGGTCCGGTGGCTTCCGGCAGCCGCAGCCGGTCGTAGAGGTCCTCGGCCAGCTCGCGGTCCCGGCGCCGGGTCTCGCCGCCCATCGCGGTCACCGATGCCCCGTACGCCCGGCCCGCCCTGCCCCGCAGTTCGCCCAGGAGCACCGAGACGCAGGTGCTCTTGCCGGAGGCCTTGGGGCCGAGCAGGGCGGTGATCCGGGTGTCCTGGTCGCAGTAGTCGCTCGGGAAGTCGCTGTGGCAGCGCAGGCGCACCCGGACGGGGGCGGATCCGCCGCGGGCGGGGCAGTCCGCGCGCGATCCGCCCCCGTTCGGCGCGAGGCGTCGGCCGGGGCCGCGCGCGGCGGTGAAGACGGGCCCGCGCATCTTCAGCGCCGGAGGCACGCTCGGTTCCGTGAAGTCGGCCCATATGGTGTCGAGTTCGGCCGGGCAGGGCCGGGCGCCGCGCACCCCCGTGGCGGACATCCGGCAGCGGTACGGCAGCCGGGCCGCCGGGGACCGGTCGAAGCAGTAGGGGCAGACGACGGAGGTCATGTCAGCGGACCACCAGGGAGAGGAGGGGAGGCTCTTCGAGCCGGACGGAGGCGGCGGCGCCGCCGAGGAGAAGACCGCGCAGGGCGTACGGGCGGCCGGGCGCGGCCGCGGTGTCGATCGGCCGCTCCACCGTGCCCGTACCCGTCCCGGTGACCGCGGCCGCGAGTTCGGCCCCGGTCACCCGGCACACGGCCGTTCCGGCGGCCGGGCAGCCCGGGCGCTGGGGGTTGCGGCCGCCGTCCCCCCGGGCCGCGAGGACGAACTGGGGGAGGCCCGGGCCGGCTCACCGCGGGTGAGCCGCACCACCCGCCAGTGGGTGTCCCCGAAGTCCCCGGGCGGCCAACGCAGTTCGATGCCGCCGGGGACGAGTAGGGACTCCAGCGGGCCGGGGTCCCCGGGGTCCGGCCGGTGGGTGCGGACCAGCCCGCGCACCGCGCGCGGGCAGTCGCCCGCCAGCGCCGCCGCCTCCTCGTAGTGGACGCGGGCCCGCTCCGGATCCCCCTGCTCCTCGGCCCGCCCGGCCACCGCGAGCGCGGTGTCGGCGGCGGCCGCCCGGGCGGCCAGTCCGGCGAGGAGGCCGGCCAGCGGCCGGTCCCCGCCCGGCGGCGGCAGGAGGGCGGCCCGGCGGGCGGCGCAGCGGATCCGGTGCTCCAGCACGTCGTCCGGCAGGGCCCCGGCGGCGGTTCGCTGGCCCTCGTCCTGCCGGGCCCGCCCGGCGGCCGCGTGGACCAGGGCGACGGTCTCGGCCGGGTCCACCCCGAATCCGGCGGCGGTGGCCGGCAGATGTCCCTGGGGACGGTCATGGAGCAGGTGGGTGAGCTGGTAGAGCAGGACCCGGCGCAGGGCGGCCGGGTCCGCGTGCCGGATCGCGGCCAGCCGCTCCAGCAGCCGGGCGGCGGCCGGGTCCGGCGCCTCCCGGCGCATCGCCCGCAGCGCCGCGGTGCCCACGTGCCGTCGCCGGCCGGGCCCGGTGACGCCGAAGACCCCGTCGAGCACCCGTAAGCGGCCGCCGGGCGGGACCAGCATCTCGCCCAAGTGGCTTAATCCTAGGGTCTGTTGTGTGGCAAGGAGTGCCCCGTAACCTCCCACCAGCGGCGACAGCGGCATGGCGGAGAGCGCGCGGGACGGCCCGAGGGCATGCCCGAAGTCGGTCCCCGCCATCCGCTCTGCGCCCCCCGTGCAGTGTCTGGGAGGTCATTTCAGCAGATGCGCAGGTCCTTCGGGAGCGCTTTCCGTTCTCCAGGTGTACGGCGCAGTGTCACGAAGTGATCTCCGGCCGGTACCCCGGGACCGCTGTCCTTGGGGCGCCCCTCGACTCCCCCCTCACCCGCAGAGGTCGTCACCCCATGGCAGAACTCAACCGTCGCAGGTTCCTGCAGATAGCCGGTGGCACCGCTGCCCTCACGATGCTGAACGACAGCATCGCGCGGGCCGCCGCCATCCCTGCGCAGGGCGCCACCGGAACCATCCAGGACATCGAGCACATCGTCGTCCTGATGCAGGAGAACCGGTCCTTCGACCACTACTTCGGCGCGATGAAGGGGGTCCGGGGCTTCGGTGACCCGCGGCCGGTCCTCCAGGACAACGGCAGGTCGGTCTTCCACCAGTCGAACGGGACGAAGGACATCCTGCCCTTCAACCCGCAGATCCAGGACCTCGGCATGCAGTTCCTGGAGGGGCTCAACCACGACTGGGCCGGCGGCCACCAGGCGTACAACAACGGTAAGTACGACAAGTGGGTCCCGGCGAAGACGGCCACGACCATGTCCTACATGACCCGGAACGACATCCCGTTCCACTACGCCCTCGCCGACGCCTTCACGGTGTGCGACGCCTACCACTGCTCCTTCATCGGCGCCACGGACCCGAACCGCTACTACATGTGGACGGGCCACACGGGCAACGACGGAACGGGCGGCGGCCCGGTCCTCGGCAACCAGGAGGCCGGCTACGGCTGGAAGACCTACCCCGAGCGGCTGGAGTCCGCCGGGATCTCGTGGAAGGTCTACCAGGACATCGGCGACGGCCTGAACGCAGCCGGCTCCTGGGGCTGGATCAACGACGCCTTCCGCGGCAACTACGGCGACAACTCGCTGCTGTACTTCAACAACTACCGCAATGCCCAGCCCGGCAGCGCCCTGTACGAGAAGGCCCGCACCGGCACGAACGTCAAGGCGGGCGACGGATACTTCGACCGGCTGCGCGCCGACGTGGTGGGCGGCAGCCTCCCGCAGGTCTCCTGGATCGCCGCCCCCGAGGCGTTCAGCGAGCACTCGAACTGGCCGACGAACTTCGGCGCCTGGTACATCTCGCAGGTCCTGGACGCGCTGACCGCGAACCCGGAGGTCTGGGCGAAGACCGCCCTCTTCATCACCTACGACGAGAACGACGGCTTCTTCGACCACGTGGTCCCGCCGTACCCGCCGGCCTCCTCGGCCTGGGGCCTGTCCACGGCGGACGTGTCGAAGGACCTCTACGCGGGCGGCGGCGGGTACGCGGCCGGACCGTACGGGCTCGGGCCGCGCGTCCCGATGATCGTGGTCTCCCCCTGGAGCAAGGGCGGCTACGTCTGCTCCGAGACCTTCGACCACACCTCCGTGATCCGCTTCATGGAGAAGCGCTTCGGGGTGCAGGAGCCCCAGATCTCCCCGTGGCGCCGAGCCGTCTGCGGCGACCTGACCTCGGCCTTCGACTTCACCCGGGCCGATTCCGCGCCCGCCGCCCTCCCGTCCACGGCCGGGTACGTCCCGCCGGACAAGAACCGCCACCCGTCCTACCACCCGACCCCGCCGGCCACGGGCACCCTGCCCCGGCAGGAGGCCGGCTCCAAGCCGGCCAGGGCGCTCGGCTACAGCCCCTACGTGGACGGCGCCCGCACCACCTCCACCGGCAAGTTCACCCTCACCTTCTCCTCCGGCCCCACTCTGGGCGCGCACTTCCACAGCACCTCGGGCAACCGTACGGACGGCCCGTGGCCCTACACGGTCGAGGCCGGCAAGACCCTCTCGGACACCTGGTCCACGAGCAGCGCCACGGGCAACCGGATCGACCTCACGGTGTGGGGACCGAACGGCTTCCTGCGCACCTGGCAGGGCCCGGCGAAGAAGACCGGCCCGGAGGTCACGGCCCGCCACGTCGCGCCCACCGGCAGCCTGGCCCTCACCCTGACCAACTCCGGGACGGCGGCGGTCAACCTCACGGTGACCAACGCCTACGGCGGCGCGCCCCAGATCCTCCGGGTGGCGGCCGGTGCGAGCGTCTCCCACACGGTGGCCCTCGCCGCCTCGGCCCACTGGTACGACGTGAAGGTCGTCTCCGACGCCGATGCCACCTTCCTGCGGCGCTTCGCAGGGCACGTGGAAACCGGCGCCCCGAGCGTCTCGGACCCGGCGATCAGGACCGTCTGATCCGGTCCTCCGGCGCACGCAGCAGCCGCCGTTCCAGGACCGGGAGGTCCGCGGGACGGTGGCTGCGGGCGTAACGGAGCAGGAGGTCCCGCGCGGTGTCCGGCACCCGGCGCCGCTTCGGGTGCCGGGTGGTGAACTCCTCGCTCGCGAAGAACCGCACGGCCCCTTCCAGGCCGGCCCGGTCCGTCTCCCGCACGGCCCAGGCCAGTTCCGCGGTGGCGGCCCCGGCCAACAGGCGCAGCGGGGCCCGTTCGGCGAGGAGCCACGCCGCGTCGCGCGGCTCCTCCCGTACGGCGCCCAGCCAGCCGAAGGCCACGCTCAGCGGCACCCCGCGCGGCGCCGCGGGATCCTCCTCGCCCGCGGCGAGGGTCCCGGCGTACTCCCGCAGCTCCGCGGGCGCCGCGGCCACCCACCGCGCGCGGTGCCGGGCCGGTATCCCTTCGGGGGACAGCGGGTTCAGCAGCCGGTTCGACTCGGGGGTGGGGTGGTGGGCCCCGTCGCCGTCCTCGCAGGCGCACGTGAACACCACGTCGCCGGCCGCGGCGGCGCGCAACCGGCCCAGCTCCCGGACGGCCCGTACCTCGGCGGCCTCGGCGGGATCGGTGATCTCGTAGCTGCGCGGGTGGTGGGGGTGCCGGGCCCCGTCGGCCCGGGAGAAGTCCCCCATGACCAGACGGTCGGTGCGCGATGTCGGGCTCACGGTGTGATGGTAGGCGCGATGGGCATGACGTACGGCGTCGGTTGTCACCACCTCCGTCACCGAGGGAGAACGCATGGCCATCGCCCACCGCAGGATCGGCACCGGACCCGTCCGCGTCATCGTGCTGCACGACTGGTTCGGCACCTCCGCGAACTGGGGTTCCGTACTGGACCACCTGGACCCCGAGGGCTTCAGCTACGTCTTCCTCGACTACCGCGGATACGGCGACCGCCGGGACGTCGCGGGCCGCCACAACCTGGCCGAGATCGCCGACGACGTCCTCGCACTCGCCGACGAGCTCGGCTGGGACACGTTCTCCCTCCTCGGCCACTCGATGGGCGGCAAGGCGGTCCAGCAGGTTCTCGTCCGGGCCCCCGAGCGCGTGGAGAAACTGATCGGCCTCGCCCCGGTCCCGGCCGGGCCCTACGCGATGGACGACGCCACCCACTCGCTCTTCCACGGCGCCGCGACCGACCCCGAGAAGCGCCGCGCCATCCTCGACCTGGTCACCGGCAACCGGGTGAGCCGCCACTGGCTCGACCGGATGGTCGCCCACTCCCTCGCCGTCTCCCGCCCCGAGGCCTTCGCCGGTTACCTCGCGAGCTGGCAGCCGCTCGACCTGTCCGACGCGGTGAAGGGCAACACGGTCCCGGTGCTCGTCCTCGTCGGGGAGTACGACCTGGCGATCACCCCGGATGTGATGCGGGCCACCTGGCAGGCGTCGTACCCGGACTGCCGGATCGTGACGATCCCGGGCTCCGGCCACTACCCGCCGCACGAGACCCCGGTGGCCTTCGTCACCGAGGTGGAGGCCTTCCTCCGGATCTAGCCGGAGGACACACGAAAAAACCCGTGGGGCACGAGGAAACCTCGTGCCCCACGGGATCAACAGGGTGAGTGACGGGACTTGAACCCGCGGCCACCTGGACCACAACCAGGTGCTCTACCAACTGAGCTACACCCACCACGAAGGGCGGCGGACCACCCGTTCGATGTGCAAGCACAGCATAGCCGATCAGAGGGGTGGTCCCGCGACGCGTTATCCGGCCGTGGAGCTGCTTGCGGCCCGGCCCGCGTCCCGGGCACGGGCGCGGACGACGGCGGCCGCGCCGAGCGCCCGGACGATCGGATGCGGCCTCGACCCGTCCCCCTGCAGCTCCGGCTGGAAGAGCGTGGCTAGGAAGAAGGGGTGCCCGGGCAGCTCCGCGATGCGCACCTGCCCCTCCTCGTCGTGCCCCGACAGCCGCAGGCCGTGCTCGACGAGCGTCGGCAGGTGCCGGGGCGCCGGTCCGTAACCGCAGTGGTAGCGCTCCATCGACCGCTCCGCACCGAGCGCGGTCTCGGCGAGCGAGCCGGGCTCGGTCCGTACGAGGCCCTCGTGCCCGACGAGCGAACAGGCGAGCGGGGCGATCAGCAGGTCCGCCGCCCCGGGCTCGTTCTCGGCGTGCGCGACGCCGGTCAGACCGCAGACGTTCCGGCCGTACTCCAGCAGTGCGTGCTGGAAGCCCCCGCACGTCCCGAGGAAGGGGACGCCCTCCTCACGGGCCACCCGGATCGCGGCCAGCGCCCCGGCCTCGCTCGCGTACGGACTCCCCGGGAGCACCCACACGGCGTCGAAGCGGGCCAGGGTCCCGGCGGCGGCCTCGGCCTCCGCATCGCCTGTGGGGATCCAGTAGCCGTCGAGGACGAGTCCGTCGCGGGTGGCCAGGGCGTCGAGGAGGAGGGGGATCCGGGTGTGGGACGCCACATGCGGGGAGCGGTCGCCGACGAGGGCGATCCGGGCGGTCGGCGCGGTCGGCGCGGTCCGTGAGGTCGGTGCGGTGGTCATACCGGCCATCGTGCGACCCGGCCCCGCTTCAGCGCCAACGATGATTCGTGCACCTTCGATCAGTGATCCTGATGGGATCCTGCCGGTCATGGATCCACACCTGCTCCGCACCTTCGTCGCCGTGGCCCGGCTCTCCTCCTTCTCCGCTGCCGCCCGCGAGCTGGGCTACACCCAGTCCGCCGTCTCCCAGCACATCGCCGCGCTGGAAGGGGACCTGCGGGCGGAGCTGCTCACCCGCCGCCCCGTCGCCCCGACCCCGGCCGGGGTGCGGCTGCTGGAGCACGCCGGGCCGCTGCTGCTGCGGCTCGACGCCGCGCGGGCCGACGTGCTGCGGCTGGCCGCCGCCCCGCCCGGGCGCGTCACGCTCGCCGCCTCCCCGCTCGCCCTCGGCCCCCGGCTGCTCGCGGCGCTGCCCGCCACCGGAGTCACCCTGCGCGTGATGCCCCCGGCCGAGGTGCCGGCCGCCGTCGCCACCGGCGGCTGCGACCTCGGCCTGGTCGACGGCCTCGCCGCGCCGAACGATCCGCTGCGGCTGCCCGACGTGGCCCCGCTCACCGTGACGGCCGTCGCGCAGGAGGAGCCGGTCGTGCTGCTGCCCGCCGGGCACCCGCTCGCCGGGCGGGCCGCCGTCCGGCTGGACGACCTCGCCGACGCGCGCTGGATCGACGCCCCCGGCCTGGGACTGCCGCTCACCGCCGCCCGCGCCTCCGTCCGCTACGAGGGCACCGACCTGCTCGGCCTCTGCGCCCTCGCCGCCGCCGGACACGGACTGGTCCTGCTGCCGGGCCGCGTGGCGCGGGCCGCCGGCACGGGGGTCGCCGTACCGCTGTCCGCCCCACGCCTGGTGCACCGTACGGAGCTCCTGTCACCGGGCAGCCCGACCGGCGCGGCCGCTGCCCTCGCGGCGCGGCTCGCGGCAGGATCACCCGTATGACAAGTGAACCCGCACCCTTCACTGCCGACGACTACGCGGCCCGGATGGCCGCCGCCGCCCGGACCGCCGCCGAGGCGGGACTGGCCGGTCTGCTGATCGCCCCCGGACCCGACCTCACGCACCTCACCGGATACCGGCCCACCGCCGAGACCGAGCGGCTGACCCTGCTCGTGCTGGCCGCCGGGCAGGACCCCGTGCTCATCGTGCCCGCGCTGGAGGCACCCGACGCGGAGCAGGCCCCGGGCGCCGCCGCGCTGACCCTGCAGGACTGGGCCGACGGCAGGAACCCGTACGCCGTGACCGCCCCGCTGCTGGACTTCCGCGGGCGCTTCGGGGTGAGCGACAACACCTGGGCCCTGCACCTCCTCGGCCTCCAGCGGGAGTTGCCGAACACCTCCTACGCACCGCTCACCGACTGCCTGCCCATGCTCCGCGCGGTCAAGGACGAACGGGAGCTGGACCGCCTCGCCGCGGCGGGGGCCGCCGCCGACGCCGCGTACGCGCAGGTCCTCCACCTGCCCTTCGCGAACCGCCGGGAGACGGACGTCGCCGACGACCTGGCCGCCCTGCTGCGCGCGCACGGCCACTCCCAGGTCGACTTCACGGTCGTCGGCTCCGGTCCCAACGGGGCCAACCCGCACCACGAGGCCGGCGACCGCGTCATCCGCCACGGAGACATGGTGGTCCTCGACTTCGGCGGCCTGCGCTTCGGCTACGGCTCCGACATCTCCCGCACCGTGCACGTCGGCGAGCCCACCGCCGAGGAGCAGCGGGTCCACGACATCGTCCGCGAGGCCCAGCAGGCCGGTGTGGCCGCGGTCCGGCCCGGGGTCTCCTGCCAGGAGGTGGACCGGGCGGCCCGCGCCGTGATCACCGAATTCGGTTACGGGGAGCGCTTCATCCACCGCACCGGCCACGGCATCGGCGTCACCACCCACGAGCCCCCGTACATGGTCGAGGGCGAGGAGCAGCCGATGGTCCCCGGCATGTGCTTCTCCGTGGAGCCGGGCGTCTACCTCCCGGGCCGGTTCGGCGTCCGCATCGAAGACATCGTGACCGTCACCGGGGACGGCGGGCGCCGCCTCAACAACGCCCCGCGCGAGCTGGCCGTCGTGGAGTGAGGCTCACAGGGCGAGGACGACCGCCGATTCGCCCGGTACGTGGATCCGCCCGTCGGGACCCGGGTGTTCCAGCGGCTCCCAGGCGGCCAGCACCCGCACCCCGTTGCGGCCCAGCGCGATCGTCACCGGGTCCGGCGAGAGGTTCACGGCCACCCGTACGTCACCGCGCCGGAAGGTGAGCCAGCGACGCTCCTCGTCGTGGGCGACCCGGACCGCGGCCAGGTCCGGGTCGCGCAGGTCGTGATGGGTGCGGCGGAGCGAGATCAGGGTGCGGTACCAGTCCAGCAGGCGGGCGTGGACGCCCTGTTCGGGCTCCGCCCATTCCAGGCGGGAGCGGTCCCGGGTGGCCGGGTCCTGCGGGTCCGGGATCTCGTCGGCCTTCCAGCCGTGCGCCGCGAACTCCCGGCGCCGGCCGGACCGTACCGCCTCGGCGAGGCCCGGGTCGGGGTGGTCGGTGAAGTACTGCCAGGGCGTTGCGGCCCCCCACTCCTCGCCCATGAACAGCATCGGCACGAACGGCCCGGTCAGGGCCACGGCGGCGGCGCACGCCAGCAGCCCGGGGGAGAGCGAGGCGGAGAGCCGGTCGCCGAACGCCCGGTTCCCGATCTGGTCGTGGGTCTGGGTGTAGCCGAGGAAGCGGTGGGCCGGGGTCCGGCGGTGGTCCACCGGACGGCCGTGGGTGCGGCCCCGGAAGGCGGAGAAGGTCCCGTCGTGGAAGAACACCCGCGTCATGGTCTTGGCGAGGGCTGCCAGCGGCGCCACGGCGAAGTCGGCGTAGTACGCCTGGGACTCGCCGGTCAGCGCGCAGTGCAGGGCGTGGTGGAAGTCGTCGTTCCACTGGGCGTGCAGGCCCAGGCCCCCGGCCGGGCGCGGGGTGGTGGTGCGCGGATCGCACCGGTCGGACTCGGCGATCAGGAACAGCGGGCGGCCGGTGTCCGCCGCGAGTTCGTCGACGGCCGCGCTCAGTTCCTCCAGGAAGGTCAGCGCCCGGTCGTCGGCCAGCGCGTGCACCGCGTCCAGCCGCAGCCCGTCGATCCCGTAGTCGCGCAGCCAGGCCAGCGCGCTGCCGAGGAGGTAGGCGCGCACCTCGTCGGAGCCGGGCGCGTCCAGGTTCACCGCGGAGCCCCACGGGGTGTGGTGGGTGTCGGTGAAGTACGGGCCGTAGGCGGGCAGGTGGTTGCCGGACGGGCCGAGGTGGTTGTGGACCACGTCCAGCACCACGCCCAGCCCCGCCTCGTGCGCGGCGGCCGTGAAGCGGGCCAGGCCGGCCGGGCCGCCGTACGGCTCGTGCACCGACCAGGGCGCGACCCCGTCGTACCCCCAGCCGTGCCGGCCGGAGAAGGAACAGACCGGCATCAGCTCCACGTGCGTGACGCCCAGGGAGGTGAGGTGCCCGAGCCGGGCGGCGGCCGCGTCGAAGGTGCCCTCGGGGGTGAAGGTGCCGATGTGCAGCTCGTACAGGACCGCGTCCTGCAGCCGGGTGTAAGGCGGTTGCGCCGGGCGCGGGGCGAGGGCCTCCAGGTCGACGACCGCCGACAGCCCGTCGGGCCCGTCGGGCAGCCGCCGTCCGCGCGGATCGGGCCGGGGGGCCGCTCCGTCGAGCAGGAATCCGTAGCGGCTCCCGTCCGCCGCCGGGGCCCGGACGGTCCACCAGCCGTCCCGGTCCGGATCGCGCGCCATGTCGTACGCCGCTCCGTCGACCTGCACCGCGACGTGACCTGCCGGCGGTGCCCACACCTCGAACTGCACGGACGGTCCCCTCGTCGGCGGCGGTGTCCAGCATGCTTATCCTGCCCATCATCGCGGGCCCGGCGCGGGTGTTCTGGACACTCCGCCCCCGACGGGCCGACAATCACCCTGTGACGTCCAGTTTCGAGATTCCCGCCTTCCCCGCGCCGCGGCTGTCCGACGCCGAGCGCGACCGGGCGCTGGGCCAGCTCAGAGAGGGAGCCGCCCTCGGCAAGCTCTCCCACGACACCTTCCTGCGCCGGATGGAACTGGCCCTCGTCGCACGGCGCTCCGAGGACCTCGCCGTGCTCACGGCCGACCTCCAGAGCAGGGAGGCCGCCGAAAGCCCCTGGACGCGTCGGCTGTTCGGCTGGGTCGGCCGGGTCTCGGCCGTGTCCGTCGGGGTCCGGCGCGCCTGGACCGCCGAACGGCTGCCCAAGCTGCTGCTGCCGCACCCGAGTGCGGCGGCCCTGCGGATCGGCCGCGACCCCGGCAACGGACTGCGGCTCAGCCACGAGACCGTCTCCCGGACCCATGCCGAACTGAGCCTGCGCGACGGGACGTGGGTGCTCAAGGACCTCGGCTCCACCAACGGGACCACGGTCAACGGGCGCCGGGTGACCGGCTCCGCCGTGGTCCGCGACGGGGACCAGGTCAGCTTCGGGAACATGACCTTCCGCCTCTCGGCGAGCTGAGGCCGTCCGCCGGGGTCGCCGGGCCGAGGACGCCCCGCCGGTCCGCCGTGCGGTACGACCGCGCAGGATGGCCGTCATGGAACACATGCCCGTCATCCGCCGCGCACGCGTCGGGGACCTGCCCCGCCTGGCCGAACTCGTCCACGAGCACGTCGCGTACGAGAAATCGGCGCCGCGCCCGGCCGGCCTCGCAGGACGGCTCGGCCCGCAGCTGTTCGCCGAGGACGCCCGGCTGTGGGTGCTGCTCGCCGAGACCGCGGACGGCACGGTCGCCGGATATGCGGCCTGCTCCGCCGAGTTCGCCTTCTGGGACGCCCGGCACTACCTGCACATGGACTGCCTCTACCTGGCGCAGGAGGCCCGCGGCCACGGCCTGGGCGCCGCCCTGATGGACGGCGTGACGGGTCTGGCCCGCGAGCTCGGCCTCGACCAGGTCCAGTGGCAGACCCCCGACTGGAACGAGGGCGCGATCCGCTTCTACGACCGGCTCGGGGCCACCGGGTTCCCGAAGCGCCGGTACGCCCTGACCGTGGAGCCCGCCCCCGCTCCCGGCCCTGCCTCCGCTCCTGCTCCCGACTCCGACTCGGACCCCGGCCCCGGCAACGGCCCCGCTCAGGGCGACCGGTCGGCCGCGACGAGGCGGTCGTAGGCGGCCAGGACGGTCCGGGACTGGTGCTCCACCTGCGTGGCCACCGGGATCCAGCGGGCCCCGAAGCGGGCCGCGAAGTCCTCGCACCACCCGGTGACCAGCCGGTCCAGCCCGGGCGCCGCCGGATGACCGTGGGTGCGCAGCACCCGCAGCAGCATCGCGGCGGCGCGCAGCGAGAGCCGGCGACCGAAGGCGTCGATGCTGGCGATGTACGCCGCCGTGGCCTCCGCCGGAGCCGCGTTGGTCCACTCGGCGGCGACCCGCGGGATCAGCGCGAGCGTCCAGTCCACCGCGCGCAGCAGGGGCGCCGCGGCCGGATCCCCGTACGGCAGCGGATCCGCCCGCGTTCCCCCGCCGCCCCGGACCGCGGCGACGAGCGCGGCGTCCGAGGTGAGCCGCTCGGCCAGCATCCGCAGGGCGCGGCGCGGGTCCGGGTGCGGGGTGGGATCGTCCACCAGGTCGGAGGCCCACATCGGGACTTCGACGATCGCGGTCGTGCCGGCGTAGCGGTGGGCGTGGTACCAGGTGCTCAGCCGGGTGTCCTCCGGGTGGAAGGCCCCGGCGGCCTCGCCGCCCGGCTGCGGTATGACGAAGATCCCGGGCCCGGGGGAGGGCCAGCCGGCCGCGTCCGAAGCTCCGTTCTCCACCGGGATGCGCAGTTCGGCGGCCGATTTCGCGAACGGCTCGGCGAGGCCGGGTATGTCCCGGGTGAGCTGGACCCAGGTGCCGCCGAGGTCGGTGGCGTGCAGGGACACCTGGAGGACGGGCCGCAGCTCGTCGATGAGCGCGGTGAGGGCCAGGGTCTCGGGCGGCAGCCGGTCCGGGGGCAGTAAGGACGGCGCCCACTCGGGCTGTTCGGGACCGGGCGGCCGGAAGAAGTTCCGGTGGTAGTCCAGGAGCGAGTACGGGCGGGGCGTGCGGTGCAGGTCCGCGCCGTCCGGGTCGGCGCAGAGCAGGAAGTGCCAGCCGCAGCCGGCCCGTGGTGCCGGCTCGCGCAGCAGGCGCCGGGCGAGCGCGAGGACGGTGGCGCCGCCGACGGGTTCGTTGGCGTGCGCCCCGGCGACGACGAGGACGTCGCGGCCCGCCCGGCGCGGGGCGCCGCCCGTCGCGGCGACGGACAGGACCCACAGGGGCTGCCCGGCCCGGGAGGTGCCGGCCTGGCGGAGCCGGACCGTGCCGGGGTGTTCGTCCGCCAGAGCGCGGGCGGCGAGCCCGAGTTCCTGCGGTGTGGGGTAGCACATGTCACGGAGGAGAGTCACAAGGGATGCCATGCCCGCGGGGCCCGCCGCCTACTGCTCCGCGGGCCCCGCAAGTTTCCTCGAATCCCCGGGAAACCCCTGGCCAAGGCCTGCGGCAACGGCGGTGGCAACAGCTGCGGCCACGGCTGCGGGGTGTCGGCGGGGACCCGGTCCGGATCGGGCTACTGCTGGTGCAGGCCGCGGCCCGCAAGGCTCAGGAAGGCCTCTCCGACCGCCTCCGAGAGCGTCGGGTGGGCGTGGATGTGCCGCGCCACGTCGCCCGGCTCCGCGTCCCAGCCCACGATCAGCTGGCTCTCCGCGATCATCTCGGACACGTGTGGCCCGACCAGGTGCACGCCGAGCACCCGTCCGCCCCGTTCCGCGACCACCTTCACGGTGCCCCCCTGCCCGTGCACCATGCCCTTGGCCACGGCGGTCAGCGGCATCGTGTTCACCACCACGTCGTACGCCGCCTCGCGCGCCTGCGCCTCCGTCAGCCCGACGGCCGCGGTCTGCGGGGCCGAGTAGGTCACCCGCGGCACGGCCGCGTAGTCCACCGGCGCGCTCGCCACCCCGGCCAGCGTCTCGGCCACCAGCAGCCCCTCCGCGAAGGAGGCGTGCGCCAGCCCGGGTGAGGGCGGCGGCAGCAGGTCACCCACGACATGGATCCCCGGGACGGCGGTCTCCAGCCGGGACCAGTCGGCCGGGGCCACGAACCCCCTTCCGTCGGTGGCCAGTCCGGCCGCCGCGAGGTCCAGCCCGTCGGTGACGGGCACCCGCCCGACCGCCACCAGCAGCCGCTCCGCCCGGATCTCGCGCAGCTCCCCGCGCGCGGTGCGCACGGTGGCCCGGACGCCACCGGAGGCGAGCCGCTCCGCCCCCTCCAGCCGGGCCCCGGTCTGCACGTCGATCCCGCGCTTCTTCAGGCCCCGCGCCAGATGCCGGGACACGTCCGCGTCCTCCAGCGGGACCAGCCGGTCCGCGGCCTCGACCAGGGTCACCCCGGCGCCCATGGAACGGTGGAAGGACGCGTACTCCACCCCGATCGCCCCGCCGCCCAGCACCAGCACCGAAGCCGGCAGCCCGGGCGCGAACAGCGCGTCGTCACTGGTCACCACCGCGTGGCCGTCGGGCTCCAGTCCCGGCAGGGTGCGCGGCCGGGACCCGGTGGCCAGCACGATCCCCCGGACTGCGGTGAACTCCCGGCCGTCCTCGGTCCGGACGGAACGCAGGCCGGTCAACCGGGCCCCGCTGCGCACCACCCGCACCCCCGCGTGCTCCAAGTGCCCCTCCACACCCCGGTGGTTGCGGGAGACGATCTCGTCCCGGGTGGCGGTCAGGGCCGTCCAGTCGACCGAGTCCACGCTCACCCGGACCCCCCAGCGCTCGCGCGCCTCGGCGATACCGTCGACGAGTTCTGCCGCGTGCAGCATGGCCTTGCTGGGGATGCAGCCCCGGTGCAGGCAGGTCCCGCCGACCTTGTCGCGTTCCGCGAGCAGGACGCTCAAGCCCAGGGCCGAGGCGCGCAGGGCGGTGCTGTAGCCGCCCGTGCCGCCGCCGATCACGATCACATCCACGGTGCTGTCGTTGGTCATGTGCCCAGCCTCTAGGGCCCGTTGGACCGAGTCCAAGGAAATGATCCTCTGGGATCCATGCAGGATCTTTATGCTCGGAGGTCATGAGCCTGCGCCAGATGGAGTACTTCCTCGCCGTCGTGGAGGAGTCCTCCTTCACCCGCGCCGCGGACAGCCTGCACGTCACCCAGCCCGCCCTGTCCCACCAGGTCAAGGCCCTGGAGCGGTCCGTGGGCGGCGCGCTGCTGGAGCGCATGCCGCGCGGGGTCCGGCTCACCGCCATGGGCCGTGCCTTCCTCCCGCACGCGCAGCTCGCCGTCCGCAGTGCCCACCAGGCCGAGCGGGCCGCCCGCGCCGCGGCGGGGGTGGCCGGCGGGGAGCTGCACATCGCCACCGTGCACGCCCTGGCCGTCGGCCTGCTGCCCGGCGTCGCCGCCCGCTGGCGGTCCCTGCACCCGGGGGTCTCCCTGGTGATCCGGGAGTACGGCTCCACCGAGGCGCTGGAGGAACAGCTGGAACGGGGTGTCGCGGACCTCGCGGTGGGTCCCGAGCCCGCGGGGTGGCAGGGCCCCCTGCTCCCGGCCGGCCGCGAGGAACTGGTCATCGTCGTCCCCTTCGACGATCCGCTGGCCGGCCGCAAGGCCGTCCGCCTCGCCGAGCTCGCCCATCACGACTGGATCCGCTGCGCGATGGAACCGCTGGTCGACGGGGTCCTCGTACTCGACCGGGCGTGCGGGGCGCTCGGCTTCACCCCGCACACGGTGCTGCGTACGGAGCACACCTCGACGGCCGTACGGATG
Organism: Streptomyces sp. NBC_01232; assembly: GCF_035989885.1. Taxonomy (GTDB): domain Bacteria; phylum Actinomycetota; class Actinomycetes; order Streptomycetales; family Streptomycetaceae; genus Streptomyces. The sequence goes on from NZ_CP108518.1 coordinate 6,377,161, forward strand.
GCGGCCGCCGGGGTGGGCATCGTCATGGCCCCGGCCCACATGGTCCGCGGCGCCGTCGGCGAGGACTGCGTACTGCTCCCCCTCGACCCACCGTGGCACCGGCCCCTCGCCGTCTTCTCCAGGGTCCCGCTGACCGGGGCCGCGGCCGCCTTCGGGGAGCTGATCGGCGCCGGCCGCGGCCCCGCCGGATCACCCGCGCAGCCAGATCCCCACCGGCCGGCCCGCCAGCAGGCCGTCGACCTCGGGCGAACCGCTGTGTGAGGGCGTGGAGTCGGGGGAGCCGGGGACGAGGGCGGTCCAGGTGCCGGGCGGCAGGTGCAGGCGGGTGTCGCGCCAGCCGCCGGAGGCCGCCAGCCGGTGGGACAGCCGGGTGGCCGCCACCAGCAGCCCGGGGCCCCGGGTGAAGGCCACCAGGTGGTCGGCGGCCGGGCCCCGGGCCAGGACGGGCGCGTAGCCCCGGAAGAGCTCGGGCCGCTCCCGCCGGAGCCGCAGCAGGGTGGCCGTCAGGCTCAGCTTCTCCTCGGCCGGGTCCTGCGGGGCGGCGCCGGCGTCCAGCCGGTTCAGCGCCCCGGTGGGGAAGTGGGCCGGACGCCGGTTGTCGGGGTCCACCAGGGCCCGGTACTCCGTCTCCGCGCCCTGGTAGACCTCCGGGACCCCCGGCATCGCCAGGTGCAGCAGGGTCATGCCGAGCAGATTCGCCCGGGCGGCCCCGGCCAGCTCCGCCGGGAGGTCGACGGGGCCCTGGACGTACGAGGCCACGCCCGCCTCGTACGCCTCGTCCGGCTCGGTCCAGCTGGTGCGCAGGGCCGCCTCGCGGACCGCCTTGAGCAGGGCGCCGGTCAGCCGGGGCCCGGCCTTGGGGACGTTGCCGAGGCCCACCGCGGTCTGGTGGGCCACCCAGGCCAGTTGGGGGTCGGGCCCGGCCGGGCTGCCCATCAGCTCCGGCGCCTGGGACAGCGCAGCGATCCGGGCCCGGACGTCCGCGCTGCGCTTGGTGTCGTGCGTGGACAGCACGGTCCCGGCCCCGGGCCACTCCTCGGCGAGGGCGGCGCAGTACGCGTGGAACTCCGCGGCCGACACCGCCGGCCGCCCCGGCTCCCCGCCGACCTCGGTGGCCGACAGCAGCGGCGCGTACCGGTAGAAGGCCCGGTCCTCCAGGGACTTGGCGCGCAGGGCCGCCGAGGTCTGGGCGAAGCGGGCGGCGAAGGCCGGATCCCGCAGCAGCAGCTCCCGTACGGCGGCCACCGCGCCCGCGCTGGCCGCCGCGGCCGCCTGTTCCAGGGCCCGCGGCGGCAGGCCGCTCTCGCCGGGGTACGGCCGGTAGACGGGGAAGACGATCAGCAACTCCCTTACGGCTGGCGCCAGTTCCGGCCCGGCCTGCCGTTCCAGTACCCCCAGCTCGGCGGCCAGGTCGCCGGTCAGCACCTCCCGTGCGGACGTCCGGGCCGCCTCCGGCCACTGCGGCAGCCCGGTGCTCTCCCCGTACCGGGCCGCCAGTTCCGCGGCTCCCTCCGGGTCGGTGAACACCCCGTCCACCCGGTGCAGGGCGTCGTAGCCGGTGGTCCCCGCCACCGGCCAGGCCGACGGCAGCCGCTCCTCGCGGGCCAGGATCTTCTCGACCACCACCCAGCAGTGCTCGCCGGCGGCGGCCCGCAGCCGCCGCAGGTACTCCTCCGGGTCCGCCAGACCGTCCACGTGGTCGATCCGCAGCCCCTCCGCGACCCCGTCCCGGACCAGTTCCAGCACCTTCGCATGGGTGGCGGTGAACACCTCGGGGTCCTCGACCCGGACCCCGATCAGATCCGAAATGGTGAAGAAGCGGCGGTAGTTGAGCGAGGTACGGGCCTCGCGCCACCAGGCCGGCCGGTACCACTGCGCGGCGAGCAGCTCGGGCAGGGCCAGCCCCGCGGTCCCCTCGCGCAGCGGGAACTCCTGCTCCCCGTAGCGCAGCACCTCGCCGTCGGCCTCCAGCTCGCAGGTCTCCACCGGACCGGCGAGCACGGGCAGCAGCACCTGCCCGCCGCCCGCCTCCCAGTCGATGTCGAACCAGCGTGCGTACGGCGAGGCGGGCCCGTCCCGCAGCACCTCCCACAGCGGCCGGTTCAGCCGCAGCGGGGTCGGCACCGCCATGTGGTTGGGCACGATGTCGAGGACCAGGCCGAGCCCGTGCGCCCGGGCGGCCCCGGCCAGCGCCCGCAGCCCCGGCTCGCCGCCGAGCTCGGCCCGCACGCGGGAGTGGTCGGTGACGTCGTAGCCGTGCGTCGAGCCGGGTGCAGCCTCCAGGACGGGGGAGAGGTGCAGGTGTGACACGCCGAGCGAGGCGATGTGCGGCACGACTGCTTCCGCCGCCGCGAAGGGGAACTCCGGGCACAGCTGGAGGCGGTAGGTCGACGTCGGAGTGACAGGTGTCGGAACGTCAGATTCCGATTCAGGGGTCGGGTGCGGCTGGCTCATGAGAACGTACGTACCCAGCCTGCCGGATTCCGTGCCATTACCCAATGCATCCGAGTGACTGCATCGGGTTAGCGTTGATCAAGTGGTTGGAACCGTCAACACCTATCGAAGAGTCATCGCCCTGACCGGGCCCCTACTTCCGCTCGTCTCTTTCCTCGCCCGACTGCCCGTCGCGATGTCCCAGTTCGGCAGCTTCCTGCTGGTCGCCCAGACCAGCGGCTCCCTCGCCACCGCGGGTATCGTCGGCGGCGCCCTCTCCGTCGGACAGGTCCTCTTCGGGCCCGTCCTCGGCTGGCTCTCCGACCGGCACGGGCAGCGCCGCGTCGTCCTGGCCGCGGCCGCCGTCAACGCCGTGGCCACCGCCGCCCTGGTCGCCGGGGCGCTCGCGCACCTGGCCACCGTCCCGCTCGCCGCGATCGGCGCGCTCACCGGCGCCTCCGTACCGCTGATCGGACCGCTCGCCCGCACCCGGTCCGTCGCCCTGGCCCACCGGGCCAAGGCCGACGAGAGCGTCGTAGGCGCGGTCCACGCCCTCGAAGGCACCCTGGACGAGGTCTCCTTCGTCTTCGGCCCCGCCCTGGTCGGACTCGCCGCGCTCCTCGCCCACCCGGCCTTCGCCCTCGCCGCCGCGGCCGGCCTCGTCGCCGTCTTCGGCACCGTCTACGCGCTGCACCCGACCGCCGCCGTCACCGGGGGGTACCCCCGGACGGAGTCCGGGGGAGGGTTCCCCGCGCGCGACCGGGGTGCGGGTAGCCGGGTCCGGCCGCCCGGCGTGGTCCACGCCGTACGCGGCTCCCTCTTTCTGCAGGGCGCGATGTTCGGCGCCTGCCAGGCGGGCATCACCGCGCTCACCATCCGGCTCGGCGTCCCGGACCAGGCCGCCGTCGTCTACTCGGCCATGGGTGTCGTCAGCGCGGTCGTCGGCATCTCGCTCGGCGCGCTGCCCGCCCGCTTCGGGCTGCGGCTGCGCTGGCGGGCGGCGACCGGAGCGGCCCTGGTGTTCTCGGCGCCGCTGCTGGTCACCGACGGCCTGTGGCCGCTGTACGTCGTCGTCACTGTGCTCGGCGCCGCCTACGCACCCCACCTGATCACCGCGTTCGCGCTCACCGAGCGGTCCGTGGAACCGGCCCGGCTCTCCGCCTCGATGGCCCTCGCCGCCAGCTGCCTGGTGGCCGGGCAGGCCACGGCCCTCGTCGCCTGCGGGCGCCTCGCCGAGGGGTACGGCCCCGCAGGGGCCTTCGCCGTGGCCGTCGGGGCGGCCGCCCTCTGCCTGCTCCTCGCCCTTGTCACCGAGGTGCCCGCCGCCCGGACGCACACCGCCAGGGTGAGCGTCGCGGGCCCGCGGGCCGGCTCCGCCCCGGCGACGGACGGGAGCGCCGCCGTCTACGCCGGGCGCTGAAGCACCACCAGACACCGCCCCGTCAGCGCCACCCGGTCCCCGGCCGCATACTGCGGCCCGGTGCCGGGTGGCAGTACGTCCGCCCGCGCCGTGTCCACCACCAGCCGCCACTGCGCGCCGAAGCCCGCCGGAACGGTGAAGTCCTGCGGTTCCGCGCCCGCGTTGAACATCAGCAGGAACGAGTCGTCGGTGATCCGCTCCCCGCGGGTGCCCGGCTCGGAGATCGCCTCCCCGTTCAGGAACACGGTCAGCGCCCTCGCGTGCTGCGCCTGCCAGTCCCGCGCCCGCATCTCCTCGCCGTGCGGGGTGAACCAGGCGATGTCGGAGAGCTCGTCGTGCGTGCCCTCCACCGGCCGCCCGTGGAAGAACCGGCGCCGCCGGAAGACCGGGTGGTCGCGGCGCAGCCACACCATCCGCCGGGTGAACTCCAGCAGGGACGGAGCCGGTTTACCGGGCTCCGGCCAGCTCACCCACGACAACTCGTTGTCCTGGCAGTACGCGTTGTTGTTGCCCTGCTGGGTGCGGCCGAACTCGTCGCCGTGGCTGAGCATCGGCACGCCCTGCGACAGCATCAGGGTGGCCGTGAAGTTGCGCATCTGGCGTTCGCGCAGCTCCAGGACCTCCGGATCCTCGGTGGGACCCTCCACACCGCAGTTCCAGGAGCGGTTGTGGGTCTCGCCGTCCCGATTGCCCTCCCGGTTCGCCTCGTTGTGCTTCTCGTCGTACGACACCAGGTCGTTCAGGGTGAAACCGTCGTGGCAGGTGGTGAAGTTGATCGACGCCAGCGGGCGCCGTCCGTCGTCCTGGTAGAGGTCGGAGGAGCCGGTCAGCCGCCCCGCGAACTCGGCCAGCGTGCGCGGCTGCCCGCGCCACAGGTCCCGTACGGTGTCCCGGTACTTGCCGTTCCACTCGGTCCACAGCGGCGGGAAGTTGCCCACCTGGTAGCCGCCCTCGCCCAGGTCCCAGGGCTCCGCGATCAGCTTCACCTGGCTCACCACGGGATCCTGCTGGACCAGGTCGAAGAACGAGGACAGCCGGTCCACCTCGTGGAACTGGCGGGCCAGCGTCGCCGCGAGATCGAAGCGGAAGCCGTCCACGTGCATCTCGGTCACCCAGTAGCGCAGCGAGTCCATGATCAGCTGGAGCACGTGCGGGGAGCGCATCAGCAGCGAGTTGCCGGTGCCGGTGGTGTCCATGTAGTGGCGCGGGTCGTCCGCCAGCCGGTAGTACGAGGCGTTGTCCAGCCCGCGGAAGGACAGTGTCGGCCCCAGGTGGTTCCCCTCGGCCGTGTGGTTGTAGACCACGTCGAGGATCACCTCGATGCCGGCCTCGTGCAGGGCCCGGACCGCCGACTTGAACTCCAGCACCTGCTGGCCGCGGTCGCCCGAGGCGTAGCCGTTGTGCGGGGCGAAGAATCCGATGGTGTTGTAACCCCAGTAGTTGCTCAGCCCGTCGTTGACCAGCCGGTGGTCGTTGACGAACTGGTGCACCGGCATCAGCTCCAGCGCCGTCACCCCGAGCTTGGTGAGGTGGCCGATGACCGCGGGATGCGCGAGCGCCCCGTAGGTGCCCCGCAGCTCCTCCGGGAGGTCCGGATGGTGCATGGTCAGGCCCTTGACGTGGGCCTCGTACAGCACGGTGTGGTGGTACTCGTGACGCGGCGGCCGGTCGTTGGCCCAGTCGAAGTACGGGTTCACCACCACCGAGCTCATGGTGTGCGGGGCGGAGTCCAGGTCGTTGCGCGAGTCGGGACGGCCGAAGTGGTAGCCGTACACCGCCTCGTTCCAGCTGACCCGGCCGCTGATGGCCCGCGCGTACGGGTCCAGGAGCAGCTTCGCCGCGTTGCAGCGGCGGCCGCGCTCGGGCTCGTACGGCCCGTGGACGCGGAAGCCGTACCGCTGCCCCGGCATCACCCCGGGCAGGTACGCGTGACGGACGAAGGCGTCCGTCTCCCGCAGTTCCACCGCGGACTCGGACCCGTCGTCATGGAGGAGGCACAGCTCGATGCGTCGGGCGGCCTCCGAATAGACCGCGAAGTTGGTGCCGGCGCCGTCGTACGTGGCACCCAGCGGATACGCCTGTCCCGGCCAGACCTGCATAGATAACGACTCTTCCCTCATTGCCCGAAGATGTCCCGGCTGACCCGGCGTGGACTCAAGTCCCTGCCAGATCTTCCCCGAAAGAGGGGCCCCAAGCGCGGACTTGCGAGGGGTCCTACCGGGTGACCCGCAGAGCCGATATGCGGGTCAGCGGACTGTGTGTGCATCGGATAATGGGTCAACGGACCTCCTTCGTAAGGGCCGTCGGGCTGCACCGGGCCGCGCGCGCGGAGTACCCTTCCGTGATCACTGGAGACGGGCGTCCAGACGCAGAAGGCGGTGCACGGGTGAGCTCGGGAGGTCTGGAGCTGCCCCCTGGTGACAGCAGTCACGAGGGTGGCCCGGCGGACGCCCCAGGTGGTGTCCCCGGCGGGACACCCGCGGGGATCCCGGCCGGGGCGGTCTCCCTGGCGGGCGGACCGGCGGCGGCCGGGAGCGCGGGGGCCGGCGTCGAGCTGGACTGGGGCACGGAGGCCTGGAGCGAGGTCCGTACCCGGGCGCAGCGGGCCGGCCGTGCGTACATCTGGCTGAACCTCATCGAGCAGCGGCTGCGCGCGGTGGTCGGGGCGGTGCTCCGGCCGATCTACGAGCCGGTGCACGGCACGGACGACTGGGTCGTCGCCGCCGCCGGACCCGCCGGGCAGGAATGGGTGCAGCGGGCCGTCGCCGTGCGCGAGGTCAGCCGGCGCAAGGGCTACCTGCTCGACTCGGCCGACGACAACGTGCTGAGCTTCCTCACCCTGCCCCAGCTGCGGGAGCTGATGGTCCAGCACTGGCCCTGCTTCGAGCCGTACTTCGACGACCGGCGCGAGATCGAGCTCGCCCTCGACGAGCTCGAGGTCACCCGCAACGTCGTGTCGCGCAACCGGGCCCTGTCCCGGCCCGTGCTGGAACAGGCGGAACGCGCCTCGGCGCGCCTGCTGGAGGTCCTGGGCGGGGTCTCCGGCAGCCCCTCGGCCGAGCGGCTGCCGATCGACGCCGTCGAGGACCTGGTGGGCGACCGGTACGCGGACGTCATCTCGGTCCACCCGGACCGGGTACGGCTGCAGCGCCAGCTCCCGGCCGAGGACCTCTTCGGGGGCGCCCGGCGGCTCGACGCCATCGGCATAGGGCTCAACCTGCTGGTCCAGAACTTCTCGGGCCGAAGACTCGTCCGGCTCACCGAGGCCGGCTGCCGGGTGCGGCTGCTGTTCCTGAACCCGGCGAGCAGCGCCGTGAAGCGGCGCGAGCGGGAACTGGGACTGCGCAAGGGCGAGCTGAGCCGCTCGGTGGAGATGAACATCCTGCACGTCCGCCGGGTCCGGGCGGGCCTGCGGGACCCCTCCCGCTTCGAGATCCACGTGTTCGACGAGACCCCGCGCTTCACCGCGTACCTGGTCGAGGGGCAGTCCTCGGGCATCGCGGTGGTCCAGTCGTACCTGCGGCGGGCGCGCGGCATGGAGTCGCCCGTCCTGGTGCTGCGGGGCGGCGGGCGCGGAGTGCCGAAGGACGCGGAGCACGGCCTGTTCACGACGTACCGGGAGGAATTCGAGTCCATGTGGGAGGACTCCCGGCCGGTGTCCTGACCGGCGGTACGAGCGCGTGACCCGCGGCCCCGGCGGCCCGGCTGTCAGTGCCCCGTGGCAGGCTGAAACCCGTTGACCGAAGGTGTACGGGGGAGGGGCACGGGGTGGAGGACTGGCACGGCATGGGGGACTGGCACGGCGGTGTGCTGATCGGATTCGACCTGGAGACGACCGGCACGGAGCCGGGGGAGTCGCGGATCGTGACGGCGGCCCTGGTCGAGGTGCGGGGCGGAGCGGTGCGCGAGCGGCGCGGCTGGCTCGCCGATCCGGGCATACCGATCCCGGAGGGGGCCTCGGCGATCCACGGGATCAGCACGGAGCGCGCGGTCGCCGAGGGGCGCCCGGTGCGGGAGGTCGCGGACGAGGTCGCGGAGGCCCTGGTCGGGCACTGGCGGGCCGGTGCGGTGGTGGTCGCGTACAACGCGGCCTTCGACCTGACGCTGCTGACGGCCGAACTGGCCCGGCACGGGCTGCCGTCACTGGCCGACCGGCTGGGCGGGGCGCAGACCGGGCCGGTGGTGGACCCGCTGACCATCGACCGGGCCGTGGACCGCTACCGGCGGGGCAAGCGGACCCTGGAGGCGGTCTGCGGGGTGTACGGGGTCACCCTCGACGACGCGCACGACGCGGGGGCGGACGCGCTGGCCGCGGTCCAGGTGGCCCGCGCGATAGCCGAGCGGCACCCGGAGGTCGCCGCGCTCACCCCGGCCGACCTGCACGCGCGGCAGAGCACCTGGCACGCGCGCTGGGCCCGGGACTTCCAGTCGTACCTGCGCCGCCAGGGCACCCCGGACGCGGTGATCGACGAGGCCTGGCCGCTGCGCGGACTGGTCCCGGCCTGAGCCGGCTCCTCCCGGACGAATAAGCAGGCGGGCCGACCCCTACGGATGTGCGACGATCTCTCGTCGCACATCACCCTGGGGGGTTCATGCCAAGCCCAACGGCATCCGCTAGACGTCCGTTTTCCACCGTAATAACCATCCTGCTGGCCGTCCTCGCCGCGCTTCTCCTCCCGGTGGGCGCAGCCCAGGCCGCACCGGCCGCCGAGGACTGCGTCGGCGTCACCGAAGGACGGTACACGGGCACCCTGACCACCGCCGGGCAGACGCACTGCCTGGAACTGCCGAGCCCGAAGGGCGCCCGGATCGCCGCCCTCACCTCGCTCGGCGGAGCGGGCCTGACCGTCGTGGTCGAGGTGGTCGACAGCAAGGGCGCCGTTCAGTGCACCGAAGGCGCCCTGGGCCTGGGCGACTGCGCCCTCACCGGAACGGCGCCGTTCCGTGCGCTCGTGCGCGCCGGGGACGACACCGAGACCGGGTCGTACGGCGTGCACTTCGTCCGTACGGACATCGTCCAGAACGGCTGCCAGGTCCTGCCCGCCGGCAGCTTCGCCGACGACAAGGGCGCCGTGCGCCTGGAGACCGGCAACGGCGTCTTCTCGCACTGCCTGACCATTCCGGCCGACGCGCACTCCACGTCCGAGCTGCTCCGCATCCGCTACGGCTTCCCCGACGACACGGACCTGTTCCCGAAGTTCGTGCTCAGCGTGATCGCCACCGATGGCAGCGGCCCCGACTGCTACAACCACCCCGCCCCGGGTCAGCAGCTCAGGACGGACGGCCTCACCAGCTGCTCCTTCGCGGCCGGCGCGGCGTACACGGTGCTCGTGCGGGGCCAGGACGCCGTTCGCACCCACACCCTGGACCGCCGGGACGTCACCGCCACGGCCCCGGGATGCGCCGCCTCCGCCGCGACGGCGGTCGGAGCCCCGGCCACGAGCGGCGCCTCCGGCCAGAACGGCACCCTGCGCTGCCACCGGATCACCACGTCCGCGGCCACGGACCGGCTGCGCCTCGACGTCCGGGACGCCCACGACAGCACGCACCTGCTGATCATGGACGGTAACGGCGGAATCGCCTGCCACCAGAAGAGCTGGGCGTGCATCGTCACCGGTTCCACCAGCTACCAGGTCGTGACCCAGGTACCGCAGGACTGGTCCCTGCCCGACTCCTACCGCCTCGACGCATGGCGGATCGCCACGGCCGCCGGTGCGGCGCCCGAGTGCACCCGTGCCGGATCCGTCGCGCACGGGTACGGCCCGCTGACCGGCACGCTCTCCGCGGAGCGCACCGCCGTCTGCGCGGTCCTGCCGAGCGTCTCGGGTGACCGGTTCAGGGCCACTGTCACGGCAACGGACGGTGGGGCGCGCACCCCGCGGCCCGCGTTCTACAGCAAGGCCGGAACCGACCTGTGCACGGGCAACTCGTCGCCGCACGATTGCTCCGCGGCCGGAGAGAGCCTCTTCGTCCTCCCCCTGCCGGACGGGGCGGACCGTACGGCCTACCGGGCCGAGCTCGTCTGCACGACGGCGCCCTGCGGCGCCGAGGAGGTGTCCGTCGGGACGGTCACGCCGAACACCGCGCAGAGCGGTTCGGTCGCGACCCTCACCGTGACGGGCACGGCCCTGGGCATGAGCTCCACCGTCCAGCTCACCGGCGGCCCGGCGCCGCTGACGGCCACGACCGTCTCGGTCTCCGACGACGGCCGGACGCTGAAGGCGACCGTGGATCTGCGCACGGCCCCGGCCGGTATCTGGAACATCCGCGTCACCGTGCTGAACAGCAGTTACTCGGGTGGCACCCTGACGGTGACCCCGCCCCCGTCCTCCGGCCTCGGTACGTACAAGCCGATCACGCCGACGCGGCTGATGGACACCCGTGAGGGTCTGGGTGTGCCGAAGGCGAAGGTGGGCGCGGCCGGGACGGTGACCCTGCAGGTCGCGGGCACGGCCGGGATCCCCGCCGGCGCGACCGCGGTGGTGCTGAACGTGACCGCCACCGAGGCGACCGCGGGCAGCTTCGTGTCGGTGTACCCGAACGGCACGACCCGCACCAGCGCGTCGAACCTCAACTTCACGGCGGGGCAGACGATTCCGAACCTGGTCGTCGTTCCCGTCGTGAACGGGAAGGTCAGCTTCTACAACCACGCGGGTTCGGTGCACCTGATCGCGGACGTCGCCGGTTTCTACACGACCGACGGTTCGGGTTCCACCTACAAGCCGATCACGCCGACCCGGCTGATGGACACCCGTGAGGGTCTGGGCGTGCCCAAGGCCCGGGTCGGTGAGGCGGGCACGGTGACCCTGCAGGTCGCGGGCACGGCGGGGATCCCGGCGACGGGTGTCACCGCGGTGGTTCTGAACGTCACGGCCACCGGGCCGACGGCGGGGAGTTTCGTCTCCGTCTACCCGAACGGCACGACCCGTACGAGTGCGTCGAACCTCAACTTCACGGCGGGGCAGACGATTCCGAACCTGGTCGTCGTCCCCGTGGTGAACGGGAAGGTCAGCTTCTACAACCACGCGGGTTCGGTGGACCTGATCGCGGACGTCGCCGGTTTCTACACGACCGACGGTTCGGGTTCCTCGTACAAGCCGATCACGCCGACGCGGCTGATGGACACCCGTGAAGGCCTGGGCGTGCCGAAGGCGAAGGTGGGCGAGGCCGGCACGGTGACCCTGCAGGTCACCGGAGCGGCGGGGATCCCGGCAGGGGTCACCGCAGTGGTGCTGAACGTCACCGCCACCGAGCCGACCGCCGGCAGCTTCGTGTCCGTCTACCCGAACGGCACGACCCGCACCAGCGCGTCGAACCTCAACTTCACCGCGGGGCAGACGATTCCGAACCTGGTCGTGGTCCCCGTCGTGAACGGGAAGGTCAGCTTCTACAACCACGCGGGATCGGTACACCTGATCGCCGACGTGGCCGGCTACTACACGTCGTAGAGCCGTGGGGTCCCGCCCTTCGCGGGGCGGGACCCCCCACGCCGAACCCGGTCCCTTCGACCCACCGGCCGGATCCACGTGCTCCGGCCCCGGGGCATCGGCTACGGTCCTTGGCTGTGAACCGTACCGAGCGTCTGTACGCCCTGGTGGAGGAGTTACGTGCGGTCTCGCCCCGGCCGCGCAGCGCCCGGTGGCTCGCCGAGCGCTTCGGCGTCAGCACCCGCACCGTCGAGCGCGACCTCAGCGCCCTGCAACAGTCCGGCGTGCCGCTCTACGCCGAACCGGGCCGCAGCGGCGGGTACGTGGTGGACAAGGACCACACCCTGCCGCCCCTGACCATCACCCCCGCCGAGGCGGCGGCCCTGGCCGTCGCCCTGCACACGCTGTCCGGGACGCCGTTCGACGAGGACGCCCGCTCGGCGCTGTACAAGGTGTTCGCCGTCATGCCGCAGCGCGAACGCCAGGCCGCGCGCGAACTCGCCGCGCGGGTACGGCTCGCCGTGCATCCCGTACGGCCCTCCGCGCTCCCGCACGCCCTGCGCGAGGCGCTCTCCGCCCGCCGGCTGCTGCATCTGCGCTACGCCGACGAGCAGGGAAAGGTCACCGACCGCACCGTCGAACCCCTGGGCCTCCTCGGCGGCGAGCACTGGCACCTCATCGGCTGGTGCCGGCTGCGCGCCGCCGTCCGGGGCTTCCGCCTCGACGGCATCCGCGAGGCGCGGGCCCTGGAGGAGACGGCGGAGCCGCGCCCGGTGGACCTGTCCGAACTGGGCGCCCTGGGACGGGATTTCGTCGCGCTCGACGAGCTCTACAGTTTCGCTTGAGCCGCCTCCCGGAGGGCTAAACACCGACAGGGGGCTGTCGCTCCGGGCCCGGAGTCTGGGTGACCACGAACCGACCCTGGAAGGCACCCATGTCTGTGACGACGACGACCCCGACCCCGGCCACCGACTCCGCCCTGCTGACCCGGGAAGCCGGCACCCGGCTGGTGGAGGGCTGGACGGCGCTCTGGAACGGAGACGTCGCCCTCGCCGAGCAGATCCTCGCCCCCGGCTTCCGGCTGCACTTCGCGGACGACTTCGACGGCACCGGCTCCGGCTACACCTTCGGCCAGGAGGAACTGACGGCGTTCATCTCGGCCAACAGCCACGCCCTCACCGGCCTGACCTTCGCCGCCGAAGCCGCACCGCTGGTCGACTCCGAGCGCGCCGAGATGGCCTGCCGGTGGAGCGAGAGCCACGCGGACGGTGACGGAGACGTCATCGTCAAGAGCGGCATCGACATGTTCGCCGTCACGGACGGCCGGATCTCCGCCGTGTGGTCACTCACCGGCAGCCGCCGCTTCGCCGCCTGACCGGCACGGTCCCGTGCCCGCACGGGACCGTGCCGGCCACGCGAGCGGCCGTGGGCGTGGTCGTGAGAGTGACCACGGTGACGGCAGGCGTGACCACGATGACGCCGCCTCCTAGAACGAACGCCACTGCATCTCCCGGTCGCCGTCCCTGAGGGAGGCCACGCGGCGGCGGAATTCGGCCAGGGCCCTCGGATTGGCCGGGGCGTGCTGGGCGACCCAGGCACAGCTGGCCGTCTCCCGGGCACCGCGCAGGACCGCGCAGCCCTCCCATTCGCGGACGTCCCACCCGTACGCCGCCACGAAGGCCTCGTACTCCCCGGCGGGCATGTCGTACCGGTCGCGGGAGAGCGCCATCACCACCAGGTCGTGCTCGCGCAGATCGGCCGACACGGTCTCCAGGTCGACCAGGGCCGGGCCGTCCGCGCCCACGTGGACGTTGCGGGGCAGCGCGTCGCCGTGGACCGGGCCCGGGGCGAGGCGCGGGGTCAGCGCGGCCACCTCACCGGCGTAGCCGTCCCGGCGGGCCCGCAGGTAGGCCGCGTCGGCGGGGTCGATGCAATCCCCCGCGAGCCGCAGCCAGCGCTCGACCCCGGCCAGCAGGTCCCGTGCGGGCAGCGCGAACGGCGGCGCGGGCAGTGCGTGCACCAGGCGCAGCAGCTCCGCCAGGTCCGCGGGCCCCGCGGGCCGCACCGCGTCCGGCAGCCGGTGCCAGAGGGTCAGGGGATGCCCGTCCACCAGCCGCGGCTTCGGCTCGGCCGCGCGGACCGCCGGGACGCCGGACGCGGCGAGCCAGCCGGACACCGCCAGTTCCCGCGCGGCCCGCTCCAGCAGCGCAGCCTCCCGGCCCACCTTCACCACCAGGTCTCCGACCGCGAAGACCGCGTTCTCGCCGAGCGCGAGGAGGACCGCCTCCCGGGGCGCGCCCCGGGCCAGGCCCGCCGCCGCCAGTACGTCCCTCGCCCGCGCCTCGTCCATGCCGCCGCTCTCGCCCTTCGCCGCCCGCCCGTGATCCGCCGGCGATCCGTCCGGCGATCCGGCCGCCGTGGATCAGCCGTCGTCAGCCAGTATGTGGTGGCTTCCGGCAGGTGGCCCGATCCTGGAGTCATGGGCGCCGGACATGACGCACGCACCGGCCGCGGCCCCTCGGTCGTGGCACGGCGCGCCCTGCGCACCACCCTCGCCGCGTGCGTCTCGTTCTTCGTGTGCCTGTACGCGCTGGACCGGCCCGTGGCGGCGACGTACGCGCTGTTCGGCGTGGTGTCCATGGCGGCCCTCTCGCACATCCCCGGCACCGGCCGCCAGCGGGTGGCCGTCCTCATCAGGACCACGCCCGTGGCCTGGGTGCTGGTGACGATCGGCACCTACCTCGCGGTCCGGACCTGGACCGCCGTGGCCGGCATGCTGCTGATCGGTTTCGCCCTGGCCTTCGTGGCGGTGGCCGGGCCGCGCGCGGCGGGCGCCGCCCCGGGTCTGCAACTGCTCTACATCCTGCCCTGCTTCCCGCCGTACGCCCCGGACACCCTCGGCGAACGGCTCGCGGGGGCGACCTTCGGCCTGCTGCTGCTCGTCCTCGCCGAGGCCTTCGTCCTGCCCGAGGAGCCGGGGCCCACGTACCGGAGGCTGGCCTCCGGGGCGGCCGGTACCGCCGCCCGTTGCGCCGCCGAGCTGGGCCGCGCCCCGTACACGCTGTCCGCGGCCTCGACCGAGGCGGCCCTGGCGTCCGGCGAGTCGCTGCGGCCCTTCCGGGTCGACGAGGCCGACCGTCCCGCCGGGCCGGGCCTGCGGGACCGCGCCCTCACCCACGCGGGCCTGGCCGCCCGTACGCTCCTCGGCCGCATGGTGAACCTTCCCCCGCCGCCCCGGCCCCCCGGCCCGCTGCCGATGGAACTGGAGTCCGAGGTGCTGACCGCGGTCGGCCGGGCCGTCGGCGAGAGCGCCGCCCTGCTGGACGGAACGGCCGACTCGACCGAAGCCGCCGGCGTCCTGCGGAAGGTACGGGAGGAGGCCGCGTCGGCCGCTGCGCGGGAGCCGCCGACCACCGCGGCGCGGGGCCGCCGCCGGGCGGCGCTGCTGGAGGTGGCGGACGCCGCCGTGGCCCTGGTGACGGCCGCCGAGCTGGCGGTACGGGGCCGCCGCGCGCAGGTGCCCTGCGATGTGGACGCCGGCCGCTTCTGGTACGCCGGCCGGCTCGCGCCGGGCCTGTGGTGGCACCGGGTGGCGGGACACGCCGGGCCCCGGTCCGTGCACTTCCAGAACGCGGTCCGGATCAGCCTCGCGCTCGCGGCCGCCCGCACGATCGCGGGCGTGGACTCCCTGCCGCACGGCTTCTGGGCGATGCTCGCCGTCCTCAGCCTGACCCGGACCACGGCCGCCCAGACCCGGGCGACCGTACGGGTGGCCATCACCGGCACCCTGCTCGGCGCCCTGGTCACCGGGATCCTGCTGGCCCTGATCGGGGGCCACACCGTCGTCTATGCCATCGCCCTGCCGTTCGTGATGCTCACGGCGTTCCGGGTGGGGCCGGTGCGGGGCGTGGGCTGGGCCCAGGGCATGTTCACGCTCGTGGTGGCCTTCGTCTTCGCGCAGCTGGCGCCCGTGACGTGGCAGCTGGCGGAGGTCAGGATCCTGGACGTGGTCATCGGCAGCCTGATCGGCGTCGTGTTCGGGGTGCTCGCCTGGCCGAGGGGGGCGGAGCGGGAGCTGCACCGGGCGGTGGCCCTGCTGCTGACCAGGGAGGCCGAGACGGTCGAGCGCACCACCGGCGCCGTGGTGGAGGGCGGACCGGGGCGCACTCCCGACGACGAGCCGCTCCTGCACGCGCTGACGATGGCGGAGACGGCCTTCGCGCAGCACCAGAGCGAGCCCCGGACGCACGAGGGCCCGAGGCCGGACTGGCAGGCGGCGATGATGACGGGCCACCACGTGCTGTGGGGGTCGCGGCGGCTGCTGGTGCGCGGCGGTCCTGCCGTGGGGCCGGAGAACGGGGCGCGGCTGGACGGCCGGGCGACCGGGCTGGCCACCCGGATGCGGCGGGAGGCGCAGCGGGCGGGGCGGGCCCCGGGCGACCCGGAGCCCGAAGGCGCACTGCCGCCTCTCGGCGCCGATGCCGACGGACCTCCCGGGCTTTCCTCCCCGCGGTTCTTCTCCGCGCTGGCCTGGCTCGACTCGCTTGCCGTCGACGTCGCGCGCGTGACGGCCTCGGGTCACCCGTTCGGTCCAGCCCGCCCGAAGAGTCCGTCCGCCCCGGGGAAACCGTCCGCCCCGGGGGAACCGGCCGCTCCGGGGGAACCGGCCGCTCCGGCCTGACCGGCCTGACCGGCGAGATCGGCGAGATCGGCACGACCGGCGAGACCGGCGCCAAAGGGTGTTGCACGAGACGTCTCGTCTCGCTTATGGTTCGATCATGACCGCAGCCAAGCCCACCCACATCGCCATGTTCTCCATCGCCGCCCACGGGCACGTGAACCCCAGCATCGAGGTGATCCGCGAACTCGTGGCCCGGGGCCACCGCGTCAGCTACGCCATCCCCGCCTCCTTCGCCGAGAAGATCGCGGAGACGGGCGCCACGCCCGTGCTCTACACCTCCACCCTCCCCACCGACGACGAGCCGGAGGCCTGGGGCACCGAGCTCATCGAGAACCTCGAGCCCTTCCTGAACGACGCCGTCCAGGCACTCCCGCAGCTCGCCGCCGCCTTCGAGGGCGACGAGCCGGACCTCGTCCTCCACGACATCACCTCCTACCCGGCGCCGGTGCTCGCCCATCGCTGGGGAGTCCCCGCCGTCTCCCTCTCCCCGAACCTCGTCGCCTGGGAGGGGTACGAGCAGGAGGTGGCCGAGCCGATGTTCGCCGAGCTGAAGGCCTCCGAGCGCGGTCAGGCGTACTACGCCGCCTTCGCGGCCTGGCTCACCGAGAACGGCCTCGGCGACCAGGTCGACCGGTTCCAGGGCCGCCCGCGCCGCGGGCTCGTCCTGATCCCGCGGGCGCTGCAGCCGCACGCCGACCGCGTCGACACCTCCGTCCACACCTTCGTCGGAGCCTGCCAGGGCGACCGCAGCGCGACCCAGGGCAGCTGGCACGCGCCCGCGAGCGCCGAGGGCAAGAAGATCGTGCTCGTCTCGCTCGGCTCCGCCTTCACCAAGCAGCCCGCCTTCTACCGTGCCTGCATCGAAGCCTTCGCGGACCTGCCCGACTGGCATGTCGTCCTCCAGATCGGCAAGTTCACCGACGAGGCCGACCTGGGCCCGGTACCGGCCAACGTGGAGGTCCACCGCTGGGTCCCCCAGCTCGACATCCTGCGCCGGGCCGACGCCTTCATCACCCACGCGGGCGCCGGCGGCAGCCAGGAGGGGCTCGCGACCGCCACCCCGATGGTCGCCGTCCCGCAGGCCGTCGACCAGTTCGGCAACGCCGACATGCTCGTCTCGCTGGGCGTGGCCCGCCACGTCCCGATGGAGGAGGCGAACGCCCGGACCCTGCGCGAAGCGGTCCTCCAGCTGGTCGCCGACCCCGAGGTCGCCGCCCGCGCCGAGGCCGTCCGCGCGCAGATGACGACCGAGGGCGGCACGCGGCAGGCCGCCGACCTCATCGAGGCCGAATTGTCGTAGCCGGGTCTTAGGGTGCGCGCATGACGAAGAAGGACACGGCCAAGAAGGACACGACGAAGAAGTACGCGGCGCTGCTGCGCGGGATCAATGTCGGCGGGAACAAGAAGGTCCCGATGGCGCAGCTGCGTACGGTGCTGGAGGGGCTCGGCCACGGCGACGTGCAGACGTACCTGCAGAGCGGCAACGCCGTCTTCAGCAGTACGCAGCAGGACCCGGCGGTCCTCGGCCGGGAGCTGGAGGCCGCCATCGAGGGCCGCTTCGGCTTCCGCGTGGCGTGCCTGGTGAGGGACGGCGCGTACCTGCGCGCCGTCGCCGACGCCTGCCCCTTCCCGGCGGCGGAGCTGGAGGGCAAGCAGCTGCACGCCACCTTCTGGTCCGAACAGCCGGGCCCGGAGCGCTTCGCCGCGCTCGACGAGGCCTCGTTCCTCCCGGAGGAGTACCGGCTCGGCGACCGCGTCCTCTACCTCTACGTCCCCGACGGCCTGGGCCGCTCCAAGCTCGCCGAGGCCCTCGCCAGGTCCGCCGTGGTCAAGGGGATCGACGTGACCACCCGCAACTGGAACACCGTCGCCAAACTCGTGGAGCTGACCGGACCCTGACCGGTTCCCGGAGCAGGACGGCCGGAGCGCCGTCCGGCTCGACCTCGACTTCCGCCGGGAGGGCGCGAGCCCCCGCGTCCGCCGCATCGAGCTCTTCGTCGCGGGCGGTCACGGTCAGGTCTGCCAACTCCTCGTCGAGGACCGGTACCTGGACGAGGACTCCGCCCTGACCGGCCTGTTCGAGACCACCCGCACCCACCTGCGCACCGACCGGCCCTGACCCCGGCCTCGGGCGAGCGCGTCCAGCAGCTCCACAAGGCTCGCCAGCGGGATCCGGTGCCCCGGTCACCGTGCCCCGACGGCATCCCGGGGCGGGGGATGTGCCAGGCTCGTGGCATGCGTTACATCATCATCGGCGCGGGCGCGGTCGGCGCCACCATCGGCGGACGGCTCGCGGAGGCGGGCGGCGAGGTCGTACTCGTCGCACGCGGTGCCCACGCGGACGCCCTGCGGGCCGACGGGCTGCGGCTCACGACGGCCGACGGCACCCGGGTGCACCGGCTGCCCGTGGTCACCGGACCGGAGGAACTGGGCGAACTGCGCCCCGACGACGTCCTGCTGCTGTCCGTGAAGACCCAGGACGCCATCGCCGCGCTCGACGCGTGGGGCGACGCGGAGGTCACCGGCGGCGGCACGGCGGCGCAGCGGCTGCCCGTGCTCTGCGCGCAGAACGGAGTGGAGAGCGAGCGGCTGGCGCTACGGCGCTTCGCGCGCGTGTACGGGGTGTGCGTATGGCTGCCCGCCACCTTCCTGGAGCCGGGCGTGGTCTCGGCGCTGTGCGCGCCGCTGACCGGCATCCTGCACGTGGGCCGGGCGGCGGGCGGCACGGACGCCCTGTCCCTGGCCGTCGCCGCGGACCTCGGCAAGGCCGGCTTCGGGGCGCCGCCGGTCGAGGACGTGATGCGGTGGAAGTACGCGAAGCTGCTGGGGAACCTGGGCAACGCGATCCAGGCGACGACCGGCCCGGAGCCGGACCCGGCGAAGGCGGCGCTGCTGCTGCGGGCCGTCCGTGAGGGGAAGGCCGCCTTCGGGGCCGGGGGCATCGCCTACGCCTCGGACGCCGAGCAGTCGACGGCGCGCGACGGCAAGGTCGAGCAGCCGGCCGGTGTGCGGGGCGGGTCGTCCTGGCAGAGCCTGGCGCGGGGGACGGGCTCGGTGGAGGCGGACTACCTCAACGGGGAGATCTCCCTGCTGGGCCGCCTGCACGGGGTGCCGACCCCGGTCAACGACGTGCTGCGGCACGCGGCGAACATCTTCGCCCGTGAGGGCCTGCCGCCGGGGGCGATGTCCATCGAGGACCTGACGGCCCTCGCGGACGAGGCCGCGGCCCGCGCGTAGGAGACGACGTCCGGCCGGCCGGACGGCAGTCCGCCGGGGGCGGCTGGCGGACGGCACAATGGCCCGGTGGGTTCACAGATCGATGTCTTCAGGCTCTTCGAGTACCGGCCGTGCGGGCACGGGCTGCTGGTGCGGGTCGTCCGGCCCGCCGCCCCGAACGCCTTCCAGGGGGCGCTGGACGCCGCCGACGCCGTCGCCGACGAGGCGACGGAGCGGCTCCGTACCGGATGGGAGCGCGAGCACCTGCGGCCCCGGTGCCCGCACCCGCACACGGCGGCCCTGGTCGCCGAGATGCAGGACGTACCGGTCGGGGAGGACCTCCACGGGCCGGGGCGACGGCAGTTCGGGGTGTGGGTGGCGCCGACGGAGTACGGCGTCCCGTGGACGGTCCTCGGGACCGCGGCGACCGAAGAGGAGTTCTGGCGAGCGGTCCGGGACGACGACGACCTCCTGGGTCTCGGCCCCCGGGCACCCGCCGAGCTGCGGCACGTCCACTTCCTCACCGACGAGGACGGCCCGGCGAGTTCCTAGGTCCTGTCCGGCGGTGCCGGAGGCTACGCCGTCAGGGCGGGCAGCCGGGCGGGGGCCGTGGCCGCCGCGTCGAAGCGGCGCAGCAGCAGCCGGGCCAGTTCCGGGGCCGCGCCCAGGACGCCGGCGACGACGTCCGCGCCCCCGGCCGCGGCGCCGGCCGCGATGCGGTCCGGGAGCCGGCCCGGGGCGATGACGTACGGGGCCACCGCCACCCGCTCGAAGCCCTCGGCGCGCAGGGCCCGTACGGCGTCCTCGGTACGGGGGACCCCTGCGGGAGAAGCTCCGGAGGCGAACGCAGGCCGCACGGCGCACCAACCGGTGTGCCGCCACTCCCGCGCGGTTTCAGCGATCACTGCGATCGCCTCCGGGTCCGTGGAGCCGGCGGACGCGAGCACCACCGCGGTGGTGGCACGGTCCGCCGGGGTGAGGCCGGCTTCGGCGAGCCGGCGCTCGAGGGCGGTCAGCAGGAGCGGGGACGGTCCGAGGACGTCCGCCACCCGCACCGACAGCCCGGGCAGGCGCGAGGCCGACTCGGCGAGCGCCGCCGGGATGTCGGACTTCGCGTGGAAGGCGCGGGTCAGCAGCAGCGGGAGCGCCACGACCTCCCGCACGCCGGAGAGGTAGAGCGAGGACAGGGCCTGGCCCACCGTCGGGGTGTTGAAGTCGAGGAAGGCCGTCTCCACGCGCAGCCCCGGCCGCAGCGCCCGTACCCGCCCGGTGAGGGCGTGCACGGTCGCGGCGTGCCGCGGATCGCGGCTGCCGTGGGCGATGACCAGGAGTGTGCGGGACACGGCGATCAGCTCTTCGCCAGCAGGCCGCGGCTGCGCAGCACCCACCGCTCGACCGGGCTGAAGATCAGCAGGTCGATGGCGATGCCGACCACGAGGATCAGGATGATCGCGAGGAACACGCCCGGCAGGTCGATGTTGTTGCGGCCGTTCTCCAGCAACTGGCCCAGGCCCAGGCCCAGGTCCGGCGAGGAGGCGATGATCTCGGCGGCCATCAGCGAGCGCCAGGAGAAGGCCCAGCCCTGCTTCAGGCCGGCCAGGTAGCCGGGCAGCGCGGCCGGCATGACGATGTGCCGGGCCCCGCGCAGACCGGTGGCTCCCAGAGTGCGCCCGGCGCGCAGGTACAGCGGCGGGATCTGGTCGATGCCGGAGACGAGGCCGTTGGCGATGGACGGGACGGCGCCCAGCAGGATCACCGTGAACATCATCGCGTCGTTCAGGCCGAACCACAGGACGGCCGGCGGCACCCAGGCCACCGACGGCAGCGACTGCAGGCCCTGCAGGATCGGGCCGATCGCGGCCCGGACGAACTTCACCCGGGCGACGAGCAGGCCGAGCGGCGTGCCGATGGCCAGGGCCAGCAGGAAGCCGAGCAGGCCGCGGGAGACGCTGGTCCAGATGACCTCCAGCAGCGTGCCCTTGAGCCACATGTCGGACAGGCTGTGCCAGACCGCGGACAGCGCGGGCAGCTTGGTCTCCTCGGTGACCCCCGCCGAGACGAGGACCTGCCAGACCAGGAGCACCAGGCTCACGGCCAGGACCGGCGGGAAGACCTTCTTGACGAGGATCTCGCGGATCGGGGTGCGGTGGGTCTGGACCGCGTCGAGCGCGTCGAGGCCCGCCTCCAGGCCGGCCAGGTCGTCGTTCTTGCCCGTGGCCTTCGAGGTGGTGTCAGTGCTGGCCATGGCGGCGGATCTCCCCACGCAGGTGTTCAGTGATCTCGAGGGACAGTTCCGCGACGTCCGCGTCCTCGATGCGGCGCGGCTGCGGGATGTCCACGGTCCATTCCTTCGCGACCCGGCCGGGCCGGGAGGAGAGCAGGACCACGCGCTGGGCGAGGCGGACGGCCTCGCGCACGTTGTGGGTGACGAAGAGGACGGACAGTCCGGTCTCGGCCCAGATGCGGGTCAGCTCGCCGTGCAGCACGTCCCGGGTGATGGCGTCGAGCGCGGCGAACGGCTCGTCCATCAGCAGCAGCCGGCTGTCCTGGGCGAGCGCCCGGGCCAGGGCCACGCGCTGGCGCATGCCGCCGGACAGCTCGTGCACGCGCTTGCCGTACGAGCCGCCGAGCCGGACCAGCTCCAGCAGCCGCTCGGCCTCCGGGCGGCGCTCGGCCTTGGCCACCCCGCGCAGACGCAGGGCGAGTTCGATGTTCTTGCCCGCGGTCAGCCACGGGAAGAGGGCGTGCTCCTGGAACATCAGGGCCGGACGGCCGCCGGGGGTCTCGATGGACCCCGCGGACGGCTTGTCCAGACCCGCGACCAGGTTCAGCAGCGTGGACTTACCGCACCCCGAGGCACCCAGGATGGTGACGAACTCTCCGGGAGCGACATCGAGACTGATGTCGTCCAGGACGAGCTGCGATCCGGCCGGGCCGGAGAAGGACTTCGATACGTGCTCGATGCGGGCAGCGTGCGTCTGCTCCAGGGCAGAGCCCTCGGCAGCCTTGGCAAGCGTGGTGGCCATGGTCGTCACCTCCTGGGATTGCTGGGTTGCGGGGTTACTTGGCGCCGAGACCGGCGTCGGAGACCTCGGGCTTGCCGGCGGCCTTCAGCACCTTGTTCAGGAGCGTCAGGTCGTAGATGCCGGCGAGGTCGGGCTGCTCGATGAGCTTGGCCTTGACCGCCCACTCCGACTGCGTCTTCAGCGTCGCGGCCAGCGGGTCGTCGGTGATCGCGATGCTCGGCCATGCCGGGTCGATGACCTTCGCGTCGAGCGGCTTGCCGCCCTCCGCCTCGAGCTTCGCGTTCGCGGAGGCCTTCGCCTTGTCCGGGTTGGCGTTGATCCACTCGTTGGTCTTCACGGTGCCCTTGAGGACCGCCTCGACCACGTCCGGGTGCTCCTTGAGGAACTTCTGCGACACGATGATGTTCGTGATCACGAACTTCTTGTCGGGCCACAGAGCGGTCTCGTCGAGGAGGACGGAGCCGCCGTCGGAGACGAGCTTGGAGGCCGTGGGCTCCGGCACCCAGGCGCCGTCGATCGAGCCCTGCTTGAAGGCGTCCGGGGTGACCTTGTTGTCCGTACGGACGACGGAGACGTCACCCTTGCCGGACTCCGGGTCGACCGTCCAGCCCTTGGTACCGATCCAGTTGAGGAACGCGACGTCCTGCGTGTTCCCCTTCTGCGGGGTGGCGATCTTCTTGCCCTTGAGGTCGTCCAGGGTCTTGATCTTGTCCGGGTTCACGACGAGCTTGACGCCGCCCGAGGCGGAACCGGAGATGATGCGCAGGTTGGAGCCCTTGGACTTGACGTAGCCGTTGATCGAGGGCGAGGGGCCGATGAACCCGATGTCGAGAGAGCCGCCGTTGAGGGCTTCGATCTCGGACGGGCCGGCGTTGAAGGACTGCGGCTTGATCTTGGTGCCGTTCAGTTCCTTCTCGATCAGGCCTTCCTGGAGGCCGACCAGCGCGGTGGCGTGCGTCAGGTTGGGGAAGTACCCGATGCGGACCTCGGCGGCGGAGAGCTTCTTGCCGGAGTCGGCGCTGTCCGCGGCCTTCGGCTCGTCCTTCTTGGCCTCGGAGCCGTAGCCGCAGGAGGCGAGCGCACCGATCAGGAGCGGCAGCGCGGCAGCGGCGACGACGCTGCGGCGGAGGGTGGAGCGGTTGGTACGGGTCCGACGGGTGGTGGCGGTGGCAGGCACGGGAGGGCTTCCTCTCGTGACGGCGTCATCTCATGACGCACGTCTTCGTTTGTGGAGCGATGGCGGGTACGGCTCGTGGGGGGTGAGGGCGCGCATGCGGTGCGCGTACGTCATCGCGCACATCGCGCAACCCCTCCCTGGCCGCTGCCGAGGGCACCGCTGCCTACGCGGCCGCCCTCCTTCGCGAAGGTCGAATAGATGTCGGAAATCATAAGTTAGAAGTCCCAACCTTCCTCGTCCGCCTGGACGGTGGTCTCGGCCTTGGAGGCGAAGGACTCGCCGGCCATGCCCGCCGCCAGGGTGGTGCCGTCGGCCGGGTCGATCAGCAGGAAGGACCCGGTGCGGCGCGAGTCGGCGTACGCGTCGAGCGCGAGCGGCTCGGCGGTGCGGACGACCACGCGGCCGATGTCGTTGGCCACCAGCTGCCCGGGGTTCGGGTGCTGGGACAGGTCGTCCAGGGTCAGCCGCGAGGGGATCTCCTTGACGATCGCCTTGACCGTGCGCGTCGTGTGCTTGATCAGCACCCGGGCGCCGACGGCCAGCGGCTGGTCCGCCACGTGGCACACCGTCGCCTCCACGTCCTGCGTGGTGGCCGGGGCGCTCGCGGACGGCGCGATCAGGTCGCCGCGCGAGATGTCGATGTCGTCCGTCAGACGCACCGTCACCGACTGCGGGGCCCAGGCGATGTCGACGCTCTCACCGAGCGCGTCGATGCCCGCGATGACACTGGTGCGGCCCGAGGGCAGCACGGTCACGGCCTCGCCGACGCGCAGCACGCCGGAGGCGATCTGGCCCGCGTAGCCGCGGTAGTCGGGGTGCTCGGCGGACTGCGGACGGATCACGTACTGCACCGGGAAGCGCGCCGGGCAGGCCGTGAGGTCGTGGCTGACCGGGACGGTCTCCAGGTGCTCCAGTACCGTCGGGCCGCCGTACCAGTCCATGTTGGCGGAGGCGTCCACCACGTTGTCCCCGGCCAGGGCCGAGATCGGGATCGCGGTGATCTCCGGGACACCCAGGTCGGAGGCGTACGCCGTGAACTCCTCGGCGATCGCCGCGAAGACCGACTCCTGGTAGCCGACCAGGTCCATCTTGTTCACGGCCAGGACCACGTGCGGGACGCGCAGCAGCGCGGCGACGGCCGCGTGCCGGCGGGTCTGCTCGATGACACCGTTGCGGGCGTCGACCAGGACCACGGCCAGGTCGGCGGTGGACGCGCCGGTGACCATGTTCCGGGTGTACTGCACGTGCCCGGGGGTGTCCGCGAGGATGAACCGACGGCGCGCGGTGGCGAAGTAGCGGTACGCGACGTCGATGGTGATGCCCTGCTCCCGCTCGGCCCGCAGGCCGTCGGTGAGCAGCGCGAGGTCGGGGGCCTCCTGGCCGCGCTGGGCGGAGACGGCCTCCACGGCCTCCATCTGGTCGGTCAGGACCGACTTGGAGTCGTGCAGCAGCCGGCCCACCAGGGTGGACTTGCCGTCGTCGACGGAACCGGCGGTCGCGAAGCGCAGCAGCGTGGTCGCCGACACATCGGCGAACTGCTCGGTGGTGCTGGTCATTTCTAGAAGTACCCTTCGCGCTTGCGGTCTTCCATCGCGGCCTCGGACATCTTGTCGTCGGCGCGGGTCGCGCCCCGCTCGGTGAGCCGGGAGACGGCGATCTCGGCGATCACGGCGTCGAGCGTGGTGGCGTCGGAGTCCACCGCGCCGGTGCAGGACATGTCGCCGACGGTGCGGTAGCGGATGAGCCGCTTCTCGGGCGTCTCGCCCTCCTTCGGGCCGCCCCACTCGCCGGCCGTCAGCCACATCCCGTTGCGCAGGAACACCTCGCGCTCGTGGGCGAAGTAGATCTCGGGCAGCTCGATGCCCTCGCGGGCGATGTACTGCCAGACGTCCAGCTCGGTCCAGTTGGAGAGCGGGAAGACCCGCACGTGCTCGCCGGGGGCGTGGCGGCCGTTGTAGAGCTGCCACAGCTCGGGGCGCTGACGGCGGGGGTCCCACTGGGAGAACTCGTCGCGCAGGGAGAAGACGCGCTCCTTGGCGCGGGCCTTCTCCTCGTCGCGCCGCCCGCCGCCGAAGACCGCGTCGAACTTCAGGCTCTGGATCGCCTCCGTCAGCGGGACGGTCTGGAGCGGGTTGCGGGTGCCGTCCGGGCGCTCGCGCAGCTTGCCGGAGTCGATGTACTCCTGGACGGAGGCCACGTGCAGGCGCAGGCCGTGCTCGGCGACCGTGCGGTCGCGGTACTCCAGCACCTCGGGGAAGTTGTGCCCCGTGTCGACGTGCAGCAGCGTGAAGGGCACCGGCGCCGGTGCGAACGCCTTCAGCGCCAGGTGCAGCATGACGATGGAGTCCTTGCCGCCGGAGAAGAGGATCACCGGCTTCTCGAACTCGCCCGCCACCTCGCGGAAGATGTGCACCGCCTCGGACTCCAGCGCGTCGAGGTGCGACAGCGCGTACGGGGCGTCGGAGCCGGAATCGGTGTGCAGGTGTGCGGCCGTGGTCATGCCAGACCCCTCTCGGTGAGCAGCGCGTGCAGGGCCGAAGCCGACTCCTGCACGGTCTGCGTGTGCGACTCGATACGCAGGTCCGGGGACTCCGGGGCCTCGTACGGGTCGTCGACGCCGGTCAGTCCGGAGATCTCGCCCGCTGCCTGCTTGGCGTACAGGCCCTTCACGTCGCGCTCCGAGCACACCTCGACCGGGGTGGCCACGTGGACCTCCAGGTAGGAGGTGCCCTCGGCGCCGTGCCGCTTGCGGACGGCCTCACGGCTGTCCGCGAACGGTGCGATCACCGGCACCAGCGCCTTGACGCCGTTGCTCGCGAGCAGCTCGGCGACGAAGCCGATCCGCTGCACGTTGGTGTGCCGGTCCTCGCGGGTGAAGCCCAGGCCGGCGGAGAGGAACTCGCGGATCTCGTCCCCGTCGAGCACCTCCACGCGGTGGCCCTCGGCGCGCAGCCGCTCGGCCAGCGCGTAGGCGATCGTGGTCTTGCCCGCGCTGGGCAGCCCGGTCAGCCACACGGTGGCGCCCTGGTCGCTCACGCTCATCTGGTTCGTCTCCGTAGGTTCTGTGCTGTCCGTCATCAGCCGTGCAGTCCGCACTCGGTCTTTCCCCGCCCGGCCCAGCGGCCGGCCCGCGCGTCCTCGCCCTCGGCGACGCGCCGGGTGCAGGGGGCGCATCCGACGGAGGCGTAACCGTCCATCAGCAGCGGGTTGGTGAGCACGCCGTGCTCGGCGACGTACGCGTCCACGTCGTCCTGGGTCCAGCGCGCGATCGGGGAGACCTTGACCTTCTGCCGCTTCTCGTCCCAGCCGACGACCGGGGTGTTGGCCCGGGTCGGGGACTCGTCGCGGCGCAGGCCCGTCGCCCAGGCGGCGTACGCGGTCAGGCCCTCTTCGAGCGGCTTGACCTTGCGCAGCGCGCAGCACAGGTCGGGGTCCCGGTCGTGCAGCTTCGGGCCGTACTCGGCGTCCTGCTCGGCGACGCTCTGCCGCGGGGTCAGGGTGATGACGTTGACGTTCATCACCGCTTCCACGGCATCACGGGTGCCGATGGTCTCCTCGAAGTGGTAGCCCGTGTCGAGGAACACCACGTCCACACCGGGGAACACCCGGGAGGCCAGGTGCGCGACGACCGCGTCCTCCATGGAGGAGGTCACGGCGAACCGCTTGCCGAAGGTGTCGGCCGCCCAGCGCAGGATGTCCGGCGCGGAGGCGTCCTCCAGGTCCCGGCCCGCCCGCTCGGCCAGCTCCTTCAGTTCCTCGGCGCTGAGACGCACGTCTTGAGTGGTGGTCATATCCGGTCCCCTCCCGCTGAATCCGACTGAACGCCCCGGGCCAGCAGCCCGAGGTACTTCAGCTGGAAGGCTCGGTTGCAGGCCCTGCATTCCCACGCGCCGTGGCCCGTCTCGTTGGGAAACAGGTCCTCGTCGCCGCAGTACGGGCAGTAGAACGGTGCGGCGCGCTCGCTCACGAGAGGCTCTTCTCGTCCGCGCGGGCGACCCACGCCGCGAAGCGCTCGCCGTCCTCGCGCTGCTCCTCGTAGTGCTTGACGACCCGCTCGACGTAGTCGGGCAGACCGGCCGAGGTGACCTTCAGGCCGCGGACCTTGCGGCCGAAGCCGGCCTCCAGGCCGAGGGCGCCGCCCAGGTGGACCTGGTAGCCCTCCACCTGGTTGCCGTCGTCGTCCAGGACCAGCTGGCCCTTGAGACCGATGTCCGCCACCTGGATACGGGCGCAGGCGTTCGGGCAGCCGTTGATGTTGATCGTGAGCGGCTCGGCGAAGTCCGGCAGACGGCGCTCCAGTTCGTCGATCAGCGAGGCGCCGCGCGCCTTGGTCTCGACGATCGCCAGCTTGCAGAACTCGATGCCGGTGCAGGCCATCGTGCCGCGGCGGAACGGGGACGGCTTGACCCGCAGGTCCAGCGCCTCCAGCGCCTCGACCACCGAGTCGACCCGGTCGGCCTCGATGTCGAGCACGATCATCTTCTGCTCGGCGGTGGTGCGCAGCCGGCCGGAGCCGTGCTGGGCCGCCACGTCCGCGATCTTGGTCAGGGTGGCGCCGTCCACGCGGCCCACGCGGGGCGCGAAGCCGACGTAGAACTTGCCGTCCTGCTGCTGGTGGACACCGACGTGGTCGCGCCACTGGCCGCTCGGCTGCGCCGGCGCGGGGCCGTCGGTCAGCTTGCGCTGCAGGTACTCGTCCTCCAGGACCTGGCGGAACTTGGCCGGGCCCCAGTCGGCGACGAGGAACTTCAGGCGGGCGCGGTTGCGCAGCCGGCGGTAGCCGTAGTCGCGGAAGATCGAGATGACGCCCTCGTAGACGTCCGGGACCTCGTCGAGCGAGACCCAGGTGCCCAGGCGCACACCCAGCTTGGGGTTGGTGGACAGACCGCCGCCGACCCAGACGTCGAAGCCGGGACCGTGCTCGGGGTGGTTCACGCCCACGAACGCGATGTCGTTGATCTCGTGCGCCACGTCGAGCAGCGGCGAGCCGGAGATCGCGGACTTGAACTTGCGGGGCAGGTTGGAGAAGTCCTTGTTGCCCACGATGCGGCGGTAGATCTCGTCGATCGCGGGGGTGCCGTCGATGATCTCGTCCAGCGCGATGCCGGCGACGGGCGAACCGAGGATGACGCGGGGCGTGTCACCGCAGGCCTCGGTGGTCGAGAGGCCGACGGCCTCCAGCCGGCGCCAGATCTCCGGGACGTCCTCGATCCGGATCCAGTGGTACTGCACGTTCTGGCGGTCGGTGAGGTCGGCGGTGCCGCGCGCGAACTCCTCGGAGATCTCGCCGATCACGCGGAGCTGCTCGGTGGTCAGCCGGCCGCCGTCGATGCGGACGCGCAGCATGAAGTACTCGTCGTCCAGCTCCTCCGGCTCCAGGATCGCGGTCTTGCCGCCGTCGATCCCGGGCTTGCGCTGGGTGTAGAGGCCCCACCAGCGCATGCGGCCGCGCAGGTCGTTGGGGTCGATCGAGTCGAAGCCGCGCTTGGAGTAGATCGTCTCAATGCGTGTCCGCACGTTGAGACCGTCGTCGTCCTTCTTGAACTGCTCGTTGCCGTTGAGGGGTGTGTGGTGTCCGACGGCCCACTGGCCCTCACCGCGGTGACGGCCGGTCTTGCGGCGCGCGGCGGCTGCGGGTGCGGCTGCGGGCGTTTCGGGGGTGGCGGCCATGGCGGTACGTCCTTCTTCGGCGGCTCGAGGCAAGGGCAGGGGAAGGCGGCGGCGCTCCCCTGCGGGCTCGGCGGCTCCGAGCGGGTGTGGCTGATTACCGCTCCGCGCCGGGGTTGCCGGCGAGCAGGGCGGTACTACGGCCTCAGGGGGCTAGCGGGTGATCGGCGCGTCCGCGGCAGCGGGGACGACGGCGATGTGCGGCGTGGCTGGTTCCGTCAGCGGGCCGGACAGATGGCGCTGGACATGCGGCCGAGGTCGACGTGCCGCCGACTCACCAAGGCAATTCCAGCTCCATTCATGGCGGAAGCGTGTCATGTGCCGATTGGAGGAGTCCACTACTGTCCACGATACGGACGAAGTCGTCCCGCATGTTGGGACAACGTGACGGGGGTCACCTGTCGAAGCCGGCCGGGCCGACCTCGGTCCGGCCCCGGGCCGCCACCCGGGGCCGGGCCCCGGACACGGCGCCCCGAACGACGGCGGGGCGTGATTCCAGCCGCTCCGGGGCGAGGGGAGCGGGGGTCCGGGGCGGTGGCCCGGGGGCGGGGGTTCTGGTCGAAGCCCCGCAGCGGCGCCCGCACTCGGCGGGCCCGACCGACCGGCCCAGGAGGGGCTACGGGCCCGGCCACGGGGGGGCTGGGGCCCGCCCCAGGAAGGGCTACGCGCCCGGCCACGGGCCGGGGGTCGGGGTCTCTTCCTTCTGTTCCGTCTCGGTCCTGAAGACCTTGAAGCCGCGCCGCTCGTAGTTGCTCATCGCCGTCGGACCGTCCTGGCTGCACGTGTGCACCCACACCCGCCGGGTCGGCTCCCGGTCGGGCCACCTCTCCGCGAGGGACCAGGCCCGGGCGACGCCCACCGACAGCAGGTGCCCGCCGATGCGGCGCCCGCGGAAGTCCGGGAGGAGACCGAAGTACATGATCTCCACCACACCGTCGTCCTGCGGATCGAGTTCCACGTACCCGGCCGGCGTGCCCCGGTCGTACGCCACCCAGGTCTCCACCCCCGGCCGGGCCAGCTGCTCCACCCACTGCGCACGGGTCAGCGACAGCCGGTCCGTCCAGTGGATGTCGCCGCCCACCGACGCGTACAGGAAGCGGCTGAACTCGGGAGAGGGGACCTCCGCCCGGACGACGGAGATCTCCGGGCCGGCCGGGACCGCCGGGACGAGGTCCGCCGGAGAGGTCATCTCCAGCGACCAGGTGGTGAGAGTGATGGTGCTCATGCAGCTCAGGGAATCATGCCGGGAACCGTCCGGCCCAGGCGGGCCCTGATCACCGCGGGGGCGGTGGAGTGCGGGAGCAGCGCGGCCGGGTCCTGGGGGCGGATCAGCTCCACCTCCACGTCCTGCGCGAAGCGGTACGGCCGGTGCGTGAGGACCCCCGCGAGGTGGCGGCGTACGCGGGACAGCTCGGCCCGGACCGTCACCGTGCGCGTCGGATCCCCGAACAGCTCCGCGCTCAGCTCCGCCGCCGAGCGCCCCCGCGGGCTCTCCGCCAGCAGGAACAGCAGCTCCGCGTGGCGCGGGCTCAGCTCCTGCGACCAGCTCCCGGAAGGCCCGTACACCGTCGCCGACCAGCAGCCGGCCCGGCTGAGGTCCAGGACGATCCGGGTCGCCGCCGTACTGTGACGGTCCTGCGCGACGCGCACCAGCCAGCCGCCGGGCAGCGCCTCCACCACGCACTCCCCGAGCTGCGGCACCCACACCCGGCCGGGCCCGAAGGTCTTCGGCAGCGGGATCCGTTCCGTCGGGGCCAGGCCCGTCACCGCCGCCGTCCAGCCGTTCGGGTCCACGGCCAGGGCCCGCCCGGGCAGCCGGGCCAGCAGCGGGGACGCCACCGCCCGCAGCAGCTCCAGCGACTCCAGGTGCCGCAGCCGCAGCTCCCGCTCCGCGAGGCGGGCCACCGAGCTCACCCACGCCAGCGTCGCCGGGTGCATGGTGGCCAGCGGCCCGCTGACGTCGACCACGCCCAGCAGCCGCCCGTCCCGCGGGTCCCGTACGGGCGCCCCGGCGCAGGTCCAGTCGTGGTGGCTGGAGACGAAGTGCTCGGCCGAGAACACCTGCACCGGCCGCCGGGCCACCAGGGCGGTGCCCACCCCGTTGGTGCCGACGACCGCCTCGTCCCAGTCGGCGCCGACCGCGAAGCCGAGCCGGTCCGCCTTGCGCAGGATGGACGCGTGGCCCTCCCGCCACAGCAGCCGCCCGTCCGCGTCCGCGACGACCATGATGTGCAGGGCCTCGTCCAGGGCGGGCAGCAGCCCCTCGCGCAACACCGGCAGGATCTCCCGCAGCGGCGACACGTGCCGCCGCTCCTCCGTCTCGGCGGCCGACAGCATCCGCGAGCGCGCGTCCCGGTCCGGGTGCACCCCGCCCGCCAGCATCCGGCGCCAGGACTCCGCGATCTCCGGCCTGGGCGCGGCCGGCGGGCGGTCCCCGGCCAGTGCCGCCGCCCGCACCCCCTTGAGCAGACGCGCCGCCGCCCGCGCGTCCATGGCCGAGATGCGTGCGACATCGACCGTGCTGCCTGTGGTGTCGGCCACCGGAACCTCCCCGTGCGAACAGGACGTACGACGCAGGCCGCCCGGGCGGCCTGCGCATGCCGTTCCCCCGGCACCCCGACGGACGGCTGCCGAGTCAAAGGTTGCAACGGTATGCAACTCTCGCCAAGTCCCGGTCGGCCGACCGAAACTGTCCGGACGCCGCAGAGCGGCGTGCCGGCTCCTCCTCGGGGCTTCGGATCAGGGGTGGTGCCGAGTCGGCGCGGCGCCACCCCTGTACCGGTGATGGGCCCGGATCCCGGCTGGGAGCGGTTTGGGGACCGCGGCGGAGCCCGACGGGGGCTTCCTCTCAGCCCGCGATCCGCGCCCGTTCCACCACCGCGCGCAGGTCCAGAGTGTGCGGCAGCGTGCCGAAGGCCGTACCCCAGTCGCCGCCCAGCCGCGAGGCGCAGAAGGCGTCCGCGACCTCCGGCGGGGCCCACCGCACCAGCAGCGATCCCTGGAGCACGAGCGCCATCCGCTCGACCACGCGGCGGGCCCGTGCCTCGATGCCCTCCAGATCGGCGAGATCCGTCAGCAGGTCCTTGACGGCCGAATCCAGCCGGTGGTCGCCGCCGCGGGCCAGGCCGACCTCCTGCAGGAAGGCGTTCAGCGCCTGCGGCTCCCGCTGGAGGGCGCGCAGTACGTCCAGCGCCTGCACGTTGCCCGAGCCCTCCCAGATGGAGTTCAGCGGGGACTCGCGCAGCAGTCTCGGCAGCCCCGACTCCTCTACGTAGCCGTTGCCGCCCAGACATTCCAGGGCCTCCGCCACCATCGGCGTACAGCGCTTGGTCACCCAGTACTTGGCGGCGGGCACGGCCAGGCGCAGGAAGGCCTTCTCCTGCTCGGTCCCGGCGTCGTACGCGGCCGCCAGCCGCAGGGTCAGCACGGTCGCCGCCTCCGACTCCAGTGCGAGGTCGGCGAGCACGTTGCGCATCAACGGCTGGTCGATGAGCGGCGCTCCGAAAGCGGAGCGGTGCTCCGTGTGGTGCACCGCCTGCGTCAGGGCCTGCCGCATCAGCGAGGCCGAGCCGATGACACAGTCCAGCCGGGTCGCCGCGACCATCTCGATGATGGTCCGCACCCCGCGGCCCTCCTCACCGACCCGCCGCGCCCAGGTCCCGTCGAACTCCACCTCGCTCGACGCGTTCGACTTGTTGCCCAGCTTGTCCTTCAGCCGCTGGATGGCGAAGACATTGCGCGTACCGTCCGGCAGCACCCGCGGCACCAGGAAACACGTCAGTCCCCCCGGAGCCTGCGCCAGCACCAGGAAGCCGTCGCTCATCGGCGCCGAGCAGAACCACTTGTGGCCGGTCAGCAGGTACTCACCGGACGCGTCCAGCGGCACCGCGGCCGTCGTGTTCGCCCGTACGTCGCTGCCTCCCTGCTTCTCCGTCATCCCCATGCCGAAGAGCACACCGCCCTTCTCGGCGGCCGGCCGCAACCCCTGCTCGTACACGTGCGAGGTCAGCCGCGGCTCCCATTCGGCCGCGAGCACCGGATCGGCGCGCAGCGCCGGCACGGCGGCGTGCGTCATCGAGATCGGGCAGCCGTGCCCCGCCTCCGCCTGGGACCAGATGAAGAAACCGGCGGCCCGGCGCAGGTGCCCGGCCGGACGCCCCCAGGCGTCGGTCAGCCCGGAGGTCACGGCGTGCCCGAGCAGCCGGTGCCAGGCCGGGTGGAACTCCACCTCGTCGATCCGGTTCCCGTACCGGTCGTGCGTCCGCAGCTTCGGCGGATTCTCGTTCGACTGCACACCCCATTCCTGGGCCTGTGCGGAACCCGCCGCGCGACCGAGTCCGGTGAGCTCCTCCCTTACCTCGCCGAGGAGTTCGGGACCGGCGGATGCGAGGTGACGCTCGACGCCCTCGCTGAGGGCCCGATCGCCGCCGTAGACGTCGTACCCCACCAGGGGCGGGGCCTGGTTGCTGACTGTGTGGGTGGTGGCTGCCATGCGGATACCGTAAGGACGTGCAGCCAGCAAAAGAAACACCCGAGCGGATCCCAGGACGGCTCCACCGGGCCCGCGCGCTCTACCGGAACGTCTCGAAGCGGAAGATGGGCTGGCTGCTGCTGAAGGACACCGTCAATTCGTGCATCGAGTACCGGATCCTCGGGCTCGCGGCGGAAGCGGCGTTCTTCACCCTGCTCTCGCTGCCCCCGCTCTTCCTGGGCCTGCTGGGCCTGCTCGGCTACGTCGACGGCTGGACCGACACCCGTACGGTCGAAAGCATCGAGGAGAACATCCTGCGGGCGGTCGGCACCGTCCTGTCCGACCGGGGCGTCAACGACATCGCGCGGCCCCTCCTCGACGACGTCACCGGCCGCGGCCGCCCGGACCTGATCTCGCTCGGCTTCGCCTTCGCCCTCTGGTCCGGCTCACGCGCCGTGAACGTCTTCATCGACACCATCACGGTGATGTACGGGCTCGACGGCCACCGCGGCATCGTCAAGACCCGGCTGCTGGCCTTCCTGCTCTACATCATCGCGCTGCTCATCGGCGCGATCGTGCTGCCGCTGATGGTGGTGGGGCCGGACGCGGTCGTACGGCTGGTGCCCTGGGGCACCGAAGTGATCGCGGTCCTGTACTGGCCGACCGTGACCCTGCTGTCCATCGCCTTCCTGACCACGCTCTACCACGTGTCCGTGCCCGTGCGCTCGCCGTGGATCGAGGACGTGCCCGGGGCGCTGGTGGCCCTCGCCATGTGGGTGCTGGGCTCGTTCCTGCTGCGGATCTACCTCACCAACACCGTGGAGGGACCGACGATCTACGGATCGCTGGCCGCGCCCGTGGCCGTACTGCTCTGGATCGGCATCTCCGCCTTCGCGGTGCTGGTCGGCGCCGCCGTCAACGCCGCGATCGACCGCGTCTGGCCCTCCGTGGCCACCGCAGCGGCGCGCGAGGCGAACGAGCGGGCCCGCGAGGCGGAGGCCGCCCAGCTGATCGCGCGGGCCGCCGCCTGGCGGGCGATGGCCGAGGGCGAGTCGGAGGACGACGAGGACGACGCGATGCCGTCCGAGTTCCCGGAGCGGTGGTCGAAGTTCCTGCCGCCGGAGGACTACCACTCCCGCCTGCGCAAGCACTGAGCGCATCATCCGGGGACGCGGCAGGGCCGCCGCCCGGGGCCGCCCCTACGGGCCCTTCACACCCCAGGCGGTGATCATGCCCGGGGAGAGGGCGGCGCAGTCCGGCGAGTCCAGGTAGCGGATCGCCGCGTCGATCGTCGCGTCGTCGACGAGCCCGGTGGCGGTCATCGGCTCCCGGGCACGGTCCCACGTACCGGCCCAGAAACGGCTGATCGGGCTGCCGGGCAGCAGCGGCGGGACGTGGATCTCGGCCCCGACGGACAGCAGACCGGCCTCCCGCAAGTGCCGCGGATAGTCCGGCACCCAGGAGACGTCGGTGCCCAGGCTCTCCCGAAGCCCCTCCCACATCGCCCGCATCACGCGGCCGTACGTGGTCGTGGGCGCGGCCGGGGTGGTCAGGTCGACCGCGTCGCCCAGGACCAGGACTCCGCCCGGGGCGACCAGGGACGCCAGCTTGCCGATCATCCGCGGCCAGTTCCGCAGGTGCATCAGGACGAACCGGGCGTGCACCAGCTGGAACCGTCCCGGGCTGAAGTCCAGCGCGGTGACGTCTGCCTCCAGGGGAGTGAGCCCGGGTGCCGGGTGCGCCCTCAGGAAGGCCGTGTCCCGGTCGACGGCGAGGACCTCCGTGACCCCGGCCCGGTCCAGGAGGAGGCGGGCGACCGTGCCCGTTCCCGCGCCCACGTCCAGGCAGCGCCAGCCCGGCCCGGCGCCCAGCGCGCGCAGCCGCGCCAGGGTGAACGCGTCGTAGGCGAGCGCGCCCAGGTCGATGCGGTCGTCCTCGCCCGCCAGCTCCGGCCGGAACACCGCCTCGCCGTAGCGGCCGCCCTGCGCATCCTCGGGACGCGGCGGCGGGTCGTCGTCGGGGAGATTCACGTCCGGACCTCTTCACGGGGCGGGGGAAGGGAATCCACCGATCCTCCACCGGCGCCCTCCCGGCCCACCGAGGCGCGCCGGGCCTGATCCGAAAGAGACGGCCCCGGTCCTTAACCTGGAGGGGTGTACGAGGAAACTCCGTCGGCCGTGGTCCCCGGGGCCGTGCTGTGGCGGGCCGCCGCGGGCGGCGGCGGGACGGTGCTGCCCGACGGCTGCATGGACCTGCTGTGGGTCGACGGGCGGCTGCTGGTGGCCGGACCCGACACCGGGCCGCATCCGGCCGGCGAGGTCCCGGGCGGCTCCTTCGCCGGGATCCGGCTCGCGCCCGGAACCGCGCCCGCGCTGCTCGGCGTACCGGCGCACGTCCTGCGGGACCGGCGCGTCGAGCCGGCCGAGCTGTGGCCGGCCCGCGAGGCGCGCCGGCTGTCCGGCCTGGTCGAGAGGTACGGGGACGCGCGCGCGGGACTCGAAGCGCTGGCCCGTGACCGCGCCGCCGCGGCCGGGCCGCCCGACCCGCTGGCCGCCGAGGTCGTGGCCCGGCTCCGCGCGGGGGAGACGGTGGCCGCGACGGCCCGCGCCGTCGGTCTCGGCGAGCGGCAGCTGCACCGGCGCTCGCTCGACGCCTTCGGGTACGGCCCCCGCACGCTCGGCCGCATCCTGCGGCTGCGCCGGGCCCTGGCCCTGGCCCGCGCGGGCATGCCGTACGCCGAGGTCGCCTGCGTCGCCGGGTACGCCGACCAGGCCCACCTCGCCCGCGAGGTGCGCGCGCTGGCCGGGACGACCCTGGGGGCCTACGCCGCGGGATCCGACGGGGCGAAGAGCGAGACCCCGCAGCCGTCCGGGTCGAGGACGACGGCGTAGCGCTGGCCCCAGAAGGCGTCCCAGGGCAACAGGTGCCCGGTGTGCCCGGCGCCGGTCAGTTCGGCGTACAGCGCGTCCACCTCGGCGCGGGAGTCGCACAGGAAGGCCAGGTCCCGGCGGCCGTCGCCGCCGGGCGGTGTCCAGGACGGGTCGAAGGAGCGGACGGTGGCCTCCGTGTCCCACCCGATCCGCAGGCCCCCGGGCAGGACGGCCTCCACGTGCGGCAGGCCGTCGGCCTCGGCCGGGATGTCCAGCCCGAGGCGGCGGTAGAAGGCGAGCGAGGCGGCCATGTCGGAGACCACCATGCCGATCATGTCGAGTCGAGGAGTCATGCCGGCAGGCTAGGCGGACACCCGGCGGCCGTCTTGAACGAATCGGACACCGGCCGCGCCGTGTCACGCTCCCGGACAGGCCGGGCAGGACTTCGACGCCGCCTAGGCTTCCCCCGTGAACGACACGACGCACGACATACGGATCAGGCCGGGCGGACCCGCCGACGCGCCGGCCGTCCTGGACATGCTCGACGGCGCTGTCGCCTGGATGAACGCGCGCGGCAACACCGAGCAGTGGGGCACGACCCCGTACTCGCGGAGGCCCGGCGGGGTGGCCCGGGTCGAGCGGTACACGACCGAGAACACCCCGTACATCGCCGAGTCGGCCGGCGTGCCCGTCGGCGCACTGGTGCTGGACTCCGGCCCCGGCCCGCAGACACCGATCGCGCCGGCCGGCGAACCCGAGCGGTACGTCCGGCTGCTGGTCTCCGACCGGCGCCACGCCGGTCAGGGCATCGGGGCGGCGCTGCTGGCGCACGCCGCCGAGGAGACCCGGCGGGCCGGCGTCGGGCTGCTGCGCGTCGACTGCTGGGCCGGCGGCGGGGGCGAACTCGTCGCCTTTTACGCGCGCAACGGCTTCACCCCCACCGAGCGCTTCCGGGTGGATGCCTGGCCGGGACAGGTACTGGCCCGCCGGATCGGCTGACGCGGCGCGCGAAGGCCGCCCGAAAAAGAAGTGGCCCCGCCGGGATCGGGCTTGTTACGGTGGGGCCGTTCCCGCCGACCGGTGGGGAACGACCAGCATGTGCATGGACCCGGAGGTGAGTTCGTTGATGACTGTCATTGCTCGGGGCGCTGCCCTCACTCAGAAGATCATCAATGTCACTTCCGTGGTCGCCGGCTGACCTCACACTTCTTCGCGCGCCGCCGCTGAGCGAGCGCGCGCGGCCGGGGCCACCCTGTGAAGGGTTTCCCTTGTCTTTCTCCGCTTTCCCGTCCTTCCCGCAGACCTCGCACTCGCACGCCCTCGCCCCCTTCGGCTGGGACACCGCGTGGGAGGCCGAGTTCGCCCCGTACGCCGAGCAGGGCCTCCTGCCCGGCCGGGTCGTCCGCGTCGACCGCGGCCAGTGCGACGTCATGACCGCGGACGGCATCGTCCGCGCCGACACCGCCTTCGTCACCCCGCACGACCCGCTCCGGGTCATCTGCACCGGGGACTGGGCCGCCGTCGAGGCGGCCGGCCACCCGCGTTACGTGAAGGCGTACCTCCCGCGCCGGACCGCCTTCGTACGGTCCACCTCCTCGCAGCGGTCCGAGGGTCAGATCCTCGCCGCCAACGTCGACCACGCCATCATCGCCGTCTCCCTCGCCGTCGAGCTGGACCTGGGCCGCATCGAGCGCTTCCTGGCCCTGGCCTGGGAATCGGGCGCGCAGCCACTGGTCGTCCTCACCAAGGCGGACCTGGTCCCGGACGCGGCGACGCTCGGACACCTGGTCCAGGACGTGGAGGCCACCGCGCCGGGCGTCCAGGTGCTGACCGTCTCCTCGGTCACGGGCGAGGGTACGGACGTCCTCGCCGCGATCGTCGGCGACGGCACCAGCGTCCTGCTGGGCATTTCGGGCGCCGGCAAGTCCACCCTGGCCAACGCGCTGCTCGGGGCCGAGGTCATGGAGGTCCAGGAGGCGCGCGAGGTCGACGGCAAGGGCCGTCACACGACCACCACGCGCAACCTGCTCGCCCTGCCGGGCGGCGGCGTCCTGATCGACACCCCCGGACTGCGCGGCGTCGGCCTCTGGGACGCCGAGACCGGAGTCGGCCAGGTCTTCTCCGAGATCGAGGAGTACGCGGAGAACTGCCGCTTCCACGACTGCGCCCACGAGGCGGAGCCGGGCTGCGCGGTGCTGGCCGCGCTGGACTCCGGCGAGCTCCCGGAGCGCCGCCTGGAGAGCTACCGCAAGCTGCTGCGGGAGAACCAGCGGATCGTCGCCAAGACGGACGCCCGGCTGCGGTCGGAGATCCGCCGTGACTGGCGCCTGAAGTCGGCGGAGGGCCGTGCCAACTACGCCGCCAAGCGGGGCGGCGGCCGGGGCTGAAACGCTTCGGAGACAGGGGCGGCGGCCGGGGCTCAATCGCGTCCGATGCAGGGGCGGCGGGGGAGGGCCGGGGGCGCGCAGGCCGTGGCCGCCGCACCCCCGCCCCCGACACCCCCGATGCCGCGGTCGGCCGGCCCGGTCAGAGCCCCCACGCGTGGACGCGCTCCGGATGGATCCGGATCACCTCCGGGCTGAAGTGGGGGCCCAGCCCGTGCGGGCCCGTCTCCAGCGTGGCGCGGCCCCGGATCTCGATGCCGCGCACCCGCCACGGGCGGGTGCTCACCAGGTCGTCGACGACGAGGGACAGCCGGGGGTTCCCCTGCAGGTTGCGCCACTTCTTCGTCGTGCCCATCGCCATCCCGCCCACCAGGATCGTTCCGTCCTC
This sequence comes from Streptomyces sp. NBC_01232, assembly GCF_035989885.1. Taxonomy (GTDB): domain Bacteria; phylum Actinomycetota; class Actinomycetes; order Streptomycetales; family Streptomycetaceae; genus Streptomyces. Next base: position 6,416,321 of record NZ_CP108518.1, read on the forward strand.
CTGAGGGAAGAAGCCCACCGGGTTCGCCTGCGGCTGCCCCGCCGCGTCCACCGTGGCCAGGCGGCCCAGGTGCTGGGAACGCAGATACGCCAGTTCCGCCTCGCTGAAACCCTCGAAGTCCGTCATACCGGCCACCCTCGCAGCCCCCGCACCCCGCCGCATCGGACCACGGCCCTACGCCGCGCGGCGTACGCCCGGCCCTGCGCCGCCGCCCGCGCGGCCCTGCGCCGCCGCCCGCGCGGCTACTGCGCCACCACCGCCCCCACCCACGCCCCGACCACCAGCAGGCACGCGAACAGCTCCACGAGGACGCTCGTCCCGACCGCCCGCATCACCGCCCGCGCCGACGCCCAGGCCTCGCCGTGCGTCCCCAGGCGGAGCCGCTCGCAGAGGTAGATGCCGCCCACGAAGCCCGGTACCGCCCCCACCACCGGCACGAGCACGAAGCCCAGTACCGCTCCGGCCCCCGCGAACGCCGCCATCCGGGCGGTGACGCCCAGCCCGTGCATCCGCCGGGGCGGCAGCAGCCACTTCACCACCTGGACCACCAGCAGCAGGGCCGTCGCCGCGACCAGCAGGGACCACGCCACCGCCGAGCGCACGTGCAGCGCCCACCACAGCAGCCCCGCCCACACCAGCCAGGTGCCCGGCACACCCGGGATCAGCACTCCGACCACCCCGAGCAGCAGCACCAGCCCCACCAGCAGCAGCTGAGGCAGATCCATCTGCTCAGCCTGACCGACCAGGTGCTATCGGGCCACCCAGCCCCGTTCGTACGCGTGCCACCCCAGCTGCAGACGCGTCGTCACCCCCGACAGCTCCATCAGGCCCTTGACCCGCCGCTGCACCGTGCGCAGCCCCAGCTCCAGGTGCTTCGCCACGCTCGCGTCCGTCATGCCCGCCAGGAGCAGCGAGAGGATCTCCAGGTCCGTGGCGTCGGGGCTGCCCCCGGACTCCTCCGCCGAACCGGACGCCCCCAGCCGCAACGGCAGCGACTCCCGCCACACCGCCTCGAACAGGCCGGTCAGGGACTCCAGCAGACCCGAGGCGTGCACCACCAGCGCCGCCGGCTCCGCCCCGCGGGCCGTCAGCGGGACCATCGCGAGGCTCCGGTCCGCGATCACCAGCTTCGTCGGGACCTGCGCCGTCACCCGGACCTGCTCACCGCGCGCCAGCGCCGTCGACGCCTCCCGGATCCCGCTCGGCAGGGTGAGCACCTCCCGCTCGATGACCACCCGGTAGTCGACCCCGCGTACGGAGGCCCGGTCCTCCGCGTCGTTGTCCGTGCCCGTCACCACCTGCGGCCGGCCGGTGACCAGCGCGCAGACCTCCTTCTCCGCACCCAGCTGGATCTGGTGGAAGCGGTGCGCCACCGCGCTCGCGCCCTGCACCACCTCCACGAGGTCGTGCACCGCGGGCTCGGTCGCCTCCGCCCGGTACTCCTCGGCCAGCAGCACCGCCGCCAGCTCCGCCTGCTCCAGCTCGTGCCGCTGCTGGGTCAGCAGAGCGCCGAGGGCCACCCCCGGCGGGGCCGCCACCCAGCGCCCGGGCCGGGCCGAGGACTGCGCGGCCAGCCCGTGCCGCTCCAGATGGCGCAGGGCCCGTTCGGTGTGCGGCACGGGCAGGGTCAGCCGGTGCGCGAGGTCGGGTACCTCCGCCGCCCCCAGCGCGACCAGCGCGCGGTACGCCGACTCCTGGCCCTCGTCCAGGCCTATCGCACCCAGCAACCCGTCCACCCACCTTTCGACACGCGCCTGGCGGGAAGCGGCCACGGCGCGAACCCGCCGCGGACATCATCGCCGCACCCGGCGCCACTCTGCCAAGGTGACGCCACCGCAGCACCAACATCCGCCGGCCAGAAGCCATTTACGCGGCGCTTCGCCGTGCAATGCAGTGGTTGGCCGCAATTCACCTGGGGAGAGCGATGCGTCCGATATCGCGTACGGCACTCGGGGCGGCCGCCGCGGCCGTCCTGGCCGTCACCGCCGTCGGCCCGTCGACGGCGCAGCCGGCCGACGGAGCGCCCGGAGCGGGGAAGAGACCACTCGTCGGCGGCGAGGCGGCCGGAAAACAGCCCACCGCCCCCGTCACGGTGACCCTGGTCACCGGCGACCGGATCCTGCTGTCCACGGACACCGCCGGCCGCACCGCCGCCACCGCGATGCCGCGCGCGGACGGCTCGCAGCCGCTCGTGCAGACCCGGCAGTCCGGAAAGGACCTGTACGTCTACCCGGAGGGCGCGGTCGCGGCGCTCGCCGCGGGCAGGGCCGACCACGAGCTCTTCAACGTCACCGGCCTCGTCCGCCAGGGCTACGACGACGCGCACACCAAGAAGCTGCCGCTCATCGCGGTCTACGACGGCTCCGTGAACGTGGCGCGCAGCGCCCCGCCCGTTCCCCGGGGCGCCGACCGCTCCCTCGTCCTCGGCTCCATCGGAGCGGTCGCGCTCGCCGCGGACAAGGAGCAGGCCGCCGCCTTCTGGACCGACGTCACCGGTACGGACGCCCGCACGCGCTCCGTGGCGGGCGGGCTCAAGAAGCTCTGGCTGGACGGCAAGGTCCGGGCGAACCTGGAGCGCTCCACGAAGCAGGTCGCCGCCACCGCCGCCTGGGCCGCCGGGTACGACGGCAAGGGCACGAAGGTCGCCGTCCTCGACACCGGCACGGACCTGGACCACCCCGACCTCAGGGGCCGGGTCTCCGCGTCCGAGAACTTCACCGACTCCGACACCGATGCCGACCGGCAGGGCCACGGAACCCACACCATTTCCACCGTCGGCGGCTCCGGCGCCGAGAGCGGCGGCGCCAGGAAGGGCGTGGCCCCCGGCGCCGAACTGCTCAGCGGAAAGGTCCTCGACGACGCTGGCTACGGCCTCGATTCGTGGATCATCGCGGGCATGGAATGGGCGGTGGAGGCCAAGGCCGACGTGGTCTCCATGAGCCTGGGCGACCCCTCGCAGACGGCCTGCGACGACCCGCTGGCCGCCGCCGCGGAACGGCTCTCCCGGCAGGGCCCGCTGTTCGTCGTCGCCGCCGGCAACGCCGGCCCCGGCAACAACACCGTCTCCTCGCCCGGTTGCGCCGCCTCTGTGCTGACCGTGGGCGCCGTCGACCGCGACGACACCACGGCCGTCTTCTCCAGCCGCGGCCCGGCCGGACTCCAGCACACCCTCAAGCCGGAGATCGCCGCCCCCGGCGTCGCGATCTCCGCCGCCGCCGCGGGCGGCCGCGGGGTGTACGCCTACCAGGCCATGTCCGGCACCTCGATGGCCACCCCGCACGTCGCGGGCGCCGCCGCCATCGTCAAGCAGCGCCACCCCGACTGGACCGCGCAGCAGATCAAGGCCGCCCTCGTCGGATCGGCCGCGACCGAAGTCCCCGGCGACGTACGGGAGACCGGCGGCGGCCGCCTCGACGTGAAGGCCGCCCTCGACACCACCGTGACCGGCGCGCCCGCCGTCCAGGGCGGCACCTACAACTGGCCGCAGGACCGCAGCGACCGCACCACCGTCGAGATCCCGTACACCAACACCGGCAAGAGCCCCGTCACCCTGAACCTGGCCGTCGAGAAGGTCACCGGCAACGACGGCTCGCCCGTCCGCGCCCAGGTGGCCCGCCTGGAGCGGCGCACCGTGAGCGTCCCGGCCGGTGCCACCGTCAGGGTGCCGCTCGTCCTCGACCCGGCGGCGAAGCTGGAGCGCTCCCAGTACGGGGACGTCACCGGCCGCGTCGTCGCCACGGCGAACGGCGTGCGCGTCTCCACCCCCTTCTCGCTCTACGTCGAGCCCGAGACGGTGACCCTGCGCGTCAAGCTCGTCGACCGCGCGGGCCGGCCCGCCGCCGGACCGTCCTCGCTGGACGTGATCGGCACCGACGACGCCACCGGTGAGCGCCGCTTCAACGAGGGCGCCGCGGACCAGGTCTACCGGGTGCGCCCGGGCGCGTACTTCCTCTCCGCCTTCGTCGCCACCCCCGACGCGGGAGAGGCAGAGGGCGACAGACTGCTCGACTCCCTCACCTATCTCGGCCGCCCCCAGGTCGAGTTGAAGAAGGACACCACCGTCGTCCTGGACGCCCGCAGGGCCGGGCGGCTGGACATCGCCGCCGACCGGCCGGTCGAGGCCCGCAACACCACCCTCGGATTCGCCCGCAGCTGGGACGACACATGGCTGCACGCGGGCACCGCCATGGGCGGCCGCACCATCCGCGGCTTCTACGCCTCCGTCGAAGGCCGCGCCCGGGACGGCGAGTTCGAGTTCGCGTCCTACTGGCGGGCGGCCGCGCCGCTCGTCTCCGAACTGAAGGCCGTCGGCGGACCGGTACTGCACCCCATCACCGCGTCCACCGGCAGTGACAACCTCGACGGAACCGGCAGCGCGCCGCTGGTCGACGCCGGTTCCGGCACCCCCGGGGAACTCGCCGCGGCCGGCGCCCGGGGCGCCGTCGTCCTGGTGAAGGCGGCCGACGGCGCACTGCACGAGCTCGCCGAGAACGCCCGGGCCGCCGGCGCCACGGCGGTCCTCGCCCACCGCGAGGCCCCCGGCCGCTGGACGGGCTTCACCGGCTACGCGGGCGGCGCGCTGCCCGCGCTCACCGTCGAAGCCGCCGAGGCGAAGGCGCTGCTGGCCCGGCTCGCGAGCGGCAAGGTCACGCTCTCCTGGAAGGCCGAGGCGCAGAGCCCGTACGCCTACTCCCTCGCCCTCCCCGAGAAGGGTGAGGTCAAGGGTGGCGGCCACACCTACCGGGTGCGCGACCGCGACCTCGGGCAGACCGAATCCACCTACAACTCCATGGGCGTGTCAGCCGACTTCATCGACCTGGCCGGGGCCTACCGGCCGATCGGCACCGCCGTGTACTTCGGCGGCATCGAGACCGTCGCCGCCCCGGGCCGGCGCACCGAGTACCACTCCGCCGGGGACACCGCCTGGGACCAGCTGCTCTCCAGCAGCTTCCCCTGGGGCGAGTTCATGGTCGGCGAGCAGCGCACCTACGCCAAGGGGCAGAAGAGCACCGCCACTTGGTACGACGGGATCACCGGCCCGGTCGCACCGCGCGACGCCACGGGCAAGGAAACCCTCGCGGCCGAGCGGCAGGGCAACCTGATCGGCTTCGCGCCCGCCATGTGGGGCGACAGCGCCCACGCGGCGCAGCCCGGCTCCTTCGGCGACATCGGCTCCCTCGTACTGAAGCGCGGCGGCGAGGTCGTCGGGGAGAGCTGGTACCCCTTCGGCGTCTTCGAGGTGCCGGCCGAGGAGGGCCGCTTCGAACTGACCCAGTCCATCGAGAAGATCGGCCCGCCCGCCCGCGTCTGGCAGCGCTCCACCGCGGTGCAGACCACCTGGGCCTTCTCCTCCAAGCCCGACGCGTCTGCGTACTCACAGGGCCTGGCGATCCTCTTCCCGCGGTACGCGGCCCCGCTGGACGGGATGAAGACGGTCGCGGCGGCGAACGGCCAGAGCATCGGGCTGGGCGTCACCGGCCACGCGGGCTACACGCCGGGTGCGCTGAAGTCGGCGAAGCTGTCGTACTCCTACGACGGTGAGCACTGGACGCAGGCGAGGACGAGCGAGCACGGCGGCCGGTGGAGCGCGGTCGTCGACCACGCCGGAGCCTCCGGCAGGCCCGTGTCGCTGAAGGTCGAACTGACCGACGCGAAGGGCGCCGTGGTCACCCAGACGGTCGTCCGGGCGTACGACGTGCGCTGATCCGTACGGGTGGAACGGGAGGGGTTCACCGGACTGTGGTCCGGTGGACCCTTTTCGCGCATTCGGCGTTTTCCGCCCCCGCGGGGGGCCGAGAATGAAGCCATGAGTCAGCAGGGCGCGGACGACTGGTGGCAGAAGCTCTACGAGGGCCCTGACGCGGGAGCGGAACCCGACCCGGGGGACACCCTGGACAACCGGTTCCGCTCGGCGGCGGGCGTGACGACGGATCCGGCAACGGACCCGGGCGGGGCACCGACCCCGGCACCGACCCCGGCTTCGGGTGCGGCGCGGGCTTCGGGTCCGGTGCCGGACCTGGCGCCGGACCCCGGCCCGCCGGAACCTCCGCGCGCCCCGGAGCCGCTCGTGCCCGGCCCCCGGCAGGGGGACGCGGAGCCGGCGCCGCCCGCGCCGCCGGTCCCGCCCCCGACGCGCACCCCGACCCTGCCCACCCTCCCGCCGCCGCGCGACCCCCGGGCGGGCGAGGCCACCGGGTATGCCCTCGGGGGCGTGGCCGTACCGCCCGTGCCGGGCCCCGAGCTGCCGGTACGGAACTGGGAGCCCCCGCGCGGGGAGGCCTGGTCAGCCCCCGCCCCCGCCCCCTCCTCGGGGCCGGCCGCGGATCCGGGGCGCGCGGCGACGCCCGAGCGCGAGCGAGAAGCCCAGCCCGAGGCCGAGACCGAGGCCGAGCCAGGGCCCTCGACCGCCGGGCCGGCGGCCGTCCGGCCCGAGGTGTCCCACCTGGGCGACCGCGCACCCACCTACGCCCCCGAACCGGGGGCCCTCCCTCCCGCCGACCCGGCAGCCCTCGACGGGCTGACCCCGGACACCGTCCTGGAGGGCGCCCGCTACGGCACCTACACCCTGCGCGCCGCCTCCCTGCGCGGGGACTCCGCCCGCTACCGCGGCGAATCCCGCCGCGACTTCCTGCTCACCGCGCGCTTCGGCAGCGGCGACGACGCGCTGATCCTGGTGGCCCTCGCGGGCGGGGACCGGGCGGCCCCCGGCGCCGCCGAGGCCGCCGCCGAACTGTGCCGCACGGTCGCGTCCGCCGTCGGGCGCAGCCAGGACAGGCTGGCCGACGACATCCGCGCCGGGAACCGCGACGCCCTGCGCTCGGGCCTCCAGCGCCTCACCGACCGCGGCTACGGGCGACTGCGGGCCCGCGCCGCCGAGCTCGGGCTCGCGGAGTCGGCGTACACCGCGGGACTGCGCGGGCTGCTGCTCCCGGTGGACCCGCAGTGCCGCACCCGGGTGTGCTTCGGCGCCGGCGCGGGTGGTCTGTTCCGGCTCCGCTCGGGGCAGTGGCAGGACCTGGAGCCCGCCGGGCAGGCCGTGGATGCCGAGGGCGGCTTCCGGTTCCGCGCGGCCGTGGCCCGGCCGGGGGACACCCTGCTGCTGTGCTCCGGTGGCCTGGCTGAGCCCATGCGCGAGGAGGCCGCCTTCCCGGCGGAGCTCGCCGCGCGCTGGGCCGGAGAGGAGCCACCCGGCCTCGCGGCCTTCCTCGCGGACACCCAGCTCCGCCTCAAGGGCTACGCCGACGACCGTACGGCTGCCGCGATCTGGGAGGCGTGACCGGTGCGCCCGTGGGCTGGACGGGAGGCGTACGCGGTGTCACCGTGATGGTGCGGCGTGCTCGTGCGGGGCCGCCCCGCGGCGCGTGGCCGCGGGGCGCCCGCTCGGGTGTGGTCCAGTGGTGTTAGTCGACCATCTGCCCGTCCTTCGTGCCGCCCTGACAGTACATTCCGACGACCTTTCCGCCGGCGTCCGTGCACTCACCCGGGGTGAGGCTCCCGGTGACGGCGGTGTTGGGGGCGGCCGCGGCGGTGGCGGCACCTGTGAGGCCGAGTCCGGCGAGGGCTGCCGTGGCCATGACGGCGGCCAGAATTCGTCGCATGCGCATGTGGTTTCCCTTTCACGATTAACTCGGTTGGGGCACTCATCAGTTTGATCTTCACTCGTGTGGGTGGCGCGTTGGATTACTCCATTCGGGTGACGCCTGTCGGGCCGCCGGGCCCGGTCGGACCTCGCGTTCCGGGGCGACGTACGGAAGACCTTGCGCGCCCTGAACGTGCCGGTGCGGCGAAGCCGACAGCGGCATGTGCAATGGGTGGGCGGCGCGCTATCTTTCCCCGAACGGCAGTCAAGTGGTGTCGATGTCGGGCGACGGCGGTTTCTCGATGCCGGTGGGAGATTTCCTCCCCCTGCTGCAGTACGGCCTGCCCGTCAAAGTGCTCCTGTTCGCCAACTCATGTGCCGTAGTGGCCGAGTTGGGGACGCCGGTTTCCGGCCTGCCCTCCTGCGGGACGATGTACAAGAACCCCGACCTCGCGGCCATCGCCCGCGCGGCGTGTGCGTACGGGATCCGCGTGGAGAAGTACAAGCAGCTCACAGGGGCTCTGAAGGACGTTTTCCGGCACCCGGGACCGGCTCCGGTGGACGGGGTGACGGACCCCGATGCCCTGTCGTTTCCTCCGAGGACCGGCGCCGAAGCGGTGACCGGATATGCACGGTCCACCGGAAGGATCGTGCTCGACGGCGGGATGGGCCGCGTGATCCGGATGGCTCGATCCAGCCTCCGTGACGCGCCCCGTCCGTAAGCCCGCAGGAGTGCGGAACCGCCCCGGGGGCATGCATCCCGTAGACCTGTTCGAGAGCAAGGACGCGGGGGAGGGACATCGCCGTGCGGGTGGGGGCGAAGACCGGAAAGCAGTGGGGGAGAGGGAGGCCGGTGCCGCGCGAGCCGTCCGCCGACGAGGACGGGGGCGCGGTGGACACGCTGCGGATCACCCGGAGCGTACGCCGGGCCGACCTGAAGGCCGTGGGTGAAGTCCGCCGGGCATTACGGGAGTTGATGCGCCACCGGTGCCGGACCGACGCCGCGGAGGTGGCCGAGCTGCTGATCACCGAGCTCGTCACCAACGCCCTCGTCCACACCGACCGGGGCGCGGAGGTGCACGCGAGTCTCGCCGCCACCCGCTTACGGGTGGAGGTCCGGGACTACGCCGCACGCAGACCCCGGCCGTACGTACCGACCGCCGACGACGGTACGCACGGCCGGGGGCTCGTGCTGGTACAGGCGCTCGCCGACGACTGGGGCGTGGACGCGACAGCCCCGGGCAGCGGCAAGGTGGTGTGGTTCGAGCTCGACGCACGGCGCGACGCGCCGTACGACGGAGGGCCCGCCTGACGGGCGGGCCCTCCGGGGTTTCCCCTCACCGCAGGACCCGTCAGCCGAACTGCTGCTCCAGATCCTTCAGTTTGCGCTCCAGCGAGTCCAGCCGGGGAATGGTCTGGGTGTCGTCCTCGGCGGTGAGGTCCACCGTCCGGGGGCCGGTCACCTCAAGGGATTCGGTTCCGTTGACGGCCTGCAGGGAGGGCCGGCGTCGTAGTGGCAGCTGTCCCGATTCCGGTATGGCCGGCTCCGCGCCGACCGGCGCGGAGCCCGCTCCCTGCGTGAGTTCCGGGAGCTCGACCTGGCGGCCGCGCGACCGCCCGAACGCCCGGTTCTGCCGGCCCAGCGCCTTGATGCGCGCCCGGTCCAGCCGGTTCTGATCGCGCCTGCGGTGCCGGTCCTGCTCCCGCTCCTTCTTGTCCTCGCGCACCTCGTCCACGGCCTCGTCGAGCGTGCGGACCCCCTCCAGCAGCATGAGCGACCACGCGCCGAAGGTCTCCCGGGGGGCCCGCAGCCAGCGGACCATCCGGATCTGCGGCAACGGCCGCGGGATCAGGCCCTGTTCGCGCAGCGCCGCCCGGCGGGTCTGCTTGAGGGCGCGGTCGAACAGGACGGCCGCCGAGAGTGACATCCCCGCGAAGAACTGCGGGGCCCCGTCGTGTCCCAGGCCCCGCGGGGCGTGCACCCAGTTGAACCAGGCGGCCGCGCCCGCGAACAGCCAGACGAGCATGCGCGAGCCGAGGGCCGCGTCGCCGTGGCTGGCCTCGCGCACGGCGAGCACCGAGCAGAACATCGCGGCGCCGTCGAGGCCGAAGGGGACCAGGTACTCCCAGCCTCCGGTGAGGTTGAGGTTCTGCCGGCCGAAGCCGACCAGTCCGTGGAAGGAGAGCGCGGCGGCGACCGCCGCGCAGCAGAAGAGCAGGACGTACGACGCGGTCCCGTAGACGGCTTCCTTGCGCCGCCGCCGTTCCTCGCTGCGCTCCCAGCTGTCGTCGGCCGCGGCCTTCTCGCTCTCGCGCTTGCCACGGGCCAGTACCGCAACTGCCGCAAGTACGCCCAGGATCAGCAGGCTGCCGGGCAGCAGCCAGTCCAGCGATATGTCGGTCAGTCTCATGCGGATGTCCCTTGCCTCGCGTATGCGGCTGTGCGGCCGAGCGGCTTTCCGGGCGCCATAGTGGCGCAGCCGGTGAGCCGTGCACGCGGGTTTCGGGGCAAGTGGACGCCATCGGGGGGCGGGGCCCGCCGGATAGGGTGTTGTGACTCGAACTGACGCCCGTGCGGGTCGAGTTGCGTTCGAATTCGGTCAGCCGTACGGGGTGGGTTCAGGCGGCGGTCGCCGCGAGCCGGGTGACCCGCTCGGCGTCGCAGGTGCGGGGGCAGGTGACGCAGGTGTCCTCGGGGCGAATGGTGTAGAAGAAGCAGCAGCCGGCCCGGTCCCGGGTGGGCAGCTCCTCGCCGGCGGGCCCCGTGAGCGTACGGAACCCCGCGCCTCCCGTGTACGGGGCGGTCGAGCCGGGCAGGAGCGCCTCCAGCTCGGCCATGGCCCGCTGCTCCTCGCCGAGCAGATTGCCGATGTACCAGAGGCTTTCGACGACCTCGTCGGTCACCATCCCCCACAGGGCGCGGCGGCCGCGCCGCATGCGCGGGCCGAAACCTTCCAGCAGCGGACCGAGGTGCTGGGCCACCGCAGCCCGCACCTCCTCGCGCAGCGCCTCCTCGTCGGGCACGACACGGGCCCCCGGGAGCGCGGCCGCCGGGTCGTCCGGCAGGCAGGCGAATTCCCCGACGTGGATGCTCATCCGGCCCAGCGTCCGGTGGAAGGCCACCTGGGTGACCGGGATCCGGGGGACCCGCCGGTGCAGGAACCACGGCAGGGTGATCAGCAGGCAGGCCGGCCACGCGTACCGGTGCAGCCCGAACCCCGCGATCACATCGGGGCGGGCCTGGGTCCCGTAGTCCCGCAGGACCTGGGCGTTGTCCCAGGCGAGGAAGGCGTCCAGGGCCGGCCCGCCGGCCGCGAGCTCGTCCGCGCCCACCCATCCCGCACCGCGAGGGACGGGTTCGTGCGCGGTTCGCTCGATCACCTTCAGCCCGCCGTACGCCTCGGCCAGCCGGGCGAACGCATCCGCCACCGCAGAGCCGGGCGGGGCGGTTGTGACGGCCGGGAAGGTCGTGACGGTCATGGCGGGCCACCGAATCACAGAATCGCGCGATCGTTAACAGGTTAGCCTTACCTTACCTGATGTGGATCGATCCGCACCCCCTCCCCGCGCGCCCCGTCACCTATTCTCAGGACAGGTCGAGACCCGGAGGAGGACCGAGTGCACGAAACGGCCCGCGCCCGGGTACCGGCACAAAGCCGGAAGGTGATGCGCCATTCGGTGCGCGGTCAGGTGCTCGACGCGCTGCGCGCGGCCCTGGTCGACGGAGAGCTGGTGCCCGGCGAGATCTACTCGGGCCCGGCCCTGGGCGAGCGCTTCGGGGTCTCCGCGACCCCCGTGCGCGAGGCGATGCAGCAGCTGGCCGTGGAGGGGGCGGTGGAATGCCTGCCCAACCGCGGCTTCCGCGTCCTCTCCCGCACCCCGCGGGAGCTCGCCGAGCTGGCCGAGGTACGGGCGCTGCTCGAGGTCCCCGTGATGCTGAGGCTGGCCCGTACGGTGCCGGCGGACGCCTGGGAGGCGCTGCGGCCGGTCGCGGCCGCGACGGCCGAGGCGGCCGCGGCCGGTGACCTGCCGGGGTACGCGGAGGCGGACCGGGACTTCCACCGGGCCGTGCTGCGACTGGCCGGCAACGACCAGCTCGTACAGGTGGCGGAGGAGCTCCACCGCCGCGCCCAGTGGCCCCTGCCGGGCGCCCCGCGGGTTCGCCGGGCCGATCTCGTCGCCGACGCGGCGGAGCACTCGGCGCTGCTGGAGGCCCTGATCGCGCGGGACCTCCCGGTGGTGGAGTCCCTGGTCCGCGAACACTTCGCGGGCTCCCCGGCCTGACCGGGGGCCGGGGCGCCCCGCGGGTGCGGGCGGCTACGCCGCGGGCGAGGGGGTCGGGTGGAGCTGGTCCGCCAGCCAGGTGGGGATGCCGCCCAGCAGGTGGAACAGGCGGCGGGCCTCCGCGCGCAGACGGGCGGCCTCCGGTTCCGGTTCTGCCTCGGCCAGCGCCGCCAGCGCCGGGGCCGTGCCGATCAGGAAGCCCAGGTCCTCGCGGATGCGCAGGGACTCCGCGAAGCCCTTGCGGGCCTCCGCGACCTCCCCGTCCCGCAGGGCCAGCGCGGCCAGGTGCCGCCAGGTGAAGGACAGCAGCAGGGTGTCCCCGTGCGCCTCGGCCCCCGCGTGGGCCCGGTGGTAGGCCGGCCGGGCCGACTGAGGTGCGTCCGCCAGGTGCTCGGCGACGAGCCCCCGCCGGAAGTCCAGCAGCGGGCGGGTCCGGGAATCGGGGGACAGCAGGGCCGCGGCCCGGCCCAGCGCGGAGCGGGCCTCGTCGGCCCGGTCGCGAACGCCGAGCACGGTGGCGGCGTACGCCAGCTGGCCCCGTTCGCACGCGGCCGCACCCCGGTCCTCGTCGTCCTGGGCGATCGCCTCGGCGATCCGCAGCGCGTCCTCGGCCTCGGCCCAGCCCTGACCGGTGAACAGGCACCGTTCCACCAGCAGCGCGGTTCGCTGCACCGCGGCCCCGGCGCTGCCGACGTGCGGCGTCAGGAGCGCAGCCGCATCGGTCCAACAGCCGCGCGAGCGCAGTCGCCATATCGCCCGCTGAAGGGGGTCGTCCCCTCCGGTTGTTCCGGCACCCGACATGGCGGTGTCCGCCACATTGCCCTCCCCAAAGCAACCAAGCAGCGCGTCATTGAGCCCTGGGGCGAAATGAGAGCACGGATCGGAGCCATCGGCCAAGGGGTTGGGTGAACTCTTTCACAAAGTCCGGACGGATCATCAGCCGCCCCGTGGCCGAACCGCCGCGGCCGCGGGCGGATCTTCTCAGCTCATCCGCAGTGCGAGGAAGAAGTCGAGCTTGTCCTCCAGCCGGGACAGGTCCCGGCCCGTCAACTGCTCGATTCGCCCGACGCGGTAGCGCAGCGTGTTGACGTGCAGGTGCAGGCGCGTCGCGCAGCGGGTCCAGGAACCGTCGCAGTCGAGGAAGGCCTCCAGCGTCGGGATGAGCTCCGCGCGGTGACGCCGGTCGTAGTCCCGCAGCGGGTCCAGCAGCCGGGCCGTGAAGGCACGGCGGACGTCGTCCGGGACGAACGGCAGCAGCAGCACGTGCGAGGCCAGCTCGTGGTGGCCCGCCGCGCAGACCCGGCCCGGGCGTGCCGCGGCCACCCGGCGGGCGTGCCGGGCCTCCTCCAGCGCCCCGCGCAGCCCCTCGGCGGAGTGCACGGCCGCGCTGACGCCGAGCGTGAGCCGGCCGTCGTCGGCCAGACCGGCGGCCAGGGGGTCCCGTACGGCCGCGAGCAGCTCGTCGGCGTGCAGGGCGGAGTCCGGGCCCTTGTCCTCCCCGGCGTCCCCGGACAGCGACGGCAGCGGTACCAGGGCGATGGCCTCGTCGCCCGCATGGGCGACCGCGATCCGGTCCGAGGGCTCGGGCCCCGAGACCGACGGGTCGACGAGGATCTCCTCCAGCAGCGACTGGGCCACCGGGCCGCCGGGGATGTCCCCGCCGTCCCAGTCCACCCGGGCCACGACGACCTGCCAGTGCGGGGCGGCGCCCAGCCCGGGCAGCAGCACCGGGGCGGCCACCCGCAGACGGGCGGCGATCTCGGCGGGCGGGGCACCCGTCTGGACCAGTTCCAGGACCTCCTGTGCGAGGCGGCGCCGCACCGTGCGGGCCGCGTCGCGCCGGTCCCGTTCCACGGCGATCAGCTGGGTGACGCCCTGCAGCAGATCCAGGCGCTCGGCGGGCCAGTCGCCCGCGTCCGCCTCGACGGCCAGCAGCCAGTCCGACAGGACCGTCTCGCGCACGTCGCGGGCGGCCGGACCTGCGGCGCCGCGGCCGTGTCCCCTGATCGGGAAGAGCGAGTACGTAATACCCTGGATGGAGATCCGATGCGGCCCCCTGCGGCCCGTCCGGACCGCCGCAAGGTGCTCGCTCGCCAGTGCTGCGCACACGCCCGGCGCCAGCGGCTCGCCCGCCCCGGCGATCTGCCGGCCCGTGGGGGACAGCACCCAGGCCCGGAGATCGAGGTCGGTGGTGAGCAGATCCAGCACCACATCGGGGCCGCCGCCGGCCGGACCCGAGGTCATCAGGCGGCGATGGCGGTCCACGACGGCCGCGAGGTCACCCGCACGCTCTCCCGAGACCTGCCGGACGACGTACTCGGTGATCGTGGCGAATGCAACGTCCTCGTTCACGGCGAACAGCGGCAGCCGGTTGCGCACGCAGGCCGAAACAAGATCGTCCGGGATCGCTCCCAGCTCCGCCTCGCCCGCGGCGAGCCCGGCGACGCCCGCACTCGCCAGGATTCGTACGAATGGCTCGGAGTCGGCTGAATTTCGTCTCCAGGCCAGGCCAGTAAGGACCAGCTCGCCCCCCGACAGGTACCGGCTGGGATCCCGCAGGTCGGTCGTCATGACCCCGCGGACCGTCCGGTCGAGTTCACCCTCGCCGCCGAGCAGCCGCAGCCCCAGCGCCTCGGTTTCCAGCAGTGCGCGCAGCCGCATGATGTCGCCGCCGATCTGTCTCGAATGTTGCCGTTGGAAATCGGGCAGGTCGTCGCATCCTGCCTTTCATACGAATCTACAAGACGAGGGAGGCCGTCAGCCAACTCCTTCATGGTTTCGGTGACTGCACCCGGGGGACGGGCGGCTTGTGTACTGGGTCCACACCGCGTTAACAGCACGTGAACGACCAGTCGAGGGCTCTCGGGCCTCCTGGCTTGAAGTAAACGACACGATGAAGAAGAAGAGAGCCGCTCATGGACTTCCTTCGCCCCGCCAGCTGGGAGGAGGCGCTCGCCGCTAAGGCCGAGTTCCCCTCAGCTGTGCCGATTGCGGGTGGCACCGACGTGATGGTCGAGATCAACTTCGACCACCGCCGGCCGGAGTACCTCCTGGACCTGAACCGCATCGGTCTGCTGCGGGAGTGGGAGGTCGGCGAGGATGTGGTTCGCCTGGGCGCCTCCGTCCCGTACACGCAGATCATGGAGAACCTCCGTACGGAGCTTCCGGGACTCGCGCTCGCCTCGCACACGGTCGCGTCCCCGCAGATCCGCAACCGTGGCGGTGTCGGCGGCAACCTCGGTTGCGCCTCGCCGGCCGGTGACTCCCACCCCGCGCTGCTCGCGGCGGGCGCCGAGGTCGAGGTGGAGTCCGTACGCGGCTCCCGCCTCATCCCGATCGACGAGTTCTACACCGGCGTCAAGCGCAACGCGCTCGCCGCCGACGAGCTCATCAAGACCGTCCACGTCAAGAAGGCGGACGGACCCCAGCAGTACTCCAAGGTCGGCTCCCGCAACGCGATGGTCATCGCGGTCTGCGCGTTCGGCCTGGCGCTGCACCCGGACACCCGCACGGTCCGCACCGGCATCGGCTCGGCCGCGCCGACCCCGATCCGTGCGAAGGCCGCCGAGGAGTTCCTGAACGCCGCGCTCGAAGAGGGCGGCTTCTGGGAGTCCGGCAAGGTCATCACCCCGTCGATCGCCAAGCAGTTCGGTGACCTCGCCTCCGGCGCGGCCAACCCGATCGACGACGTCCGCGGCACGGCGAAGTACCGCCGTCACGCGGTCGGCATCATGGCTCGCCGCCAGCTCGTCTGGACCTGGGAGCAGTACCGCGGTACCGGCAACGGCCGCTCGCTTGAAGGGGCTGCGTAATCATGCGCGTCAATTTCACGGTCAACGGCCGTCAGCAGGAAGCCGACGATGTGTGGGAGGGCGAGTCCCTTCTCTACGTCCTGCGTGAGCGTCTGGGCCTGCCGGGCTCGAAGAACGCCTGTGAGCAGGGCGAGTGCGGTTCCTGCACCGTCCGCCTCGACGGCGTACCGGTCTGTTCCTGTCTCGTGGCGGTCGGCCAGGTCGAGGGTCGCGACGTCGTGACCGTCGAGGGTCTGGCGGACTTCTCCAAGCAGCGTGACGAGCACGGTCACGGCGGTGCCTGCGGCACCGGCGGCGGTTGCGGCAGCAAGGGCGTGTCCCTGGACGCGGCCAAGCAGTGGCAGGCCAAGCCGGGCGACTCGCAGACCGGCGAGGGCACCCCGCTCTCCAACATCCAGCAGGCGTTCATCGACGCCGGTGCCGTGCAGTGCGGTTTCTGCACCCCGGGTCTGCTCATCCAGGCGGACGCGCTCCTGGAGGAGAACTCCTCCCCGTCCGACCAGGACATCCGTGAGGCCCTGTCCGGCAACCTCTGCCGCTGCACGGGCTACGAGAAGATCCTCGACGCGGTCCGCCTCGCGGCCGCCCGTCAGGGAGAGGCGGTCTGACCATGGCTCAGAACACCCGCACCGTGCCCGCCGGTACGCCGACGAACGTCACCCAGAAGCACAACAAGGGCGGCATCGGCGAATCGATTCTCCGTCCCGACGGCACCCTCAAGGTCACCGGTGAGTTCGCCTACTCCTCGGACATGTGGCACGAGGACATGCTCTGGGGCCAGACCCTGCGCAGCACCGTCGCCCACGCCGAGATCGTCTCCATCGACATCTCCGAGGCGCTCGCCATGCCCGGCGTCTACTCGGTGCTGACGTACGACGACCTGCCGGCCGAGATGAAGAACTACGGCCTCGAGATCCAGGACACCCCGGTTCTCGCCAACGGCCGGGTACGTCACCACGGTGAGCCGGTCGCCCTCGTGGCCGCCGACCACCCGGAGACCGCCCGCCGCGCGGCGGCCAAGATCAAGATCGACTACCGTGAGCTGCCGCTCGTCACGGACGAGGCCTCCGCCCTCGCCCCCGACGCGCCGCTGATCCACGAGGGCCGCGACGACCACCACATCGGTCACGTCCCGCACCCGAACATCGTGCACCGCCAGCCGATCATCCGCGGCAACGTGGAGGAGGCCCGCAAGCGCGCCGACGTCATCGTCGAGGGCGAGTACACCTTCGGCATGCAGGACCAGGCCTTCCTCGGCCCGGAGTCCGGTCTGGCCGTGCCGTCCGAGGACGGCGGTGTCGAGCTCTACGTCGCCACCCAGTGGCTGCACTCGGACCTCCAGCAGATCGCCCCGGTCCTGGGCCTCCCGCCGGAGAAGGTCCGTATGACGCTCTCGGGCGTCGGCGGTGCCTTCGGTGGCCGCGAGGACATCTCGATGCAGATCCACGCCTGCCTCCTGGCCCTGGCCACGAACAAGCCGGTCAAGATCGTCTACAACCGGTTCGAGTCCTTCTTCGGCCACGTGCACCGTCACCCGGCGAAGCTGTACTACGAGCACGGCGCCACCAAGGACGGCAAGCTCACGCACATGAAGTGCAAGATCGTCCTGGACGGCGGCGCCTACGCGTCCGCCTCCCCGGCGGTCGTGGGCAACGCCTCCTCCCTCTCGGTGGGTCCCTACGTCCTGGAGGACGTGGACATCGAGGCGATCGCGCTCTACACGAACAACCCGCCCTGCGGCGCGATGCGCGGCTTCGGCGCCGTCCAGGCCTGCTTCGCCTACGAGGCCCAGATGGACAAGCTCGCGGCGAAGCTGGGCATGGACCCGGTCGAGTTCCGCCAGCTGAACGCCATGGAGATGGGCACGGTCATGCCGACCGGCCAGGTCGTGGACGCCCCGGCGCCCGTCGCCGAGCTGCTGCGCCGGGTCAAGGCCCGCCCGCTGCCGCCCGAGCGCCAGTGGGAGTCCGCCGGCGAGAGCGCGGACGTCCGCGCGCTGCCCGGTGGCCTCTCGAACACCACCCACGGTGAGGGCGTCGTCCGCGGCGTCGGCTACGCGGTCGGCATCAAGAACGTCGGCTTCTCCGAGGGCTTCGACGACTACTCGACCGCCCGCGTGCGGCTCGAGGTCATCAACGGCGAGCCCGTCGCGATGGTCCACACGGCCATGGCGGAGGTCGGCCAGGGCGGCATCACCGTTCACACGCAGATCGCCCGTACCGAGCTGGGCGTCACGCAGGTGACCATCCACCCGGCCGACACGCAGGTCGGCTCCGCCGGTTCCACGTCCGCCTCCCGGCAGACGTACATGACCGGTGGCGCGGTGAAGAACACCTGTGAGGCCGTCCGCGAGGCGCTCCTGGAGATCGGCCGCCGCAAGAACGGCTCGTACCACCCCGCGTGGGCCACGGCCGAGCTGCTGCTCGAAGGCGGAAAGGTCGTCACCGACGGCGGCGAGGTCCTCGCGGACATCGCCGACATCCTCGGGAACGAGGCCATCGACCTCGAGCTCGAGTTCCGTCACGCGGCGACCGAGCCCTTCGACCTGGTCACCGGCCAGGGCAACGGCCACGTCCAGTACACCTTCGCCGCGCACCGCGCGGTCGTCGAGGTGGACACCGAGCTCGGCCTCGTCAAGGTCGTCGAGCTGGCGACCGCACAGGACGTCGGCAAGGCCCTCAACATGCTTTCCGTGGTCGGCCAGATCCAGGGTGGTACCACCCAGGGTCTCGGCGTCGCGATCATGGAAGAGATCATCGTGGACCCGAAGACCGCGAAGGTGCGCAACCCCTCCTTCACGGACTACCTGATCCCGACCATCCTCGACACCCCGACCATTCCGGTCGACGTCCTGGAGCTCGCCGACCCGAAGGCCCCCTACGGCCTGCGCGGTATGGGCGAGGCCCCGACCCTCTCGTCCACCCCGGCCGTCATCGCGGCGATCCGGCAGGCGACGGGTCTTGAGATCAACAAGACGCCGATCCGTCCGGAAGCCCTTACCGGGACCCTCTAGGACGGCGCGGTCCGGGGGCCGCAAGGCCCCCGGACCTCCTCAGACTCTCCGGACGGTGCGCATGGGAACGTCACACTTCACGGCGCGCCGTCCGGAGGACATACGAAGCACCGCCCCGCTCGCGGTCCCTTCACTTGGCAGTACCCCTGCAAGAACCCCCGTAGTACCAGCGGTCACCCCCGCACTACCCGCAGTACACGCAGTGCACATTCGCGTCGCCTCGGGCCGTCACCCCGGGTCGTGCAGCCAAACGCACCATCCCAAATCCCGCGTCTCCAATCTCCAAGCGGGTGCCCCTTTGAACCTTGGGAGTTAGGCACCATGACCCAATCGTCAGTAGAGCCGAAGACCACCGCGGAAGATGCCGGCGACGGCTCTCATCCCCCCGCGGGAAGGTCCTGGCTCGACCGGTACTTTCACATAACGCACAGAGGATCCAACGTCGGCAATGAGGTTCGTGGCGGTATCACGACCTTCATGGCGATGGCGTACATCCTGCTGCTCAACCCCCTGCTCCTCTCGGGCAAGGACGTCGCCGGCGCCTCGATGGCCGCCTCGGCGATCATCACCGCCACCGCGTTCGCCGCAGCCGTCACCACGCTCCTCATGGGCTTCGTCGGCAAGGTGCCGCTCGCCCTCGCCGCCGGTCTGTCCGTGTCCGGCGTGCTGGCCTCGCAGGTGGCCCCCCAGATGACCTGGCCGCAGGCCATGGGAATGTGTGTGGTCTACGGTGTCGTGATCTGTCTCCTGGTCGTCACCGGCCTCCGAGAGATGATCATGAACGCGATCCCCCTCGCGCTCAAGCACGCCATCACCATGGGCATCGGCCTCTTCGTCGCGCTGATCGGCTTCTTCAAGGCCGGCTTCGTGGGCAAGGGTCCGGAGTTCGGTCCCCCCGTCCAGCTCGGCGCGGTCGGTGAGCTGTCGGGCTGGCCCGTCATGCTCTTCTGCATCACCCTGATCGCGATCTTCATGCTCCAGGCCCGCAAGGTGCCCGGCGCCATCCTGATCGGCATCGTCGGCGGCACCGTCCTGGCAGCGATCCTCAACGCCATCGTGGACATCGACCCGAAGGCCTGGAAGAACGGTCCGCCCACCCTCGACGGCTCCGCGGTCTCCATGCCGGACTTCTCGCTCTTCGGCGACGTCTCCTTCGGCGGCTGGGGCGACGTGGGCTACATGACGATCGGCATGATCGTCTTCACCCTGGTGCTCGCCGGCTTCTTCGACGCGATGGCCACCATCATCGGTGTCGGTACCGAGGCCAAGCTCGCCGACGACAAGGGCCGCATGCCGGGCCTGTCCAAGGCGCTCTTCATCGACGGTGCCGGTGGCGCCATCGGTGGCGTCGCGGGCGGCTCCGGCCAGACCGTGTTCGTCGAGTCCGCGACCGGCGTCGGCGAGGGTGCCCGCACGGGCCTCGCCTCCGTGGTCACCGGCCTCTTCTTCGCCGCCTGCCTCTTCTTCACCCCGATCACGCAGATCGTCCCGGGTGAGGTCGCCTCCGCGGCCCTGGTCGTCATCGGCGCGATGATGATGCAGAACGCCCGCCACGTGGACTGGGCCGACAGCGCGACCGCGATCCCGGTCTTCCTGACCGTCGTGATCATGCCGTTCACGTACTCGATCACGGCCGGCGTCGCCGCCGGTGTCATCTCGTACGTCGCCATCAAGATCGCCCAGGGCAAGGCCCGGGAGATCGGCGGCTTCATGTGGGCGCTGACCGCGATCTTCGTGGTGTTCTTCGCCCTGAACCCGATCGAGCACTGGCTCGGGGTCGGCTGACCCGGACCGGCCTGATCAGCCAGAACCGCACCCTTCACGTATCCGATACTGGAACCGAACCTCTCCGAGGAGGCCCCCCATGCTGGACATCGCCGAAGAGCTGAACCGGTGGGTCGAGCAGGGACGTGACTTCGCCGTCGCCACCGTCGTGGCGGTCGGCGGGAGCGCGCCCCGGCAGCCCGGTGCCGCCCTCGCCGTCGACAGCGAGGGAACGGCCATCGGCTCGGTGTCCGGTGGATGCGTGGAGGGTGCGGTGTACGAGCTGTGCCGGCAGTCGCTGGAGGACGGCGAGACCGTCCGGGAGCGCTTCGGATACAGCGACGACGATGCCTTCGCCGTGGGTCTGACCTGCGGCGGAATCATCGACATCCTGGTCACCCCGGTCCGCGTGGGCTCTCCCGTGCGGGAGGTGTTCGCGGCCGGCCTGGCCGCCGCGGCCCGCGGCGAGGCCGCGGCGGTGGCCCGGATAGCGCAGGGCCCGGCCGAGCTCATGGGCCGCGCCGTGTTCGTCCGTACCGAAGGCGCCCACCAGGGCGGATTCGGCGGACACCCCGAGCTGGACCGCACCATCGCCGAAGAGGCCCGCGCCATGCTGGACGCCGGCCGGACCGGCGTGCTGGAGATCGGCGCAGACGGCAGGCTCTGCGGAGAGCCGCTGAAGGTGCTGGTCGAGTCCAGCGTCCCGCCCCCGCGGATGATCGTCTTCGGTGCCATCGACTTCGCCTCCGCCCTCGTGCGGATCGGCAAGTTCCTCGGATACCGGGTGACGGTGTGCGACGCGCGGCCCGTCTTCGCGACGAAGACCCGCTTCCCCGAGGCGGACGAGATCGTCGTGGACTGGCCCCACCGCTACCTGGAGACCACCGAAGTGGACGGCCGGACCGTCCTGTGCGTGCTCACCCACGACGCCAAGTTCGACGTCCCGCTCCTCGAACTGGCCCTCAGGCTCCCCGTCGCCTACGTCGGCGCCATGGGCTCCCGCCGCACCCACGAGGACCGCAACAAGCGTCTGCGCGAAGTCGGCGTGACCGAAATCGAACTGGCCCGGCTGCGCTCCCCGATCGGGCTGGACCTCGGCGCCCGCTCGCCCGAGGAGACCGCGCTGTCCATCGCCGCCGAGATCGTCGCGAACCGCCGCGGAGGCACCGGCGCGGCCCTGACCGGCGCGCACATCCCGATCCACCCGGACATCTCGAACACGGTGATCGACAGGATCGGTTCCGTCGCTTGAAGGGGTGACGGCCCGACGTGAGCCGCGCGTGACGGCCCGACGTGAGCCGGACGCGAGCCGCGCGTGAGCCGGACCTCGGCAGGGCGTCGGCGGAACGTGAGAAAAGGGCGCACCCCGCGGGGGTTGCGCCCTTTCGGCGTTCCCCCTATTTTACCCGCCGGTAATAGGAGGCACCCTCTCCATCCCTTTCCTGCAGCGGAGTTGAGCGGATGTTGCGTACCGTGCGAACCCTGGGCCTGCTGGCCGCGGCCACCCTGCTCACCGTCCTCGCGCCGGCCCCGGCCGGCGCCGGTACCGGCCCATCTCCCGCCACCGCCACCGGTCCTGGCGGCGTCCTGCGCGAGGTGCTCTTCGTCGGCAACAACTGGGAGGGGACCGCCGACGTCCTCGCCTCCACCGGCGACCTCGCCAAGGTCGGCCGGATCAATATGATCCCCGACAAGGCGGAGCGGCTCCGCGAGATCTACCTCAACCCCGTGAAGCTCGCCTTCTTCCTCGGCATCCGGGAGAGCGCCGGCGAGGGCCACGATCAGTTCGTCGACGACATGTTCACCACCCCGGACGGCTCCGCCGTCGTCGCCTCCCGCCCCAGCTTCGCCGACGTCGTGTCCATCGACGTGGCCTCCGGACGCATCAACTGGCGCTTCCCGGTGTCGGGCTTCCGGGCCGACCACATGGCGGTCTCCCCGGACGGGACCCGCATCGCCGTCTCGGCCTCCACCTCCAACACCGTGCACGTCCTGGACATCACCACCGGGCGCCAGGTCGGCTCCTTCGGCACCGGGGACAAGCCGCACGAGAACACCTTCTCCCGCGACGGCCGCTTCCTGTGGAACAGCTCCATCGGCGAGGTGAACACCGCCCTGGACGCCCCCTGGCTCGACTGGACGAAGGGCGACCGGAAGATCACCGTGGTCGACGCGCAGACCTTCCGCACCGTCCGGGTGATCGACATGCGGGAGCGCCTGGACGCCTTCGGCCGCCGGGACCTGTCCGACTCCGTCCGCCCGGTGTCCTTCAGCCCCGACGAGTCGAAGCTCTACTTCCAGGTCTCCTTCTTCAACGGATTCCTCGAGTACGACGTGGCCTCCGACCGGATCACCCGCCTCAAGACCCTCCCGATGAACCCCGCCACCAGCACCGACCGCACCACCTGGGTCAACGACTCCCGCCACCACGGCATGTCCATGAGCCCCGACGGGGCCAAGCTCTGCATCGCGGGCACCATGGACGACTACGCCACCGTCGTGGACCGAGCCACCCTGGCCGAGGGCCCGCTCGTACCCGCCGCCAAGCCGTACTGGGCCACGGTCGACGGCGACGGCACCGCCTGCGTGATCTCCGAGAGCGGCGCCGACCGGGTCACGGCCATCGACTTCGCCACCGGCGCCAAGCGGGTCTCCGTCCCCGTCGGGGACCATCCGCAGCGCATCCGGCTCGGCCATGTCCCGGCCGGCTGGAGCGGTCCCGCCGCCCGTCAGGACGAGCTCCGCGCCGGGGAGTAGCGTGGGAAGTGGCCGGTCGGCCGCGTCCCACGCTCTGTGCAAGGAGTGCTGTGCGCATGTCCAGACTGTCGCAACCCCCGCAACCACCGTCGTGGCACGGGCCGCACCCGGACCCGCACCCGCACCCGCACCCGGGACCGTACGGACAGCCGGAGCCGCCCCGCCGGTCGCACGGCGTCCGGCGGGGCGACTCCGCCGCCGTGGCGTTCGTCCTGTCGATGTGCCGGGCGATCCGCCGGATCCCGCTGATCCCGGGCGGCATCACCCTCTCCGCGCGCCACCGTCGGCGCAGGGGCGGCGGCCCGGCCTTCGCGCCCGCCGCCGTCCGCAGCGCGGTCCTCGTGGTCGTACTGTCCCTCGGGCTCCTCGGAGCGGCGGACGCCGCCGGCGCCCTGTCGAAGCGCGACAGCGGTGGCCGGGTCGCCGGCCCGGTCTTCGGCGACGTGGCCGACATCGAGGTGGGCGACTGCTTCGACACCGAGGAGGAACTGAAGACCGAGGACGTGGACGGCAAGGCGCCCCCTTCGGTGGACACCGTGCCCTGCACCGGGCCGCACCAGTCGGAGGCGTACGCCGTCTTCGACCTGAAGGACGGGCCGTACCCGGGCAAGGAGAAGATCATCGCGATCGCCGACAAGCGGTGCGCCGGCAAGGAGTTCACCGACTACGTGGGCGACGACGCGAAGCTCCCGAAGACCATGGAGATCTACTACTACTATCCGACCTCCGAGGGCTGGAGCTCGGACGACCACGAGGTCACCTGCTTCCTCGGTGACACCAGCGGCTCCAGCACCGGCTCGGTCCGCGCCACCGGCTCCTGACCCGTCCCGCAGGCCGGATCGGGCCTGAAATCCGGCCACATGCGGGAAGCGGGCCATTATGAGGTGACCGGTCCGCGATGACCGATTAGTCTCGCGATCATGGTGGACATCCGTGACGTACCCGAGTCCGACATCGACCGCGCTCTGGAGCTCGCGTACCTGGTCTTCCACGACCGGCCCGAGAAGGAGCTCCGGGAGAAACACCACGCGCTGCTCGCGAGTTGCGACCGGATCGGCGCCTACGACGGCACCACCCTGGTCGGCTTCATGGCCGCTTACGACTTCCGGCTCTCCGTGCCCGGGGCGGATCTGCCCTGCCCCGGGCTCACCTTCGTCTGCGTCGCCCCCACCCACCGCCGGCGCGGCGTCCTCACCGGCCTGATGGCCGAGATGCTCGGGCGCACCGCCGCCGCGGGCAGCCCGATCGCCGCCCTCTGGGCCTCCGAGGCCGCCATCTACGGCCGGTTCGGCTACGGCAGCGCCACCACCGGCGCCACCGTCGAGATCGACTCCACCCGTCCGCTGGCCCTGCGCATCGACCCGGACCGGCGCCCGCTGCGGCTCCTCGACCCGGAAGAGGCCCTCGCCGTGATCGGGCCCTTCCACGAGGCCGCCCGCGCCGGGCGGGCCGGCCGCCCCACCCGCAGCGAGCAGCGCTGGCGCGACGAGTGGCTCGCCGAACAGGACGAGGAGGACGAGGAGCTGAGCCCGCCGCGGATCATCGTCCTGGGCGACCTGGACGAGCCGATCGCCGGATACGTCCTCTACCGCACGAAGCCGGAGGACGACGGGGGCGGGGCCGGACGATCCCGCGTCCCGGGCCTGGTCCGGGTCGACGAACTGGAGGCCGAGACCCCGGCGGTCGCCGCCGCGCTGTGGGAGTGCGTGGCCTCCCTCGACCTCACCGGAAAGGTCTCGGCGTGGGGCCGCCCGCTCGACGACCCGCTGCTGCACTTCGCCGCGGACCGGGACCAGGTACGGGTCACCGCCCAGTTCCCGGCGCTCTGGGTGCGCCTGGTCGATGTGGGCGCGGCGCTGGCGGCGCGTTCCTGGGCCGCGCCGGTGGAGGTGGTGCTGGAGGTGCACGACGTACGGCTGCCCGCGAACGCCGGGCGCTTCCGCCTCGAGGCGGGGCCGGGCGGGGCGACGTACGAGCACGCCGACTCCGCTGCCGACCTGGCCCTGGACGTACGCGAACTGGGCGCCTGCTACCTCGGCGGGACCCGGGTCGGGGAACTCGTCGCGGCCGGGCTCGTACGGGAGCACACGCCGGGCGCGGCGGCGGCGCTGGATGCGGCCCTGCGGACGCCCGTACTGCCGCACACGAGCGACGAGTTCTGACGCACGGCGGCGGTGGCGGCGGGTCGGGGGAACGGACCGCCCCGCCGCCGGGATCAGGCCGACATGGAGATCCGGGCGGCCGCCATGCCGAAGCCGGGGCCCAGGATGCGGGTGGACAGCAGGTCGGGCTGCGGGTGCAGGTCCTCCGAGCGGTAACGGCGGATCTTCTCGTGCCAGTTGAGGATGCCGGCGTGCCAGTCCTTCAGCTCGCCCACGTACGCGTCCAGGGCCTCCCGGGCCTGCGGGCCGAGCTTCCAGTCGTCATAGAGCAGCGGGAGCTGGTTGGCCACGATGTGCTCGAACTCCTCGGTCCGCCGGGTCATCAGCTCATGGCAGATGTGCAGGGCCTGCGGGTAGTCGACGTCGAAGAAGTTCCGTGTGACCAGGATGTAGTTGTGGACCTCGCCCTCGACCTCCACCTCCTTCTGGTAGGAGTAGATGTCGTTGATCATGCAGGCGGCGTCCGCGACCGCGTTCTCCAGTGAGCGGATGGTCCCGGAGGCGTAGATCTCCTCGGGGATGCCCCGGCCCAGGTGCCCGAGACGGCACAGGTACATCGTGAGGTGGCTGCCGAAGGTGTGGCGGCGCATCTCCGCGTAGTCCACCGGGTCCGGGATGCGGTTCTGGATCTGGTTGTCCACCTCCCACACCCAGCTCTCCAGCATGTTCACCAGGGTCGCCCGGAACTCGGTGCGCTGCCCGGCGGACATGCCGGCGCTGGTGCGCACCCACAGGTCGCCGAGCGCACGCTCCATCGCGGTGACCGGCTCCGGCTGTCCGGCGTGGTCGACCGGGATCATGGCGATGAGGCGGGCGGTGGTCGCCTTGGCCGCCGGAAGGTTCCTGCCCTGGGCGAAGACCACCGGGTAGTAGTCGTCCCCGTACGTGCCCCAGGTCAGCCAGCAGGCGTTGAGGGCCAGCTCCTGCGGCGTCGCGTCGGGATCGATGCCGGCCGAGCAGAGCGCGAAGTCGAAGCCCCGCAGCCGCTCCTCGGTCCAGATCGCCGAGCCCGGGTCACCGGGCTGCGGGTCCAGCAGGCCCATGCGCCGGGACCAGGCCACGGACTCCTCGCGTGCGTGGGCCAGATGCGGGCTGAGGGAGAGCCGGTGCGGCATGTGGATCTCGGGGACGACGGAGGGGCCGGTGCGCTCGAAGGGGACGTGGGAGAAGGAACGGCGGCGCAGTTCCATCGAGCGCCGGGTGAACACGGACCGCAGGTCGAGCGCGGTGGTGCCGAGTCCGGTCGGCAGGAAGGGCAGCGTCGCCGGGGCGGTGGGCCGGGCCTCCTTGTTCATGTAGCGGCTGGAGACCATGTGCCACTCGTGGCCGCCGGACTGCCAGTCCTGCAGGCCCTTGGCGTAGGCGAGGACGGCCGTGATCTCCGCCGGGTCGAGCGTGTGGTCGGCGATGAGCTGGGGGAGCTCGTGGAGCGCGGTCTGCTCGAACTGGTGGAGGCGGGAGGTGAGCAGGTCGTTGGAGGCCTCGGCGGCCTCCTGGGTGGTGCAGCCGAGGAAGGTCTCCAGCACCAGGACGGCGTTGGAGAGTTCGCCCTCGTGGGTGACCTCGCGTTCGTAGGAGAAGATGTCGTTCCTGATGTGCACGGCGTCGGAGAAGGCGTCGCGCAGCACGCCGAGCGCACGTGAGTGCGCGACGCGTGCGGGGACCTCGGCGGACACGTACTCGATCAGGCCGGCCGACCAGGGGGCGCCGCCGACCTTCCGGCGCATCTCGATGTACTCGAGGGGGTTCGCCACGCGCCCGATGTTGATGTTGGCGAGCTCCCACATCGACTCGTCGAGGAGGTTCTTCGTGGACAAGGAGAACCGTTCCCGCCAGTGGGCTGACATGGCCGGGACGGTGCGCGCCCAGAGGTCGGCGAGCCCCGCCTCCACCGGGTTGGTGGGCTCGGGGAAGCCGGCGGACAGGTCCATCGGCATGAAGGCGGCGAGCCGGTCGAGGTAGGCCTTGGCGCCGTCGCGGTCCTGGGAGCGCTTGAACATCTCCAGGAAGTGGTCGTCGAAGAAGAACACCCACACGTACCAGTCGGTGACCAGTGCCAGCGCGTCGCGGTCGCAGTCGGGGTGGGTGTACGAGCAGAGCAGGGCGTAGTCGTGCGAGTCGAGGTCGCTCTCCTCCCAGACGCCGGAACCCTCCAGCATCCCGAAGTCGCGCGCCCACTGCTTGGTGTGGGTCCGTGCGTGCTCCAGGTGGGGGTTCAGTCGTGCCGGATAGGGCACATAGAAATCCGGCAGTTGGAACGGCTGCGTCACGGCGGGGTCGGCCTTTCGTCCATGGGTACGGGACACCGGTCGCCCCGGTCCCCCGCACGAGATCAGCAGTGCCTTACCCCTGGTACGCATGGGACAAGGGTGATTTCACCGCATCAGGTGACGGACGGATCGTTCCGCGGTGCGGGGCCCTGCCGAACGCTAGAGGCCGTCCTCGCGGAATACGGAACCATGTGGCGAGGGATGAGGAAGCCTTGCCGCGACCTCCGCGCAGAGTGACCGTGCCCTGTTGAGGCCGCTCGTCCGGCTTGCGCTTCGGTCGGAGCCACGGGGTGTCGGAGCGTGGGGTGATTGTCGGATTGGGTTAGGTTTGCCCCGATATTCGTTTCGGGATTCCGAGAGGGACGCTCATGGCGATCGATCTGGACAAGGTGCTCGACAAGGCGTGGGCCGACAAGCCGCTCGCCGAGGTGCTCGCGGCTCCCGTTGCCGCGCTCAAGGGCGTCAGTGACGAGGACGGCAAGCTGCTGCACGAGGCGTTCGGGGTCAAGACCGTCGCCGACTTCGGGCAGCTGAAGTACGTCCGCTGGGCGCAGGCGCTCGTCGCGCTGAACCAGACCGTCAAGGCGTAGTACGCAGTACCGGGTTCGCGCTGCTCGGGGTGCGCGGGCCCGCATGAGGAAAGCCGTCCCCCTCACCCTTCGGCAGGGTGAGGGGGACGGCCTGTGTGCGGGGCGTCAGCGCTGGAGGGCTACTCCGACTCGCCCTCCAGGTTGCCCTCCGTGTCCAGGTAGACCTGGCGGAGGGATTCGAGGATCTGCGGGTCCGGCTTCTCCCACATGCCGCGGGACTCCGCCTCCAGCAGGCGCTCCGCGATGCCGTGCAGGGCCCAGGGGTTGGCCTCCTCCAGGAAGGCGCGGTTCGTCGGGTCCAGGACGTACGTCTCGGTGAGCTTGTCGTACATCCAGTCCGCGATCACGCCCGTCGTCGCGTCGTAGCCGAAGAGGTAGTCCACCGTCGCCGCGAGCTCGAAGGCGCCCTTGTAGCCGTGGCGGCGCATCGCCTCGATCCACTTGGGGTTCACGACGCGGGCCCGGAAGACGCGCGACGTCTCCTCGACCAGGGTGCGGGTCTTGACCGTCTCCGGGCGGGTGGAGTCGCCGATGTAGGCCTCCGGGGCGGTGCCGCGCAGGGCGCGGACCGTGGCCACCATGCCGCCGTGGTACTGGAAGTAGTCGTCCGAGTCCGCGATGTCGTGCTCGCGGGTGTCCGTGTTCTTCGCCGCGACCGTGATGCGCTTGTAGGCCGTCTCCATCTCGTCCCGGGCGGGGCGCCCTTCCAGGCCCCGGCCGTACGCGTAGCCGCCCCACACCGTGTAGACCTCCGCGAGGTCGGCGTCCGTGCGCCAGTCGCGGGAGTCGATCAGCTGGAGGATGCCGGCGCCGTACGTGCCCGGGCGCGAGCCGAAGATACGGGTGGTGGCCCGGCGCTCGTCACCGTGCTCGGCCAGGTCCGCCCGGGCGTGGGCCCGGATGAAGTTCTCCGAGTCCGGCTCGTCCAGCGATGCCGCCAGGCGCACCGCGTCGTCCAGCAGGCCGATCACGTGCGGGAACGCGTCGCGGAAGAAGCCCGAGATGCGCAGGGTGACGTCGATGCGGGGGCGGCCCAGCTCGTCGAGCGGGATCGGCTCCAGGCCGGTGACGCGGCGCGAGGCCTCGTCCCAGACCGGACGGATACCGAGGAGGGAGAGTGCTTCCGCCACGTCGTCGCCCGAGGTGCGCATCGCGCTCGTGCCCCACAGGGACAGGCCCACGGAGGCGGGCCACTCGCCGTTGTCGGTGCGGTAGCGGGTGAGGAGGGATTCGGCGAGCGCCTGGCCCGTCTCCCACGCCAGGCGCGAGGGGACGGCCTTGGGGTCGACCGAGTAGAAGTTGCGGCCCGTCGGGAGCACGTTGACCAGGCCGCGCAGCGGGGAGCCGGACGGGCCCGCCGGGATGAACCGGCCGTCCAGGGCCGCGACCACGTGGGTGATCTCGTCCGTGGTGCCGGCCAGGCGCGGGACCACCTCACGGGCCGCGAAGGACAGGACCGCCGCGACGTCCGCCGGGTGGTCCGCCGCGACCGAGGCCACGGAGTCGAGGGACCAGTTCGCGTCCTCCATCGCCCGGACCAGGGCGCGGGCCTGCTCCTCGACGGCGTCAGCCGAGGTGCGGGTGGCCTTGGACTCGTCGAGGCCGAGCGCCTCGCGCAGACCCGGAAGGGCCGTCGTACCGCCCCAGATCTGGCGGGCGCGCAGGATCGCGAGGACCAGGTTGACCCGGGCCTCACCGGTCGGCGCGCCGCCCAGGACGTGCAGACCGTCGCGGATCTGGGCGTCCTTGACCTCGCACAGCCAGCCGTCGACGTGCAGCAGGAAGTCGTCGAAGCCGTCGTCGTCCGGGCGCTCCTCCAGACCGAGGTCGTGGTCGAGCTTCGCGGCCTGGATCAGGGTCCAGATCTGGGCGCGGATGGCCGGCAGCTTCGCCGGGTCCATCGCCGAGATCTGGGCGTACTCGTCCAGGTGCTGCTCCAGGCGCGCGATGTCGCCGTACGACTCCGCGCGCGCCATCGGCGGCACCAGGTGGTCGACCAGGGTGGCGTGCACGCGGCGCTTGGCCTGGGTGCCCTCGCCCGGGTCGTTGACCAGGAACGGGTAGATGAGGGGCAGGTCGCCGAGCGCGGCGTCGGGCGCGCACGCGGCGGACAGGCCCGCGTTCTTGCCCGGCAGCCACTCCAGGTTGCCGTGCTTGCCCAGGTGGATCATCGCGTCGGCGCCGAAGCCGCCGTCCTCGGCGCGCGCCTGGATCCAGCGGTACGCGGCCAGGTAGTGGTGCGAGGGCGGCAGGTCCGGGTCGTGGTAGATCGCGATCGGGTTCTCGCCGAAGCCGCGCGGCGGCTGGATGAGGATCAGCAGGTTCCCGCGGCGCAGGGCGGCGAGGACGATGTCGCCGTCCGGGTTCGCCGAGCGGTCCACGAACATGTTGCCCGGGGCCTCGCCCCAGTGCTCGGTGACGCTGTCGCGCAGTTCGGCCGGGAGCTCCGCGAACCACCGCTTGTAGTCGGCGGCCGGGATCCGGACCGGGTTGCGGGCCAGCTGCTCCTCGGTCAGCCAGTCCTGGTCGTGGCCGCCGGCCTCGATCAGGGCGCGGATCAGCTCGTCGCCGTCGCCCGAGACCAGACCCGGGATGTTCTCGGTCGGCCCGAAGTCGTAGCCGCCCGCGATGAGCGTGCGCAGCAGCTCCACGGCGCTGGCCGGGGTGTCGAGGCCGACCGCGTTGCCGATGCGCGAGTGCTTCGTCGGGTACGCGGAGAGGACCAGCGCGACCTTCTTGTCGCGGCGGTCGATGTGCCGCAGGCGGGCGTGGCGTACGGCGATCCCCGCGACCCGGGCGGCCCGCTCGGGGTCGGCCACGTAGGCGGGCAGGCCGTCCTCGTCGATCTCCTTGAAGGAGAACGGGACGGTGATCAGACGGCCGTCGAACTCGGGCACCGCGACCTGCGTGGCGGCGTCCAGCGGGGAGAGGCCCTCGTCGTTCTCCTCCCAGGCGGAGCGCGACCCGGTCAGGCACAGGGCCTGCAGGATCGGCACGCCGAGACCGGCGAGCGCGCCCGCGTCCCAGGACTCGTCGTCGCCGCCCGCCGAGGCGGTGGCGGGCTTGGTGCCGCCGGCCGCGAGGACGGTGGTGACGACCGCGTCGGCCGACTCCAGCGCCGCGATCAGCTCGGGCTCGGGCGTGCGCAGGGAGGACACGTACAGGGGCAGCGCCTGGGCGTCGTGGGCCTCGATCGCGTCGCACAGGGCGTGCACGAAGGAGGTGTTGCCGCTCATCTGGTGGGCGCGGTAGTAGAGCACGGCGATCCGCGGGCCCTCGGTGCGCTGCGGGGTGCGCTCCAGAGGGCCCCAGGTGGGGGAGGCGGCCGGGGGTTCGAAGCCGTGGCCGGTCAGCAGGACGGTGTCGGAGAGGAACCGGGCCAGCTGCTCCAGGTTGGCGGGGCCGCCGTGCGCGAGGTAGCCGTGGGCCTCGGCCGCGATGCCGATGGGGACCGTGGAGGCCTCCATGAGCTGGGCGTCCGGGGCCTGTTCGCCGGTCAGGACGACGACCGGGCGGGTCTGGCCGGGGGCCAGGAGCACGTCGAGGCCGTCCTGCCAGGCACGGAGGCCGCCGAGGAGGCGTACGACGACCAGGTCGGCCCCGTCGAGGAGGCCGGGGAGGTCGTCGAGGGGAAGACGGGAGGGGTTCGCGAACCGGTACGGGACGGGGCCGTCCGCCGTGTTCGCTGCGCGGGCGCTGAGCAGATCGGTGTCGGACGTCGACAGCAGCAGGATCATGCGGCGGCAGGCCTTCCTCGGGGTTTCCGCGCCCCGGGCAGTGTGAGGACAGCGGGAGTTCCTGACTCACCCCGTGGTGCGGGATCGCTCCGCGGGGTTCACAGTGGCGGGACCGCGCCGGAATCGCACCGGGCTTCCTCCCATGTCGCCGTCCTCGGCGACGGCGGGCCGTGTGGTCCGCCGGAAGGTCATCTTAGGGGGCGGGTGGCTGCGGCCGGGGTGGCGGGTGGGGTGCGGTCGTGAGGTCCGGTGTGGTCCGCCGGGTGCGGCGCCGCTGCCGGGGCTCTGCCCCGGGCCCCGCGCCTCAAACGCCGGCGGGGCCGGAAGGGCTGGCTTCGCCCCGGGCCCCGCGCCTCGAACGCCGGCGGGGCCGGAAGGGCGGCGGGGCCGGAGTCGCTGGTCGGGGTGGTGACGGACACAGGTCGGGGGGTCGTAATCGTGGGTATGCTCGCGGCCATGCCCCAGCCCCCCTCCGCCGCATCGCGGGACGAACCCGTCATACGGGAGCGTGGTGACGCCTGCCCCGGTGCGCTGCGGCTGCACGCTGCGGACGACGGGTTCCTGGCGCGGGTCCGGCTGCCCGGCGGGCTGCTCACCGCGGCGCAGGCCTCGGCGTTGGCGCTCGCCGCCGACCGCTTCGGGGACGGACACCTCGAGCTGACCTCGCGCGGCAACGTGCAGCTGCGCGGCCTGGCCGACGGGTGCGGCGCCGGCCTCGCGGAGCTGCTGGACGGGGCCGGGCTGCTTCCCGCGCCGAGCCACGAGCGGGTACGGAACATCGTGGCCACGCCGATGTCCGGCCTGGCGGAACCCGGCGGCCCGGACCGGCCCGACGCGCTGGCCTGGGCCATGGAGTTCGACCGGCTGCTGTGCGCCGGCCCCTGGACGGCCGCGCTGTCCGGGCGGTTCCTGTTCGCCTTCGACGACGGGCGCGGCGACGTGGCGTCGCTCGGCCCGGACGTGACCGCCCTCGGCCGCCCCGGCGGCCGGGCGCTGGTGCGGCTCGGCCGGGCCGCCGACGCCGTGGAGCTGGCCGGGCCGGACTCTCCCCGGGCGGCGCTCGCAGCCGCCCGGTACTTCCTCGACACCGCCGCCGAAGCCGGCACCCAGGCCTGGCGGGTGTCCGAACTGCCTGCCGAAAGCCCCCTGGAGACGGTCGAGTTCGCCCGGCGCCTGGAGGCCGATGGCATCGCCGCCGCGCCCACCGCCGGCGCCGTGGACTGGCCGTACGCGGCGCCGCCCCGGCCGTGGGGCCCGGGCCGGCACGGCCGGTCCGCCCTCTGTGTCCTGCCCCCGCTCGGCCGGCTCGACTCGGCCCAGTGGCGGGTCCTCGTACAGGCCGCGGAGGAGGGGAGCGGCCGGCTGCGCGTCACCCCGTGGCGCAGCGTCGTCCTGCCCGCGGCGGGCGCCCGCGCCGCCGCCTTCATCGAGGACGCCGGGCTGGTCCTCACCCCCGACAGTCCCTGGCAGTCCGTCACCGCCTGTGCGGGGCAGCCGGGTTGTGCGAAATCCCTTGCGGACGTACGCGCCGACGCGCGGGCCGTCGTCGACCGGGCACGGGGGCAGCTGCCCGTGCACTGGTCCGGCTGCGAGCGCCGCTGCGGGCACCCGCGCGGCACCGCCTGGGTGGATCTGGTCGCCACCGGACCCGGATACCGGATCACCGCCCCCGGCCAACCCGTACGGCACGACGTACGGCCCCCCGAACTTGCCGCGGCACTCGCGGACGCCCGCACCGACCCCGACGTAGTGAAGAAATGAGCGAGTACACCGTGTTTGAGTACGAGAAGGACGGCGCGGCCATCTACCGCCAGTCCTTTGCCACGATCCGCGCCGAGGCGGACCTCTCCGCGCTGCCCGACACGGTCGCCCAGGTCGCGGTGCGCATGATCCACGCCTGCGGAATGACCGACCTCCCGCAGGACCTCGGGTACACCCCCGAGGTCGTGCTGCGCGCCCGCGCGGCGCTGGAGGCGGGTGCGCCGATCCTGTGCGACGTGCAGATGGTCGCCAGCGGTGTCACCCGTAAGCGGCTGCCCGCGGGCAACGACGTGATCTGCACGCTCTCCGACCCGGCCGTACCGGAGCTCGCCGCCAAGATGGGCACCACGCGCAGCGCCGCCGCCCTCGAGGTCTGGCGCGACCGCGGCCTGCTGGAGGGCTCGGTCATCGCCGTGGGCAACGCGCCGACCGCGCTGTTCCGGCTGCTGGAGATGATCGAGGAAGGCGCCCCGCGCCCCGCCGCCGTCATCGGGGTCCCCGTCGGCTTCATCGGCGCCGCGGAGTCCAAGGACGCCCTCGCCGCACACCCCTCGGGCCTCGACCACCTGATCGTGCGCGGTCGGCGCGGCGGCAGTGCCATGGCCGCCGCAGCCGTCAACGCCATTGCGAGCGTGGCCGAATGAGCGGGACGAGCGGCATCGCCAAGGGCCGGCTGTACGGGGTCGGGCTCGGCCCCGGCGACCCGTCGCTGATGACCCTGCGCGCCGTCGAGGTGATCGGCGAGGCGGATGTCGTGGCCTACCACAGCGCCCGCCACGGCCGTTCCATCGCCCGTTCGATCGCCGCGAAGCACCTGCGCGCCGACCACGTCGAGGAACCGCTGGTCTACCCGGTCACCACCGAGACCACCGACCACCCCGGTGGCTACCAGGGCGCGATGGAGGAGTTCTACGAGGCCGCCGCGGCCCGCCTCGCCGCCCACCTGGACGCCGGCCGGACCGTTGCCGTGCTCGCCGAGGGCGACCCGCTCTTCTACAGCTCGTACATGCACATGCACAAGCGGCTCGCGGACCGGTACGAGACGGAGGTTGTCCCCGGCGTCACCTCCGTGAGCGCCGCCGCCGCCCGGCTCGGCACTCCGCTCGTGGAGGGTGAGGAGGTGCTGACCATCCTTCCCGGCACCCTGCCCGAGGAGGAGCTCACCGCCCGGCTCGCCGCCACCGACTCGGCGGTGGTGATGAAGCTCGGCCGGACCTTCCCCGCCGTGCGCGCCGCGATGGAGAACAGCGGCCGGCTCGCCGAGGCCCGCTACGTCGAGCGCGCCACGATGGAGGGCGAGCGCACCGGCCGCCTGGCCGAGACCGACCCGGAGTCCGTCCCGTACTTCGCCGTCGCCGTGGTCCCCAGCCGCATCGGCAACCCGGGCAGCGTGCCGTCCGGCCCCGGCGAGGTCGTCGTCGTGGGCACCGGCCCGGCGGGCCCGCTGTGGCTCACCCCGCAGACCCGGCGCGCGCTGGCCGACGCCGAGGTGCTGGTCGGCTACACCACCTACCTGGACCGGGTGCCCGTCAGGCCGGGCCAGGTCCGGCACGGCTCCGACAACAAGGTGGAGTCGGAGCGCGCCGAGTTCGCCCTCGACCTCGCCCGGCGCGGGCAGCGGGTGGCCGTGGTCTCCGGCGGCGACCCGGGTGTCTTCGCCATGGCCACGGCGGTCCTGGAGGTGGCCGGGCAGGCCGAGTACAAGGACGTGCCGGTACGGGTCCTGCCGGGGGTGACCGCGGCCAACGCGGCGGCCGCCGCGGCCGGCGCCCCGCTCGGCCACGACTACGCGACCATCTCCCTCTCGGACCGGCTCAAGCCCTGGGAGGTCATCGCGGAACGGCTGCGCGCGGCCGCCGCGGCCGACCTGGTGCTCGCGCTCTACAACCCCGGCTCGCGCAGCCGGAACTGGCAGGTGGCCCAAGCCCGCGAGCTGCTGCTGGAGCTGCGCTCGCCCGAGACCCCGGTGGTCGTCGCGCGCGACGTGGGCGGCCCCGAGCAGTCGGTGCGGATCGTCACGCTCGCCGCACTGGAGCCGTCCGAGGTGGACATGCGCACGCTCCTGCTGATCGGCTCCTCGCAGACGCAGGTCACCGAGCGCGCGGACGGTTCGAGGATCACCTGGACGCCGCGCCGCTACCCGTGACCGGGTGAGGCGGGGCGCAGCGATGCGGGAGGAGGGCCCGGTGCGACGACGCACCGGGCCCTCCTCCGTCCTCCGTCCGGTGGCCGCTCAGCCGGATCCGGGCGCACCGCCCGCCGCCGGCGCCGCCTCTGCCGGGCCGCACGCCAGGCGGAACAGCACGTTCGGGCGCAGCGGTCCTTCGGGGGCGTCGGGGTCGTCGAAGTCGTCGGCCGGGTTCCGGGTCATCCCGATCTTCCGCATCACCGCCTGGGAGCGGAGGTTGCCGGCCGTCGTCACGGCGAGGATCTCGGGGAGCCCGAGCGTGCCGAAGCCGTGGGCGAGGACCGCCCGCGCGGCCTCGGTGGCGTAGCCCAGTCCCCAGGAGGCGCGGGCGAGCCTCCAGCCGATCTCCACCCCGGTGAACGGCAGGCCGTCGTCCACGTCGTCCATGCCCGCGAAACCGATGAACTCACCCGTGGCCCGGACCTCGACGGCCCACCAGCCGTAGCCCCGCCGGTCGAAGGCGGCCCGGAACCGCTCCATGGAGGCCTCGCTCTGCTCACGGGTGAGCGGGTCGCCCAGGTGCTCCCGGACCTCCGGATCGGCGTTCATCGCCGCCCAGGGATCGAGGTCGGAGTCCCGCCAGGGGCGCAGGACGAGGCGTTCGGTGTGCAGTTCGGTCATGCCGCCCACCCAACGCGACCCGCCCCCAGCAGGCAATTCCTTTTCCCCGAGGCAGAACCGGACCTACTGGCGGCTCACACCGAGCCAGTCCTGGGCGGCCTCGACCGAGCCCGTTTCCGGCACGCCCTGCGGGACCGCCGGGCGGCGTACGACGAGGACCGGGATGCCGGCCTCGCGGGCCGCGGTCAGCTTGGGGGCGGTGGCGGAGCCGCCGCTGTCCTTGGTGACCAGGACGTCGATCCGGTGACGGGCCAGCAGTTCGCGCTCACCCGCCAGGCCGAACGGGCCCCGGTCCAGCAGTACTTCGAGGCGCGGCGGCACCGGCGCGGCCGGCGGGTCCACCGAACGCACCAGGAACCAGGTGTCGGTGAGGTGCGCGAAGGTGTGCAGGCCCATCCGGCCGGTGGTCAGGAACGCGCGGGAGCCGAGGCCGGGCAGCCGGTCGGCCGCCTCGGCGAGGGAGTCCGCGAAGGTCCAGTCGTCGCCCGGCTCCGGCGTCCAGCCGGGCCGCCGCAGCGCCACCAGCGGGACACCGGTGAGGGCCTGCGCCTCGGCCGCGTTGAAACTCATCCGCTCCGCGAAGGGATGGGTGGCGTCGACGACGTGCGTGACGTCATGGGCGACGATCCAGCCCGCGAGGCCCGCGATGCCGCCGAAGCCGCCGATGCGGGTCTCGCCGGGCGGGAGCACGGGTGAGGTGACCCGGCCCGCGAGCGAGGTCGTCACGTGGCACGAGGGGTCGGGTGCCAGCGCCTCCGCGAGCCGGCGGGCCTCCGTCGTGCCGCCCAGGATCAGGACGTGGTGGGCCGGGAGGGGGCCCGGCTCAGCAGACATGCCGGTCGCGCTCGGGGGAGTAGAGGTGGCTGTCGCGGAACTGCTCCGCCCCCAGGGTGCGGCCCACCAGGATGACGGCGGTGCGGACCAGGCCCGCCTCCTTCACCTGGGCGGCGATGTCGGCCAGGGTGCCGCGCAGGATCAGCTCGTCGGGGCGGCTGGCCATGGCCACCACCGCCACCGGGCACTGGGCGCCGTAGTGCGGCAGCAGCTCGTCGACGACCCGGTCCACGTAGCGGGTGGCCAGGTGCAGCACCAGCAGCGCGCCGCTGCGGCCCAGCGTGGCCAGGTCCTCGCCGGGCGGCATCGGGGTGGCCTGCTGGGCGATCCGGGTCAGGATCACCGTCTGGCCGACGGTGGGGACGGTCAGTTCCCGCTTGAGGGCGGCAGCCGCCGCGGCGAAGGCCGGGACGCCCGGCACGACCTCGTAGGGGATGCCGGCCGCGTCGAGCCGCCGCATCTGCTCCGCGACCGCGCTGAAGACCGACGGGTCGCCGGAGTGCAGCCGCGCCACGTCCTGGCCCGCCGCATGGGCCCGTACGCACTCGGCGATGATCTCGTCCAGGTTGAGCTGCGAGGTGTCCACCAGCCGGGCGTCCGCCGGGCACTCGGCCAGCAGTTCGCGCGGCACCAGGCTGCCCGCGTACAGGCAGACCGGGGCGGCGGCCAGGGTCCGGGCACCGCGCACCGTGATCAGGTCGGCGGCGCCGGGGCCCGCACCGATGAAGTACACGGTCATGTTTGATCCCTTTCCTCGGTCGGCCCGGCGGCCGACCCGTCCGACTTCGTCACCGACCACTGGGTGACCGGCATCGCCTGCTTCCAGCCCGTGAAACCGCCGACCGGCACGGCGTGCGCGACGGCGAGTTTCACCAGGTCGCCGCCGTGGCGCCGGTAGCGCTCGGTGAGCACCGCCTCCGACTCCAGGGTGACGGTGTTGACCACCAGCCGGCCGCCGGGGGCCAGGGCGGCCCAGGCCGCGTCCAGCAGGCCGGGAGCGGTCAGCCCGCCGCCTATGAACACGGCGTCCGGGGCCGGCAGCCCGGCCAGTGCCTGCGGTGCGGCGCCGACGACCACCCGCAGGCCGGGTACGCCGAGCGCCGCCGCGTTACGGGCGATGCGCGAGGCCCGCTCCGGGACGCGCTCCACCGCCACCGCCCGGCACGAGGGGTGCGTGCGCATCCACTCGATGCCGATGGAGCCGGAGCCGCCGCCGATGTCCCACAGCAGCTCGCCGGGGGCCGGGGCCAGCGCGCACAGGGTCGCGGCCCGGACGTGCCGCTTGGTGAGCTGCCCGTCGTGTTCGTACGCGGCGTCCGGCAGGCCGGGGGTCGCGCCGAGGCGCGGTGCGTCGTGGGCCGGGTCCCGGCGGCAGTCGATCGCCACCACGTTCAGCGGGTCGCCGGGCGCGTGGTCCCAGCCGTCGGCGTGGCCCTCGTACGCGTCCTCGCGCTCGGACCCGAGCTGCTCCAGCACCCGCATCCGGCTCGGGCCGAAGCCCCGCTCGCGCAGCAGGGCGGCGATCTCGGCCGGGGACCCCGCCCCGGCGCTGAGCACCAGCACCCGGCGCCCTTCGTGGAGCGCGGCCGCGAGCCGGGCCACCGGACGGCCGACCACGGTGATCACCTCGGTGTCCTCCACCGGCCAGCCCAGGCGGGCGCAGGCGTAGGAGACCGAGGAGGGGTGCGGGTGGACCCGCAGGGACCGCGGGCCGAGCTCCTCGGCGAGGGCGCGGCCGATCCCGTAGAACATCGGGTCACCGCTGGCCAGCACCGCGATCCGGCGGCCGGCGTGCTCGGCCATCAGCTTCGGCACGGCGGGCCGCAGCGGGCTCGGCCACGCCACCCGCTCACCGGCGCACTCGGCGGCCGGCAGCAGATCGAGCTGGCGCGGCCCGCCGATCAGCACCTCGGCGCAGGACAGGGCGGAGCGGCCGGCGGCGGTGAGCCCGGCCCAGCCGTCTGCACCGAGGCCGACGACCGTCACGGGTATGGGGGGCGGCGGGGTGCTCACTGCGCGGTTCCTCGGGGACGGGGTGGGGAAACAGGGCGGACCCGCAGCCTACTGGCCTGCGGATCCGGGCTCCGCGCCCGCCCTCGCGACACTCCCGTGGCCGCCCCGGTCTACCCTCGGTGACCCACCGCTTCACGAGGGAGCCGCCATGCCCGGCTGGAACGCCACGCACATCCCCGACCAGAGCGGCCGGACCGCCGTCGTGACCGGGGCCAACAGCGGTATCGGCTACATCACCGCCCGCGAGCTCGCCCGCCGCGGCGCCTCGGTCGTGCTGGCCTGCCGCAGCGCGGCCCGCGGCCGGGCCGCCGTGGTCCGTCTGCTCGCGGAAGTGCCGGGAGCCGAGGCCGAGTTCATGGAGCTGGACCTCGCCGACCTGGCCTCCGTACGGGAATTCGCCGCCGCGTACGGGAGACGGAGCGCCCGCCTGGACCTGCTGATCAACAACGCCGGGGTGATGGCGCTCCCGTACGGGCGGACCGCCGACGGGTTCGAGACGCAGTTCGGGGTCAACCACCTCGGGCACTTCGCCCTGACCGGACTGCTGCTGCCGAGGCTGCGCGCCGCTCCCGGGGCCCGCATCGTCAACGTCTCCAGCGGCTTCCACGTGCTGGGCCGGATCGACGCCACCGCGGCGGACCCCGCCGACCCGGGCGGCGGACAAGGGTACCGGCGCTGGATCGCCTACGGCCGCTCCAAGACGGCCAACCTGCTCTTCACGCACGAGCTGTCCCGCCGCTTCGAGGCCGCGGGCTCCCCGATCACCGCCGCCGCGGCCCACCCCGGCTACGCCTCCAGCAACCTCCACTCGGGGGCGGCGAAGCTGGAGGGTCCCACCCTCAACTCGCGGGTGGCGGCGCTCGGCAACGCGGTCCTCGCCCAGCCCACGTCCTCGGGCGCGCTGCCCACCCTCTACGCGGCCACCGCGCCCGGGGTCCGGCCGGACGCGTTCATCGGCCCGCGGCTGGGCTGGCGCGGGGCGCCCGCGCGGTCCTGGCGGGCGAAGTGGACCCTCGACGACGGCTCCGGCGAGCAGCTGTGGGCCGCCTCCGAGAGGCTGACCGGGGTCTCGTACGCCGCCCTGCCGCGCTGACCGGGCCGAAGGGGCGCCCCGAAGCGAGTCCGTCCGCCCCCGGGTTGCCTCCGGGCGCCCCGGCTCGTGCCTGCCCCGGGCGCCCCTCTCGCAGCAGACTCTGCGACATGAACGACGACGAGCCGGACAACCACCCAGAAGGCCATACCCGTCGCGCCCGTCACACCCGTCATGCCTGCCGCGCCCCTCACCGCCGGGAACCCGGCCCGGTCAGACGGGGTCCGGGCGCAGGGAACGCCAGATGTGGTCGGGGAGGTAGCGGGCGGCCTCGGTGAGGTCGATCTCGTAGGTACTGGACAGCCAGCGCCGCGCAGCCTCGGCGAGCGGGCCCATGACCAGTACCTCGACCACGGGAGCCGGCAGCGGGGCGAGCTCGCCCCGCTGCATGCGCACCTCCAGCCACTGCATGATCGCCGCGAACTTCTCCGCCTTGGCCGCGCCGATCTCCTCGGCGTGGGCCACCAGGTAACCGGAATAGGCGGAGGCGTGCAGGAACAGCGCCACGTCACGGTGTTCCTGAGTGAAGGTCAGATAGGCCGTGACCCACGCGCGCACACCGGTGCGGGCCGTGCGGCACCGGGTCAGCGCGGCGACCATGTCGTCGCACAGCTCGTCCATGCACCGGATGTAGAGGGCGGCGGCGAGGCCGTCGAAGCTGCCGAAGTGGTGGTAGAGGCTGCCGAGGCTGACCCCGCTGGCGGAGACCACCGCGTTCACGGTGAACCCCTGCTGGCCGGACTCGGCGAACACCCGCAGCGCGGTGGTCAGGAGCAGGTCGACGGTGGCCTCGCCACGCTGTTGCTTTGGAGACATGGTGCGGTCCCGTCGGTGTGTTCCCGGTGCGTCCCGAAATCGGTGCCGACGAGCCTAGCAACTCCCGGAAACCGGAAGACCTTTCCGAAAGGGCACTCCAGGGCGTGATCGGCAGGACACCCTCTAGTGTCCTGAGTCGGTAATTCGTCGGCAGTACGAGGCGAGGGATTCGAGGATCTGGTCGGCGGTCTTGGTCCAGATGAACGGCTTGGGGTCTTCGTTCCATGAGTCGATCCAGGTGCGGATGTCCTTCTCCAGCGCCTGGACCGACTTGTGGACTCCTCGCCGTATCCGCTTGTTCGTCAGTTCGGCGAACCACCGCTCGACCAGGTTCAGCCAGGACGAGCTGGTGGGCGTGAAGTGCATGTGGAACCTGGGATGGGCCAGCAGCCACTTCTTGACCGCCGCGGTCTTGTGGGTCGCGTAGTTGTCGCAGATCAAGTGGACCTGGAGTCCGGCAGGGATCTCCTTGTCGAGCTTGTTCAGGAACTTCCTGAACTCCTCGGCCCGGTGCCGGCGATGAAGGGACCCGATCACCTTGCCGGTGGCCGCGTCGAAGGCCGCGAACAGCGTGGTGGTGCCGGCGCGGACGTAGTCGTGACTGGCCCGCTCGGGCACCCCGGGCATCATCGGCAGCACCGGCTGGGACCGGTCCAGTGCCTGGATCTGCGACTTCTCGTCCACACACAGCACCAGCGCCCGCTCAGGCGGATCGAGATACAGCCCCACCACGTCATGGACCTTGTCGACGAAGAACGGGTCCGTGGACAGCTTGAACGTCTCGGACCGGTGCGGCTGCAACCCGAAAGCCCGCCACACCCGGGAAACGGTCGACTGCGACAACCCGGTCTTCTTCGCCATCGACCGGGTCGACCAGTGCGTGGCGTTCTCCGGCTTCGACTCCAGCGTCCGGGCGATCAGATCGGCGACCTGCTCGTCCATCACCGTGCGGGGCCGGCCCGGACGCGGCTCGTCCGGCAACCCGTCGAGACGGTCCGCCAGGAAACGCTTACGCCACTTCGAGACGGTGCCGCGGGACACGCCGACCCGTTCCATCACCACACGCGTCGACACGGGAAAGCCGTCCTCCCCGACATCGTCACAGGCCAGAATCACACGGGCCCGCATCGCCATGTCCTGCGCGGACTTACGCCGCCGCACCCAACCCTCCAACACCGATCGCTCAGCATCAGTCAGATCCAGCGGCGCAAGCTTCGGTCCCGGGCGCGTCATGACTCAACTATACGGAAATTTAAGACTCAGGACACTAGGGCTTGGTGGAGCGCTCGTACAGGGCGCGGACGCCGTCGCCGAAGCGGACGCTGTACGAGGTCTCGTCGTCCCCGCCCCCGTCGCGGCCGCCGATCACCCCGATCAGGGTGCTGCGGTCGGTCAGGACCGGGCCCCCGCTGCTGCCGTTGGGCACGTCCGCGCAGTCCAGCCGCACCTGCGTCGGCCCGGCCGGCACGGCGGTGTTCCGGCACTCCAGCGGCTGCTCGGAGATGTTCGGGTAGCCCACGACCCGGGCCGGCGCGGGCAGTTCGGTGCCGAAGCCCATGGTCTGGGCCCCCGTGACGTCCTCCAGCCGCTGCCCGGGGTAGCCGGGCCGGCGCAGCCGGACGAAGGCGATGTCGTGGTCGGGGTCCTGGTCCCGCGTCCAGCGCGGGTCCACCTCGATCCGCGTGGGCACCCAGACGCCGAACGGGGCCACCCCGTCCCGGTAGCCGGGGGCGAAGGCGAGGTTGGTGCGGAAGCCGCCGCCGTACACGCAGTGCGCGGCGGTGGCGATGAGGTCGCCGCCGGGGGAGTGCACCACGACGGCCGAGCAGTGGTGGTCGGGGTCGCCGTCGCCGCCGGGGGAGAAGAGCGCGCCGATCGCGGGCTCGGCCGGGGCCGGCCGGGCCTCCAGCGGGTCGGAGGGCTGCCATCCGGTGCGCCGCCAGTTCACCGAGCCGCCGTCGGCGAAGGCCCTGCCGTCCGTCGGCTGCTCCAGTTCCTCCCGGACGATCCCGTCCAGCACCGCGGCCGCCGTCCTGTCGGCGCGCTCGGGGTCCTGCTGGTAGATCCCCCGGGCCGGATCGCCGTCCGCCCGGTTGGCGGCGATGCCGCGCAGCTCCCAGGCGACGAATCCGACGCCCGCGAGGACCACGGTGCACAGGAGGCCGACGGCCACGGAACCCCGTGGGGCCACCCGGCCCCGCTCCCGTTCCCGCTCGTCAGCCTTGCCGACCATGTGCTGCTCCCCGCCCCAGACGCTTTCCGACTCTTCGTTCGATGGGGGAGCAGTGGTCGGGGTTCCGGGCGGGGGACGTGTCCGTGCTCACAGCCCCCGCCG
This sequence comes from Streptomyces sp. NBC_01232, assembly GCF_035989885.1. Lineage (GTDB taxonomy): Bacteria > Actinomycetota > Actinomycetes > Streptomycetales > Streptomycetaceae > Streptomyces. The sequence goes on from NZ_CP108518.1 coordinate 6,459,947, forward strand.
TCCGTACCCCGCCTGCCGAGACGTTCTCCACGTCCCGTCCCGCGCGTGGACGCCGAACTCGGCGTTCCATGGCCCCTGTTACCCCCGCCGGGCTATGGTGCCGGGCGGGGGACGACTGCGCGAGGGGGGCGGGGCTGCGATGCGTTTTCTCTTTGTCCACGGCACGGGGGTACGGCGCGAGCGGCACGACAGGCTGTTCGCGCTGGTCCGGCAGCGGCTCACGGCCGGATTCCCCGGAACGTCCGTCGAGTCCTGCTACTGGGGCGACCGGTTCGGCGCCACCCTCGGCGCGGGCGGCGTCTCCGTCCCCGGACTGCGCCCCGGCCCGCAGCACACCGACGCGCCCGACCCCGCGGACGCGGAGACGGCCGAGTGGGCGCTGCTGCTCGCCGACCCGCTGTGCGAGCTACGGGTCCTGGCCGAGGCGGGGTGGGAGGGCGCGGCCGGCGATGACCGGTACGACGGGGACGACGGGGACGACGGGGACGACGGGGACGATCCCTTCGCGATGCCCGGCGTGCAGTCGGCCGGGGCCCGGGTGCTCGGGCTGCTGGAGGACCTGCCTCCCGAGCCGCCGCGCACCGGGGACGAGCTCGGCGCCCTGCTGCACGGCACCGGCCTCGCCGCGGACTTCGCCGCCGCCCTGGACTGCGTCATCCGCTCCGCCGAAGCCGCCCGGGCCGGGGCGCGTGCCACCGGCGAACCGCAGGCCCGCGAGGTGGCCACCGCCCTCGCCCGGGCCGTGACCGCCGCCACCCTGACCGCCGCCGTCGCCGCCGACGAGGCCGACTGCACCGGAGCCGAGCGCGACCGCCTCGTCGAACTGCTCACCACCCGCCTCGGCGGCGACGGCCGCGTTCCCGGCGCCCGCGCGGCCGCCGTCCTGGGCCGGCTGGCCCAGCGGGTCACCACCCAGCCCCTGCTCAACGCCCGGCGCGGCTCCCTGACCGTCGGCGCCACCCCCGTGCTCGGCGACATCCTGCGCTACCAGTCCCGCGGCCACGAGCTGCGGGAGTTCCTGCACGCCCGGATCACCGCCGCCCCGGGACCGACCGTACTCATCGGCCACAGCCTCGGCGGGATCGCCCTGGTGGACCTCCTCACCCTCGCCGCCGCCCGCGGCGAGGCCGTCCCCGGGGCGGAACTGCTGGTCACGGTCGGCTCCCAGGCCCCGTTCCTCCACGAGCTCGGCGCGCTGACCGCGCTCGAACCCGGCGCGAAACTCCCGTACGGCTTCCCGCGCTGGCTCAACGTCTACGACCGCCACGACGTGCTCTCCTACCTCGCCGGGCCGGTGTTCCCCGGCGACGCCCGTGTCACCGACCACGAGATCCGCAGCCGGCAGCCCTTCCCGGCCTGCCACAGCGCCTACTGGAAACAGGACGCCCTCTACGAGCGGATCGAACAGGCGGTGGCCGAGGCGGGGATCGGGTGAATCCCGCCGGCCTCCTGCCCCCGGCCCTCGGCCCGCAGCGCACCTTCGCACTCGTCGCCGGGGTCGAGCGCTACGACATCAGCCCCCGCTGGAACCTGCGCGGTCCGGCCCGCGACGCGCTGCGCTTCGCCCGGTGGCTGACCGGCCCCGGCGAGGTGCCGCCCGGCAACGTACGGCTGCTGCTGTCGCCGCTCGACGAACCGGGTGACCTCGACTGGACGGACTCCCCGGCGATGACCGCCCTGCGCACCGCGTACCGGCCGGCGACCGAGAAGCACGTCAAGCAGGCGCTGCTCGAGGAACTCCCGGACTGCGACGGCGACCTGCTGTGGATCTTCTGGGCCGGACACGGCTACCTCGGGCCGCACCAGGAGCTGATGCTGCCCTGCGCCGACGCCAGCACCAAACTGATCAGACACCTCAACCTCGACTCGGCGCTGCGCTGGTGGCGCACCGACCTCGTCAAACAGCGCCGCTTCCCGCTGCAGGCCGCACTCGTCGATTCCTGCCGGGTCCACGCGCCGCGCGACGGCCGGCTGAACTTCGGCAACAACGACTACGGCGGCGGAAGCTGGGTCCCGGGCCGACGGCAGTTCCGGCTCTACGCCTCCCGCGAGGGCGAGGTGGCCCAGAACGATGCCGAGCGCGGAGCGGGCCGCTTCACCGAGGCCCTGCTCGGCGAACTCGGCGGCAGGTCGGTTCGGGAGAGCGTCGGCGGGCTGCCCGGCGCCGCCCTCAGCATCCACCGCACCTTCCAGGAGCTGCGCGAGCGCGGCGAGGGCTGGCAGCTGCCGCAGTTCATCGTGGACCGCAACTGGGACGCCTGCTCCTTCCTCGACGACGAGCCGTCCGGGGCCGGACCGGCAGGGGCGGCCGGGGCCGCCCGCCTCGACCAGGTGGCCTGGGACGGGCTCGGCGATCTGTTCGAGGGCCGCGAACTGCCGCGCTGCGCCTACGAGGCCTACGCCTGGGCGTTCAAGGTGGCGGGCTGCACCACCCCGGCGCGCGGCGGCCTGCCCGCGGGCGGCCTGCTGGAGGTGGTCCAGGACCTGGACGAACGCCAGGGCGGGCACGGCGGGATGCCGCTGGCGGTGCCCTTCGTACGCTTCCTCGCGGACCGGGCCGCCGCGGCCGGCGACGCGAGGTGGGCGCCCCGGCTGCTGGACTGGGTGCGCGCCACGCGCGAGCGCCTCGCCCTGCCGGTGCTGCCGCCGCCCCCGCCACCGGCCCGCCGCAGGATCCTGCACGTCCGGCTGGAGGCACCGCCGGGCGGGGAGTCCGGCTTCCTGGCCCGGATGTGGCTGCGGGGCGAACGGACCGAACACATATGGGAGTCGGAGGGGCGGCCCGTCGCACTGGACGAGGTCCGGGAGGAACTCGTACGGCAACTGACCCTCGTCGCAGGCGCGGCGGACCACGCCGCGGTGGACCGCGTCGAGTTCCACGTGCCCTACGAGCTGCTGGACGCCGACTTCGACCAGTGGCCGGTGCCCCGCGGACCGGCCGGCCGGCTCCGCGCCCTCGGCCTGCTCCACCAGGTGGTGGTGCGCTGCCCGCAGGAGCGGACGGACACGCGCGCCGAGTGGCACGCCACCTGGCGCTGGCTGCACGACCGGGGCGGCCGGCACCGCGACGCCGTACGGGTCGTGACGGACGCCGAGGTCACGGACATGCTCGGGATGGAACTGGCGGCGGGGCCGGAGCCCGCCTGCGTGCTCGCGCACACCACGGCCGCCCCGCACGCCGGACTGCTGGAGGCCGTGCTCGAAGGCGGCCTCCCGGTGGCCGTGTGGCGGCGCGGGGGCGGCCCGCCCGCGCCCGCCCTCCTCGAACTGCTGGCCCCGGCCGGGCCGGACGGCCGCCCCGACGCGGGCGCACTGGACGTGTTCACGCTGCCCGCACGCGTGCGGGAGGTGCGCCGGGCGGCCGCGAGCGCCGCCGCGGGCGCTGCGCACGCCTGTCAACCTCCCGCGGGGGGAGACCGGTTGGTGCTCCTGTGGGACGATCCCGACGACGTGCCGGGCCTCCGGTCCCTGGCCTGACCCCGATCACCGATCACCGATCACCGACCACAGACCGCCGACGGACGGCGAGAGCGAAGAGGGAGGCAGGGGCAGTGGTGAAGGACTGGTGGCTGTACCACGGGAGCGGCGAGGGCGCGGACCGGCGTGCCCGCCTGGAGGCCGGATCCCCGCCGCCCTGGCGGGATTTCACCGGAGCACCCGACCCGGGATACGCGCCGCCCGGCTGCTCGGGAGCGGCCTGGGAGCGCACCCGGCAGCGCGGCGAGGGATACGTACCCGACGAGCCCGAGAAGGACGTCGTCAACACGGCGCTGCACCTGCGCAGGCCGTTGCTGGTCACCGGGAAGCCGGGCGTGGGCAAGTCCACGCTCGCCCACAGCATCGCCGCCGACCTGAACCTGGGACCCGTACTGCACTGGCCGATCACCAGCCGGACCGTGCTGCGCGACGGGCTGTACCTCTACGACGCCATCGGGCGCCTCCAGGAGGCCGGGCTGGAGCAAATGCGCACCCCCGGCGCGCTGCCCCGGCCGGTCGTGCCCGCACCGGCGCCCGTGCCCGCGTCCCTCCCCGTGTCCGTCGAGGACGTTCGCTCCGCCCCGTCGATCTCCCGCTACCTGCGCCTCGGACCGCTCGGCACCGCCCTGCTGCCGCAGGACCGCCCCCGCGTGCTGCTCGTCGACGAGATCGACAAGAGCGACATCGACCTCCCCGGCGACCTCCTCACCGTCTTCGAGGACGGCGGCTTCCAGATCCCCGAACTCGCCCGCCTCGCCCAGGAGGACCCCACCGTCGCCATCGGCACCGACGACGACCCCGACACGGCCGTACGGATCACCCAGGGCCGCGTCCAGTGCCGCTACTTCCCCGTCGTCGTCCTCACCAGCAACGGCGAACGCGACTTCCCGCCCGCCTTCCTGCGCCGTTGCGTCCGCCTCCACCTGGAGCCGCCCGGACCGGACAAGCTCGCCCGGATCGTGCGCCGCCGGCTCGGCATCGACATCGGATCCGGCGAGGAGCACGAGGAGTACCAGGACCTCGTCCAGGCCTTCCTCGACCGCGGCGAGGACGGGGACCTGGCCACCGACCAGCTCCTCAACGCCATCCAGCTCCGTCTCGCCGGTGCCTGGTCGGCGCCCTCCGACCGGGGACGCTTCCTCGACACCGTCATGCAGCACCTGACCGGGCCCACGGCGTGATCGAGAAGCTGCTCGCGGCCCTCGCCGACGGCGCCGACGGCAGCGTCCCGCGCACCGGTGTCGGGGCGGAGGAGATCGCCGACATCCTGTGGCTGGCGGCCAGGATCGATGCCGGCGGCGAGGACCGCCCGTCCGCGGACCCCGCCGCCGGCCCGCCGGGGGAGCAGCCGCCGCTCCCGGACCCGCTGCCCCCCGGGACCGGTGCTCCTCCACCCGGGCCGGTCACCCCGGCCGGGGGTGAGCCGGCCGTCCGGCTCTTCCCGGCCGCCCCCCGCGGCCCCGCCGGGAAATCCGCGGACGAAGGCACCGAGCGCCGGGGCTCGCCCCTGCGACTGCCCCGGGCCGCCTCCCTCGACGACCCGCTCGCCCTCATGCGCGCCCTGCGGCCCGTCGGCCGGCGCTCCATCGGCGGCCCCGGGGAGGAACTGGACGAGCAGCTCACCGTGGAACGCAGCATCGAACGGATGGTGACGACCCCGGTCCTGCGCCCCGCCGAGAGCCGCTGGCTCGACCTGGCACTGGTCGTGGACACCCACCACTCCATGCTGCTCTGGGCGGACCACGTCGACGAGGTCCGCCGGGCCCTGACCCGCAGCGGGGTCTTCCGCGACGTCCGCACCTGGCGGCTGACCGGCACCGGTGCCGGCGCCACCCCGATGCTCACCGGCGGCCACGGCGGCCCGCCCCGCAACCCCCTGGAACTGGCCGACCCAGCGGGGCGCCGCCTGATCCTCGTGGTCTCCGACACCGTCGCGGGCGGCTGGCGGGAGGCCCCCGTGCAGGGTGTGCTGCGGCACTGGTGCGCGCACAACGCCGTGGCCGTCCTGAACGTCCTGCCCGAACGGCTGTGGACGCGCGGCGCCGTCCGGCCCGCCCCCTTCGCCGTCCGCGCCGAGCGGCCGGCCGCCGCCACCCGCTCCTGGCAGCGGATGCCGGTCGCCCGCCGCGCCCGCGGTGCCCGCCGCCCGGCCGCCGCGGCAGTCGTCCCGGTGGTCGGCGTCGCCTCCGGAAGCCTGGCCCGGCTGGTGCGGGTGGTCTCCGGGGACGGCCGGTGGCGGCGGCTGGCGTGCCTGCGCCTGGACGCCGTGGCGGGCGCCGCGAGCGCCCCGCAGGATGCCGGCCCCGGCGGCGGCCTCAGTGCCCTCGCGGTCGTGGAGCGGTTCCGGGCGAGCGCCTCCCCGACCGCCCAGCAGCTCGCCGCCCACCTGGCCGCCGTACCGCTCACCCTGCCGGTGATGACCCTCGTCCGGCGCTCCCTGCTGCGCGACTCGGAACACGGCCACCTCGCGGAGGTCGCCCTCGGCGGGCTCTTCGAGCCCTGGGCAGCCGGACGGGACGCGGCGGCGGCGGAGTTCGAGTTCCTGCCCGGCGTGCGGGAGGCCCTGCTCGGCTCGCAGCTGCGCGGGGACGTCGCAGCCGTACGGGAGTTGGTGCGCGGCCGGGTCTGGGAGTACATGTCCCGCAACCGCGGCACCGGGCCGGACTTCGCCGCGACCCGGGTGACCACGGGCCGCGAGGGCCGCCGCCGGGTGGCGCAGGAGGCCCTGCCCTTCGCGGCCCGCCCGGCGCAGGACCCGGGCCTGGCCGACCGGGTCGTCCGGGTCCGCCACGACGCGCTGCCCGAGCCGCAGGAGGTCGGCATCCTGCTGACGCCGCGCCTGGTCCTCACGGTCGGGGACGGGCCCTTCGCCCCCGGCGCGGTGGTGTGGGTGCGCCCCGGCGACCGGGAGATCCCCTGCCGCCCGGTGTGGTGGGACGAGGCCGTGCCCCGGATGATGCTGCTCCGGGCCGAAGAAGACCTGGTGGATCCGGCCCTCTGCGCGGAGCCGCTGCCCTGGATGCCCGCGGACCGCGAGCCGGCCCGGGTCCGGATCGACGGCCGCACCGACCAGGGGGACCCGGTCGCGCTGACAGCTGCGCCGACCCCGCACGACGGCGCCCGCAACGGCGAACTCGTCCGGCTCTCCGCAGACCCGGAGAGCTGGACGCACTTCCGCGGCGGCCCCGTCTCCGTGGACGGCGTGCTGGCCGGCGTCGTCCACACGGTCTGGCCCCACCGCATGGTCTTCCTGCGGGCGGAAGCCCTGCTGGGTCAGCCCGGATTCCGCGCGGTGCTGGAGGATCCCGGGCAGCCGGCGGGCCCGGCAGCGGGGACGGGCACCGGGGTGTGCCTGGCGGTGCTGCCCGGCGATGACGGCACGTACCCGGTGGGGAGCTCGCCGAAGGCGGAGACGCGCGACATGCTGGCCGAGCTCATGACGCGGGCCGGCGTCGGCGGGCGGCTGACCGGCGGCGAGGGGGACGCGCCGCTGCTGGTCGCCCTGGACGCGCCGGGCGCCCACGGGAAGGCGGGCCGGCTCCTGCGGGAACTGCCCGCGGTCATGGCGGGATACGGCTACCGGCGGATGGCCGGCATGCACCCCTCCCTCGCGGTGGCCGTCGGCGCCGGGCCGGCCGAGACGGGCCGGCTGGCGGGACGGCCGGCGGTCGCGGAACTGCTGCGGCGGACGGCATCCCCCGGATGCCTCGTCCTCGCGGTCTCCGACCGCCTGTACGAGGACCTGGGCGACCTGATGGGGTTCCCCGCCCGGATCTCCCTGGAGCGGCTGGGCGCCAGGGGCGAGGGCTGGGTCTGCGCCGACGACCATCCTCTCGTCGAGATTCTCGGGCAGGTGCTGATGGAGTCCGACGCGCTCCTTGACGTGGCCGTCGGCTGGCCGACCTGCGGACTCGACGCCTCGGAGGCCGAGCCGTGGGCCTGCATCGGGATCCGGCTGCCCGGCCACGAGCGGTGCCTGGCGCATCTGGGCGCCGAGGAGCAGCGGGAGCACCTCGCCGCCCTGACACCGGGATCACCGGTGGACTTCCGGGGGACCACCTTCGACCACGGCCTGCTCCCACGGCTGCTCACGGCGCTGGAGCCGCGCGGCCCGGGACCCGTCCGGGTGGGGCCGGCGTCCTTCGACCGGGCCTATTTCGTGGACGACTGGAACCGGGCGGACATCGAGTTCGCGGACCGTGCCTCCTTCGTCCGGGCCGTGTTCGGGGGCCGGGCCGGATTCGCCGGAGCCACCTTCCGCGGGCCGCTCTCCCTCGACGGCGCGGTGTTCCAGAACGCCGGTGACTTCGGACTGAGCCGTTTCCACCGTGCGGCCACGTTCCGCCGGACGCGCTTTCGCGGATCCGCGGGGTTCAAGGAGGCGGTCTTCCTGGACGACGTCTCCTTCGGCCGGGCCGTGCTGGAGGCCTCCGCCGATCTGTACGGGGTGCAGGTGGCCGGTACGGCGGACTTCTCCCGCACCGCCTTCGGCGGCCTGGCCGGGATGAGCGCGGCCGGCTTCGCCGGGCCCGTCTCCTTCGCGTCCGCGACGTGGGGGCGCGGGCTGCTCTGCAACGGCGCCGTGTTCGAGGGGCCGGCGGACTTCGCGGGGGCCGCCTTCCGCGGCAGGGTCGGCTTCGAAGGCGTGCGCTTCGAAACGGTCCCCGACTTCACGGGCGGCGGGCCGGGCGGCTGGAACATCGAGGAGTGCCCGGACGGCACCTGGAACATCCGGCTGATCACCACCGACGCGGGATGACCTGCTGCCCGGGCCGAGCCCCTCACACCCCGCTGTGCGAGGCCTCCAGCTGCCGCTCCGGCCGGTCGCCCGGCACCGGCAGGCTCGCCTCGATCTCGTCCAGGGCGCGGCGGGCCGTGGCGATCCTGGCCCGTACGTCGGGCTCCGCGCCCGGCGCCGGGGTGCGGTTCGCCTCGTCCTCCATCTCGCGTGCCTCGTCCAGGGAGTTGAGGACGACGCCGATCAGCACGTTCACCAGGACGAAGGAGGCGAGCAGCGCGTAGGAGGCGTAGTAGATGATGCTCAGCCGGGAGATCTGCAGCCCGGCGCGGACCGCGTCGGTCAGGCCGTCGAGCGTGGTCAGAAGGAAGAGCGTGAGCATCGCGCGGCCCACCGAGCCGTAGTGCCCGGGGTCGGACTCGGCGAAGCAGACCCACCCGACCATGGCGTACACGTACAGCACCAGCGCGCCGATGAACAGGAAGCTGGCGGTGCCCGGCAGGCTGCGGCCCACCGCGATCAGCAGGATGCGCAGGTGCGGCAGGAAACGGGCGGTGCGCAGGACGCGGGCGAGGCGCAGCAGCCGCAGCAGGGTGGCGTTCTCGCGGACGAGCGGGATGAAGGCGCTGGCCACGACCGCGAGGTCGAACAGGTTCCACGGGTCGCGGAAGAATGCTTTCGGCCGGTCGGCGCACGCGCCCACGCGCAGCAGGATCTCCAGGGTGAACAGGGCCAGGCAGCAGTTCTCCGCGCCCTGCAGCACGAGCCGGTACTCCGAGGCGAGCCCGCTGTACGTCTCCACCCCCATCAACGCGGCGTTGAAGAGGATCGCGCAGAAGACGACCATCCCGAAGGCGGGGGCCTCCGTGGCCACCCGGCATCGGGCTGCCAGCTTCATCCGACCACGTCCGGCCGGCTTCGGGTCTGTCATCGTGCTCCTCGTGCTCTCGACTGCGCCGCGGGCGAAGTGGCGGCCCACCCCTCTAACGCCCCGGGGGCGATCGGGTTTCACCCCTTTCCGCCCCGCCGATGCGCCGAACCGACCAGGATCGGGCAGGTCAGGGCGGGTGGGGGGCGCGGCCGGCCGGGACGGGATCAAGTGCGTTGAGTGAACAGTCGGTTGATCCACGGGTGGAGCGGGCCGTCGGCGCATATGCTCGCCTCGTACACCCGCACTCCGTACATCCGTACATCGTGCACGTGTGCTTCCGTACATCTCGCAGCCGTTAGGGGACCGCGCCGTGAGTGTCCGCATTCAGCCTTCCTCCCAGGTCGACGAGAGCGCCGAACTCGGTGAGGGAACCACGATCTGGGATCTGGCGCAGATCCGCGAGGAAGCCCGGCTCGGGCGCGGGTGCATCGTGGGACGCGGGGCGTACGTAGGGCCCGGCGTACGGATCGGCAACCATGTGAAGCTGCAGAACTACGCACTCGTCTACGAGCCCGCGGAGCTCGGCGACGGGGTCTTCATCGGCCCCGCGGCGGTGCTCACCAACGACTTCTACCCGCGTGCGGTCGACCCCGACGGCGCGATCAAGCGCGACGGCGACTGGGAGCCGGCCGGGGTCGTGGTCGCCGAGGGGGCCTCGCTCGGGGCCCGTTCGGTGTGCGTGGCCGGGGTGCGCGTGGGGCGCTGGGCGCTCGTGGCGGCCGGCGCCGTGGTGTCCAGGGACGTGCCGGACTTCGCGCTCGTCGCGGGTGTGCCGGCCCGGCGGATCGGCTGGGTCGGCCGGGCCGGAGTCCGGCTGGTGGAGCGCGAGGGCGAGGCGGGCACCTGGGAGTGCCCGCGCACCGGAGCGCTGCACGAGGAGAAGGACGGCACGCTCATCGAGCGAACCTGACGGAATGTCGGCAATTTAGGGCACCGGCATTTCCTCAAAACCACAATCAACGAACATCCGCGGGCATAACGTGTCCCTGCACACGGGATCTGAGCAGGCAACAGGCCATGTTCAGTGGGGGGTTGTGTACGACGAGGGCACCGAGGGCACTGCCATGTCCGGCGCGGGCACACCGCGCCTGCGGGCACTGCCGTTCACGCGTGTCCCGGTCCGAGGCATCGCTGGGGGGATCCAGACGGCAGCCTTCGGACGGTTCGTGCCGGTGGCGTGACATCGCCGCGGGCGCGGACGCCGTCATGCGCAGTCCCCCTCCACGGAGTGACGACCGCCAGGTCCGTCCGAGGAGAACGATCAGAGGGGGTAGGTGTGTTGGAGCCGTACAGCTCGGACATACGGGGTGCGGGGAGCACCAGGGGATTCGGGGTGGGGACCCGATGACCATCACACGATTAGCGGCACTGGCCGACGAGGACGCGTCACTGCACGCCCTCGCCGAGCGGCTGCTCGCGCTGGCCGAGGCAGGGCTTCCCGCGATGTACCTGCCGGAGGCCGAGAACTTCGTGTTCACCAGGGCGGGAGTCATCTCGCCCGACGGCGCCCGCGGCCTGGAGCAGCGGGGAACGAGCACCCGGTACGCGGCCATCACCGCACTGGGCGCCCGCTTCCTGCCCGAGGACCGGCAGCGCGCGCTGTTCGGCGGGCGCTCCGCCGCCGAGTTCACGGGCGTGCTCGTGGACCGGCTCGCGGGGGTGGTGAACCTCGGCGACGCGGCGCTCATCGCCTGGGCCGCCGCGGAGACCGGACATCCGAAACTGTCCGACGCGCTCGACCGGGTGGCCGCGCTGGACGTACCGGGCCGGCCGCAGTACACGGTCGAGGCGGCCTGGGTGCTCTCCGCCCTCACGGCCGCGCGCGCCGTGGTGGACGTGGAGGAGCGCCTCGCGGCAGCCCGGAAGCGGCTGCTGGCGGCGAGGGTCGGCGACAGCCCGCTCTTCCCGCACGCCACCGCGCCCGGACTGGTCCCCGGCTACCGGTCCCACGTGGCCTGTTTCGCCGACCAGACCTATCCGCTGCAGGCACTGGCCCGGCTGCACGCGAGCGGCGACGACCTCGAGGCCCTCGCGGCCGCCGACGCCTGCGCCGCCCGCATCTGCGACCTGCAGGGCGACGGCGGACAGTGGTGGTGGCACTACGACGCCCGCGAGGGCGGCGTGATCGAGGGCTACCCGGTCTACAGCGTCCACCAGCACGCGATGGCCCCCACCGCCCTGTTCGACGTGGCCGAGGCCGGCGGTACGGACTTCGGCGCGGCCATCCGCCGCGGGCTGCGCTGGATGACCGACGTGCCCGAACTCGCCGGGCCCTTCGGGACCCCGCGGGAGCCGATGATCCGTGAGGACTTCGGCGTCACCTGGCGCAAGGTCTACCGCGGCGACCCGAAGAAGGCCGTCCGGGCCGCCCGCGGGCTCACCACCCGCGTCGCCCCGCACGCCCGGCTCGCACCGCTCGACCGGATCTTCCGCCCCGGCGCGGTGGACCGCGAGTGCCGTCCGTACGAGTTCGGCTGGATGCTCTTCGCCTGGCTCGGGGGACCCCAGAGATGACACGACGACAGTCCCTCTTCGGGGTCCCGCTGGACCCGCTGACCATGGACGAGACCGTGCAGCGCTGCCTCGACGCGGTGCGCCGCGGCGAGCAGATCGAGATCGGCATGGTCAACGCCGCCAAGCTGGTCAACATGCGCCGCGACCCCCTCCTCGCCGAGGCGGTCGCCGGCTGCGACCTCGTGCTGGCCGACGGCCAGGCCGTGGTCTGGGCCGGCCGGGTGCTGGGCGTGCGGCTGCCCGAACGGGTCGCGGGCATCGACCTGTTCATGCGGCTGCTCGCCGCCGCCGAGGTGGCGGACATCCCCGTCTACCTGCTCGGGGCCCAGGAGGACGTCCTGGAGATGATGCTCGGGCAGATCTCCGAGCGCTTCCCGAAGCTCCGGGTGGCCGGAAGCCGCAACGGCTACTTCGGCGACGGCGACCAGGAGTCGATCGCGGACGCCATCGCCGACAGCGAAGCGCGGCTGCTGTTCCTCGGCATGACCTCGCCCAAGAAGGAGATCTTCACCGCCGGCTACGGCAAGCGCACCGGCGCCCACGTCGTCCACGGAGTGGGCGGCTCCTTCGACATCCTCGCCGGCATCACCAAGCGGGCCCCCCTGGTCTGGCAGCGGATGGGACTCGAATGGTTCTACCGCACCCTCCAGGAGCCGCGCCGACTCGGCAGGCGCTACCTCACCACCAACGCCGCCTTCCTCGTCATGACGGTCCGGGAACTCATCCGCCGCACACCGTCCGCCCCTTCCGCGAACAGGAGTTACTGATGCGCGTCGTCGTCGTGGGACAGGGATACGTCGGACTGCCGCTGGCCATCCGGGCCGCCGAGGTCGGACACCAGGTGATCGGTTACGACGTGGACTCCCGGCGGGTCAAGAGCCTCGCCGCCGGTGAGTCGTACGTGGAGGACGTCTCCTCCGAACGGCTGGCCCGCGCGCTGGCGCGCGGCACCTACCGCGCCAGCGAACTGGCCCGGGACTGCGGCGGCTTCGACGTCGCGGTCGTCACCGTCCCGACGCCCTTACAGGACGGGGCTCCCGACCTGCGCTACATCGAGGAGTCGGCGCACACCCTGGCCCGCTTCCTGCGCCCGGGTGCCACCGTGATCCTGGAGTCCACCACCTACCCGGGCACCACCGAGGAGCTGTTCGCACCGATCCTGGAGGACGGCTCCGGGCTCACCGCGGGCGAGGACTTCCACCTCGGCTACAGCCCCGAACGCATCGACCCGGGCAACACCGTCTGGGGCTTCCAGCAGACCCCCAAGGTGGTCTCCGGCGTCGACGCCCGTTCGCTGAAGGCCGTCGAGGCCTTCTACGGGGACCTCGTCGACACCACCGTGCCGGTGCGCTCCCCCAAGGAGGCCGAGCTGGCCAAACTGCTGGAGAACACCTTCCGCCACGTGAACATCGCCCTCGTCAACGAGATCGCGATGTTCGCCCGCCACCTGGACATCGACGTCTGGCAGGCCATCGAGGCGGCGTCCAGCAAGCCCTTCGGCTTCATGAAGTTCACCCCCGGCCCGGGCGTCGGCGGCCACTGCCTGCCGATCGACCCCTCCTACCTCAACTGGCGGGTGCAGCGCGAGCTCGGCCAGAACTTCCGCTTCGTCGAACTCGCCAACGACATCAACAACCACATGCCCGAGTACGTGACGCGCCGCGTGATCGACGCGCTCAACGCCAAACGCCGCTCGGTCAACGGCTCCAAGGTCCTGCTGCTGGGCCTCGCCTACAAGAAGAACACCGGCGACGCCCGGGAGTCGCCCGCCGTCCGCATCGCCCAGCTGCTCCTCGACATGGGGGCCAAGGTCCGCGCGGCCGACCCCCACGTGGTGGAGAGCATCAAGGTCGACGCCCGCCTGGTGCGGGTCGAGCCGACCCGCAAGGAGCTGGCGGCCGCCGACGTGGTCGTCCTGCTCACCGACCACGACTCCTTCGACTACCAGATGGTCACCGAGCACGCCTCCTACGTACTCGACTGCCGCAACCGGGTCTCCGGACCCACCGTGGAGGTGCTCTGACCCCGTGACCAGAATCGTCTGCGTGGCCGGCGCCCGGCCCAACTACATGAAGATCAAACCGGTGATGGACGCACTGGAGCGCCGCGGCGCCGAGGTGATCCTCGTCCACACCGGACAGCACTACGACGCGTCCATGAACGACGTGTTCTTCCGCGACCTCGGCATCCGGCCGCCCGACCGGTACCTGGGGGCCGGATCCGGCAGCCACGCCCAGCAGACCGGCCGGGTGATGGCCGCCTTCGAGCCGCTGATCGACGAACTGGCCCCGGACGCCGTCGTGGTGGTCGGCGACATCAACTCCACCCTGGCCTGCGCCCTGGTCACCGCGAAGGCCGGCCCGCTGCTGGCCCACGTGGAGGCCGGGCTGCGCAGCCGGGACTGGAGCATGCCCGAGGAGGTCAACCGGGTCGCCACCGACCGGCTCAGCGACTACCTGCTGGCGCCCTCGCCCGACGCCGCCGTGAACCTGCGGGCGGAGGGCTACCGCGAGGACCAGATCCACGTCGTCGGCAACGTCATGATCGACACCCTCCTCGCCAACCTGGACCGGGCCAGGCAGTCCGACGTCCTCGACCGGTACGGGCTCACCCGCGGCGGATACGGCCTGGTCACCCTGCACCGGCCGGCCAACGTGGACGACCCCGGGGCGCTGCGCGGCCTGCTCAAGGCCCTGGGCGAGATCGCCGACCGCTGTCCGCTGCTGCTGCCCGTGCACCCGCGGGCCGCCGAGCGGCTGGCCGAACTGGGCGTACCCGGCGGCATCCGGCTGGTCCCGGCCGCCGGATACCTCGACTTCATCGCGCTGCAGGACTCCGCCCGCGTGGTGCTCACCGACTCGGGCGGCATCCAGGAAGAGACCACCGCGCTCGGGGTGCCCTGCGTGACCCTGCGGGAGAACACGGAGCGCCCCATCACCGTCGAGGAGGGCACGAACGTGCTGGCGGGCACGGACCCGGAGCGCATCACGGCCACCGTGAACCGGGTCCTCGAGCATCCGCCCGCGCCGCGCTGCCCCGCACTCTGGGACGGCCGGGCGAGCGAGCGCATCGCCGCGGTCCTGCTCGACGGCCCGCCCGCGCACACCCGGCCGCGCCCGACCGACCTCGTCCCGCGCGAGGCGGCCACCGAACGACAGCACGTGCTGTAAACGCAAGGCGAAGGGGAAGACCATGGATCTCGCGGAGATCTGGCGGGTCATGCGCAGACGCTGGTACGTGCTGCTGCCCGGACTGCTGATCACGGCGGCGCTCACCGCCGGCGTGTACCTGCTGGTGCCGGTGGAGTACCGGTCGCAGAGCACGGTGACCCTGCTGAACTCGAAGAAGGCCACGGTGGCCTTCGACGGCAACCCCTTCCTGAGCACGCAGGCCTCGCTCACCGGGATGGCCGACGGCCTGGCCCGCAACCTCAACTCCGACGACGCCAAGGCCGACCTCAAGTCCCTCGGCCTCACCGGGGTGCACGAGGCGAAGATCGCCGACAACGCGCTGGGCCCCTACATGTGGCTCAGCGTCGAGGGGACCGATCCGGCCGCGGTGCTGAAGTCGGACGAGATCCTCACCACCTACGCCGAGAAGCGGCTGCTGGAGTTCCAGACCCAGCAGTCGGTGACGCCCGACGCCATGATCCGGATGGCGACGATCGTGCCCCCGCAGAAGCCGGAGGCGCAGACCAAGGCCAGGCTCCAGTTCCTGGTCATGGCGGGTGCGCTGGGCTTCGTACTCAGCCTGGTGGCGACCTTCTTCGTGGAGGCCCGCAAGCGCAGGCGGTCCTCGCCCGGCAGGCACCGGCCCGCCCCCGGCGAGGGCGTCGAGGGCGGTGAACCGGCCGCGGACGGCGTCGGCGACCCGACGGCCACCCTGCGCATGACCGTCGCCCAGCCGGCCGGCTCCGGCGCGGCCGGCTCCCGTACGCCCGGATCGCCGTGACCGGCCCCGCGGCGGACACCGAGAGCACCACCCCGGCGGCGCCCTCGCTGGGGCGCAAGGTCGGCTCCGCGGCCAAGTGGAGCCTCATCAACACCGTGGTCATGCGCCTCGGCAACTTCGCGACCGGCATCATCCTGGCCCGCTTCTTCCTCGGGCCCGAGGCCTGGGGCGTGTACGGCATCGCCCAGACCGTCCTGCTCGTCCTCCTCTCGGCGAACGAACTCGGCGTCTCGCTGGCCATCGTGCGCTGGGAGGGCGACCCGCGCCGCTTCGCCCCGACCGTCCTCACCCTCAGCGCCGCCTCCAGCTGCCTGCTGTACGCCGTGCTGTTCGCGGTGGCCCCCGCGGTGGCCGAGGTGCTCGGCTCGCCCGAGGCCTCCGGCGTCCTGCGGGTGATGTGCCTGTGCGTCATCCTCGACGGGCTCTCCCAGGTCCCCGCCGGCTTCCTCACCCGGGAGTTCGCGCAGGGCAGGCGGATGGCCGTCGACGGCCTCAACTTCGTGCTCAGCACCGCAGTCACCCTGCTGCTCGCCATCGACGGCTGGGGCGCGATGAGCTTCGCCTGGGGCTCCGTGGTGGGGAACGTGGCCGCGCTCATCGGCTGCTGCATCGCCGCGCCCGGCACCCTGAAGTTCGGCTGGGACCGGGAACAGGCCCGCGCACTGCTCCGGTTCGGGCTCCCGCTCGCCGGAGCCAGCATGCTCGCCCTCGGCGTGGTCAACGTGGACACCATGGTGGTCGGATCGGTCCTGGACCCCCTGGCCCTCGGCTTCTACGTGCTCGCCTTCAACATCTCCGGCTGGCCCGTACGCATCATCTCCGAAGCCGCCCGCCGGGTCTCCTTCGCGGGCTTCTCCCGGCTGGCCGACTCCCCGCAGGCGCTGGCCGCCGGATTCAGCCGGGCGCTCGGCGTCGTGATGGCGGGCACCGTACCGATCTGCGTCCTGCTCGCCGCACTCGCGGCCCCCGTCGTGGAGCTCGTCTACGGTGAACGCTGGCTGCCCGCCGCCCGCGCCCTGCCCTGGCTGATGGCCCTCGGTCTGGTCCGCATCGGCTGCGAACTCGCCTACGACTGCCTGGTGGCCATCGGCCGGCGCCGCTCGCTCATCGGCGTCCAGGGACTCTGGCTGATCATCCTGATCCCCGTCCTCGTGATCGGTGCCCGCGGCGGCGGGATCGTCGGGGTGGCCCAGGGGCACGTGCTGGTCGCCGGAGTCGTCGTGGTCCCGGTGTTCCTCCTCGCCCTGCACCGCGGGGGAATCCGTCTGGGCACCGTCGCCCGGGCCTGCGCCTGGCCGCTCCTCGGCGGCGTCGTGATGGCCGCCGTACTCCTCCTCCTGGAGCGGTACCTGGGCGACAGCGTGCTCGCGCTCCTGGCCACCGGAGCCGCCGGCACCCTCTGCTACGTCCTGTGCGTCCTGCCCGGCCGCGCATTACTCAAGGGATAGGCAGCCGTGACACAGCACCGAAGGCGCCTGACGGCATGGCTGCTCGCCGGAGTGGTCCTGGCCGTCGTCCTCACCCTCTACCGGGCGGACCGCACCGCCATGAACGAGCACGAGGCGGCGCCCGGCGCCACCGGGAGCGCCGCACCCTCCGCCACGGCGCCGCCCGCACCGTCGAGCCCGCCGGCCACCTCCGCCCCGCCGTCCCCGACCGCCTCGCCGGGGACGGGCGAACCGCCGCCCGCAAGCTCCGCCCCGCCCTGCACCTCGCCCGGCACCTGCGGGTTCCCCGACGCGAGCACCACCGGCCCGCGCATCGACCTGGAACGGCACGACACCGGGAACATGTCCGTCAAGAAGGACGGCACGGTCATCAAGGGCTGGGACATCCGCGGCTCCCTCGACATCTACGCCAACGACGTCACCGTCATCGACAGCCGGATCACGTCGACCAACTGGTGGGGCATCAACCTGCGCCCCGGCTTCAGCGGACTGAAGGTCCTGCACACCACGATCACCGCCGTCCCGGGCAAGGGCCCCGACAACGGGGGCGTCAACTACGCCGTATCGAACATGGGCGGCAGCTCCATCGAGGTCGGCTGGTGCGACATCTCGGTCTTCGGCAACGCCCTGTCCATGGGCCAGGGGGACCTGCACGACAACTACGTCCACGACCTCGTCGCCTTCCGCAACCAGGGCGGCGAATGGCAGCACACCGACGCCGTCATCAGCGGCGGCGGCAACAAGGGCCGGCTGACCATCCGCCTCAACACGCTGCTGAACTCCACAGCGGTGGACAAGGGCGCCACCGCAGCCGTCGGCCTGTTCGCCGACACCGGAGTGGTCTCCTCCGTGGTCGTCGAAGGGAACTGGCTGGCCGGGGGAGCGTACGCCCTCTACGGCGGCGGCCCGGGCGCCACCGGCATCCAGGTCACGGACAACGTCTTCTCCACCCAGTACCACCCGGCGAGCGGGGCCTACGGCACGGCCACCGCCTGGAACGCGGGCGGCGCCGGAAACGTGTGGAAGGGCAACCGCATGTCCGACGGCAGACCCGTCGAGCCCCCACCCGCCTCCTGACCACCGAGAGGACCGACAGGACATGATGCGCCGGATCGCGCGGGCCCCCTGGGAACTGCTCAAGCGGACCTTCGGCTGGCTCGTTCTCTTCGAAGCCAGGAACAAGGTCCTGCTGGCCCCCTCGGCCCTGCGGCTGCGCCGCTTCGAGGACGCCGAGACCCGCCGGCTCGGCGCCGTCCTCGGCGAGCCCCCGGCCGCCCTGGTCGCCACCGTCATCCCCACCCACCGGCGCCCCGAGGCACTGCGCGCGGCCGTGCGCAGTGCCCTCGGCCAGACGGCCCGCGACCAGGTGGTCATCGTCGTCGACGACGGCGCCGGACTGCCGGAACTGCCTGCGGACCCCAGGCTGTTCGCGGTGTCCCTGGCCCGCAACACGGCGACCGCCGGGGTCGTGCGCAACGTCGGCATCCGGCTGACGCGATCGCGCTACGTGGCCTTCCTCGACGACGACAACCTGTGGGAGCCCGACCACCTGGAACAGGCCCTGGCCGCGCTGGAGCCGCCCGGCGGGCCCGACGCCGTCTACACCGCCCTGCGCAGGGTGCTGCCCGACGGCACGGACCGGGACGTCCTGTCCGTGCCCTTCGACCGCCGCCGCGCCGCACACGAGGCCTTCCTCGACACCAACGCCTTCGTGGCGCGGCGCAACCGCTCCCTGTACTTCAGCCG
Organism: Streptomyces sp. NBC_01232; assembly: GCF_035989885.1. Taxonomy (GTDB): domain Bacteria; phylum Actinomycetota; class Actinomycetes; order Streptomycetales; family Streptomycetaceae; genus Streptomyces. Next base: position 6,478,752 of record NZ_CP108518.1, read on the forward strand.
GCTGCGCCGCACCCCCGAGGTGCTGCCCCGCGAGGACTGGGAACTCGTCCGCCGCTACGGGCGCCGCCACGAGGTGCGCCACCTGCCCCGGGCGACCGTCCGCTACCTGGTCAACCCGGACAGTTTCTGGACCCGTTGGGACGGAGCGGCAGGCAGCACATCTACCTAGGACGACGGTTCCTCGTACGTGATGCCGTGCCGCCCGGCGATCACGTTCAGCCGGGCCGGGTCCAGCCCGCCCCCCACGGTGAGCCGCGGCCCGGCCTCGATCATGTCCTCGACGAAGCATTCCCAGCCGCCCGGCGAGGAGATCTGCAGGACCCGCGGCGGCCCGCCGGGACCGGGACGCAGCGCGTGCGGTACGCCGTGGGGGAGCAGTACGAACTGCCCGGCGGTCAGGGTGTGGGAGCGGTGCCCGATGTCGACGAGGAGCTCGCCGTCGAGCACGTACACGCCCTCGTCCGCGCCGTGGTGGGTGTGGCGGGGGATCTCCCGCGCCAGTACCACTTCGAGGAGGGAGAAGCGTCCCTCGGTGTCCCCCGTGGCCGCCTTCACCGAGAAGGCGGGCGGCAGCGGGATCCGGCCCGGCCGGGCCTCTCCCGCATCGAGGAGGACGAAGCGTTCGTGGGGCATGGGTGTGGTCCTTCCGGAAGCGGTGACGGAACGCGGCGGGGGGCGGGCCCGGGCTCAGCGGGCCTGCCGGATCCCGCGGCGCCAGACGGCGGCGATCGCGCCCAGGGCCCGGACCCCGTGCGTGGGGTCGCCCTCCACGAGCAGCAGGTCCGCACGCAGCCCCGGGGCGATCCGGCCCCGGTCGGCCAGCCCGAAGTGGCGGGCCGGCAGGACGGTCGCGGCGGTCAGCGCCTCCTGCGGGCGCAGCCCGCCGTCCCGCGTGAGAAGCGCCAGTTCACGGTGGAGGCCCGCGCCGTGGGCGGGCGCGAACGGGGTGGCGTCCGTTCCGGCGAGCAGCGGGACGCCGGCCTCGCGCAGCGCGCGGAGCGCGCCGACGGCGGCCGGGTACCGGCCGGGGGGCACACAGGCCGCGCCCCCGGCCGCCTGGGCGTCGACCGCCTCGAAGTACGCGAGCGTGGACACGACGAACACGCCCTGGTCGCGTACGCGCCGGGCGAGGCGCCCGGAAGCCGCGTCGTCCGGGCCGAGGTCGGCCCACACGTGGGCGAGCCCGTCCACCCCCGCGTCGAGTGCGGTGACCACGTCGGCGGCGGTGACCGCGTGCGCGACGACCCGGAGCCCGGCCGCACGGGCGGCCGAGGTCAGGGCGGCCGCGACCGCCGGGGACATGACGGGCAGATCGTCGCCGTGCACCGTCCCGTCGTCGATGACGAGCTTGAGGAAGTCGCTGCCCTCGGCGAGCCGCGCCTTCACGAAGTCCGCGGCCTGCTCCGCAGCGGTCACGAAGTCGGTCTCCGTCACGTCCCGCGGGTCGAGCAGCGTGCCGGTCAGCGCGGCGAGCAGCTGGGTCGGGTGGCCGCCGGGTGCGGTCGCCAGCGTGCCGGCGCTGCGCAGATCGGCGACGTCGTCGCGGCCGGCCGCGAGCCGCCGGTGCCGGGCGAGGGGGCGCGGCAGGCAGAACATGTCGATCTCGGTGGTGACCCCGTGGCGCAGGGCCTCGGCGAGACTGCCGTCGAAGACGTGGGTGTGCGCGTCGATCAGCCCCGGCAGCAGGGTCCTGCCCCGGCCGTCGACCTCGGCATCGGCGGGCCCGGAAGCGGCGCGGGCCTCGGGGGCGCAGACCGCCACGACGAGGTCGTCCTCCAGGATCACGTCCCGGACACCGGCACTGCGCTCGCCGTCGAAGACGCGGACGCCGTGGATCCGTGTACGCATGAAAGGTCCTCCTCCAGCGTGCCGGGAAGGCCCTTCCTCCCCGGACACCACCACAGAGGGCGCAGCGGCCTCCGGCTGTGACATCACGGCGGGGCGCCGTGACGGGCCTCACATCCGGGCCGCCCTGTGTCACACTCCCGGCCCCGGGGACCTCTTCGGTCATGGCAGACAAGGAGGACGCATGACCGCCACGCCGCCGCCCCACCCGGTCGACTCCGTCACCGACCGCTTCCTCGGCCACCGCGAACTGCTCTTCTCGGTGGTCTACAACATGCTGGGCACCGTCGCCGACACCGAGGACGTGCTCCAGGACGTGTGGCTGGCCTGGTCCGCCCGGCACCGCAGGCCCGACGCCGAGCCCGTCGAGAACGCCCGCGCGCACCTGGTGCGGATCGCCGTGAACCAGGCGCTCGCGCGACGGGCCGAATTGAGCCGCCGTCAGGAGAGCTATGTGGGCACGTGGTTGCCCGAGCCGCTGACGGCCGCCGACGATCACGCCGCCGCGGGGGCCGAGCGGGCCGAGGCGCTGTCCATGGCCCTGCTCGTCGTCCTGGAGACGCTGTCCCCGCTGGAACGCGCCGTGTTCGTCCTGCACGAGGTGTTCGGATTCGCGCACCCGGAGATCGGGCGGATCCTGGACCGCTCGCCGACGGCCGTCCGCCAGCTCGCCACCCGGGCGCGCCGCCACGTCCACGCCCGCCGGCCCCGGCACCGGCCCGGGGCGGACCTGCACGCGCAGGTCACCGAGCGCTTCGCCGCGGCCGCGCTCGGCGGCGACCTGCGGACGCTCCTCGAACTCCTCGCACCCGATGTGACGCTCTGGACCGACGGCGGTGGCAAGGGCCCCGCGGTCAGCCTGCACCCCGTCCGCGGCCGCGACAGCGTCGCGGCCGTCTTCATGGCCGTCGCCCGCGCCCTGCCGGCGCAGGGCTTCGACCTCCGCCACCGCCGGGTGGCCGGCGACCCCGGCGCCCTCGTCCTCGCCGACGGCAGCCCGCTGGCCGTCGTCGTGGTGGACCTGTCCCCCGAAGGGGACCGGATCGCCCACGTCTTCTCGATCACCAACCCGGACAAGCTCGCCGGAATCCGGCCGCCCGCGGTCTGAGGGTCATCACGGCCCGGGCGTGGCCCGCAGGGCGCGGCGGCCGGCCAGGGCGCGGGCGGCCGCCCGGCTGGCGGGCCGGCCGAGCGCTGCCCGGGAGGTCTCCCGGAGCAGTACGGCCGCACGGAACGCGGCGGTCGCCGCGGCCCCGTGCCGGCGCCCGTAGAGCCGGACCCGGTTGAGCGTCAGCAGGGTCCACAGCCGCGGCGACACCTGCGAGTCGCCGCCGAGATGGGTGGCCGTGGCCGCGGGCTCCAGCCGGGTCACGAAGCCGCGGTCGCGGGCCCGCAGGCAGTAGTCGGTCTCCTCCGAGTACAGGAAGAAGGACTCGTCCCAGGCCCCGCAGGCTTCGAGGCACTCCCCGGACAGGGCCATCAGCGCACCGGTCGCCCAGTCCGCGACCGTCGCCCGCTCGTACGCGGCCGGATCGGTGACCATCTCGCTCCACCGCGGGAACCGCCCGGCCCGGCGGTTGCCGAGCACCGCCTCGCCGAGCGCCCGCGTCACGAGGGACTCCCGGCGCAGCGAGAGCAGGAGCGTACGGCCGTCCTCCTCGTACAGCAGCGGGACGCTGATCCCGACCCGGCCGCCACCGGGCGCCGCGGAGCCCAGCGCGTCCACGAGCACCTTGGCGCAGCCCTGCCTCATCCGGACGTCCGGATTGCAGACCAGGGCAGCCCCGAAGCCGCCCTCCCACTCGGCGGCGGCCGCCAGGGCGGCGTTCACCCCGGCCGCGTACCCCGCGTTGCGGCCGGTCTGGACGACCGTCGCGTCCGGGGCCAGGGAACGGATCAGCTCCACGGTGCCGTCGGCCGAGTCGTTGTCGGCGACGACCAGGCGCCAGTCGAGCCCGGCCATGCCCTCGGGCAGCGAGGCGAGGAACTCCGCAAGCACCGGGGCGCTGTTCCAGGTGACGACGAGGACCGCTACGGGGCCGGTACCCGGATGCGGTCGGCGGGCGGCCGGCTGACTGAACTGCATGGGGACTCCACGGTTGCGGGCTCCGGCGCGGCGCGCCGGATGAACCCGAGGTAGCTGCCTCCGGCGGCGATCGTCAGGAAGAACACCCCGGCGAACATCGGGAAGCTGAGGGCGTCGAAGGTGGCGGCGATGACGAGCGAGACCAGGGCCGAGGCGAAGAACGCCTGCCCCAGTTCCCGGTCGGACTCGGTGCGGGCCAGCCTGCGGATGGCACCGCCCTGGTGGATCCCGGTGAACAGGAGGACCAGGAGCGCGAGCAGCCCCACGAGGCCCATCTCCGCCAGGGTGAGCATGTACTGGTTGTCGGTGAAGAAGAACAGCTCGGGCAGGAAGGTCCCGAAGCCCCGGCCGAACAGCGGCCGTTCGCCGAGATAGGGGACGATCGCGCTGTACTTGACGGTCCTGGCCTGGGTGCTGCTGTCGGAGTTCGTCACGAACGAGGCGAAGAGCGCGGTGATGGTGCCGATCAGCCCCGGGATGATCACCTTGAAGCAGGCCACCGAGCCCATCAGCAGACCGATCGCCGCCCACCGCCGCTCCGGCTTCCACCGCAGCACCATCACCAGCACCACGATGAGCGCCCCGATGATGGAGGTCCGCGACACCGTCAGCGGCAGGGCGCCGCCCATGAGCACCACCGGACCCCAGCGCCGCCAGGCGCGCAGGTGCCCCCGTACCGGATCGAAGGCCTGCTGCACGGCGAAGGGCAGCAGGATGGCGAGCATCCCGCCGAACTCCAGGGGCTGCGCCGTGGTGGCCCGCGGCCGGGTGAAGGAGCCCCGGTCCAGGGTGGTGATCTGGGCGACGCTGGACTGGAGGCCCGGGATGGAGATGCTGTCGGCGATGTTCGTCGCGGTGAAGAAGTCGTAGAAGCCGACGGCCGCCACGATCGTGCCCATCACCACGGCCCGGCGCAGCAGCACGTCCAGCCGGGCCCGGTCCTGGATCCCCGCGGAGACCAGCACCACCAGGGACACCCAGACGAGCAGTCCGATCAGCCCGCGGTCCGCCGCCAGGATCTCCTTGTGCGAGCTGCCGCGCATCGCGTTCGCGAGGTAGGAGGCCAGCACGGAGAAGGCCAGCAGGCACATCACCACCCGCGGCAGCCGGGTGCCGGGGGCCGGCCGCAGCCGGCCGGTGATCCACGCCGCCAGGTACCAGAACAGGCACAGCAGCGCGAACACGTTGGCAGGAGTGCCCACACCGCCCATCCCGGGCAGGGTCAGGTTCGAGGGGATGAAGAAGGCCAGCGCCAGGTAGCAGCTCAGCAGGGCGGTCGCGTCCAGCTGCCGCCCCCAGGGCTTGCGGCGGCCGCGCCCCCGCGCCGGAGCGGCCGAGGCCGAGCGACGCCGCCGCAGCGTCGCCAGCAGGCTGTCCGTCAGGAAGGAGAGGGTGAAGGCGGCCGTGGTGCCCAGGATGACGACGCCCAGCACCTGCTGGTAGCGGCTCTTCATCTGCGGCACCGGCGTCTGCGGCAGCACCACCGGGGCCGTCTGCACCATGTACGCGGGCTTGACCTTGGCCGCGGCCTGGAGCGCGTTGAGCGTCTCCCCGGCGAACGCCGTCAGCTTGTTGGTCTCCTCCAGCACCTTCGTCCGGTCGGTGCCCGTGACGGACAGCGTCAGCATCGGTCCCGAGGTGTTCGCGGCGAACCCGACCGTGTAGGGATCGGTCACACCGATGCCCTGCAGGTCCCGCGCCGCGTCCGTCCCCGACAGCGTCCTGATCAGCACGTCCGCGGTGACCACCAGCGAACCGCCGGCGTTCGCGATGGGATTGCCGAAGGCGGGGGCCAGTTCGGCCACCGCGGTGGAGTCCAGCAGCGCCACCGAGCTCTCCGACTGGTAGGCCACCGGCACCGAACGGAACAGGTGCACCCCCGCGAGCAGGCTGATCAGCGTCAACGGCACCATCACGTACCAGCGGCGCCGGAGCACCGCCACGATCTCACCGATGCTCATGAACACCCCCCGGACAGGCCGCAATTGATGGCGGGCCTACCCATGTCCTGCAAAGATCGGTCACAACGGAAGGAATCCCTGTGTCGCCTGGTGAGTTGGTCCGTGCGCTGCGTCGGCGCTGGTACGTCCTGGTCGTGGCGGCGGTGCTCGCGGCCGCCGGAGCGTGGCAGGTCCTGCACCCCACCCGGACGTACCTGAGCACGGCGATCGTCGTACTGAAGCCGCCGGTGACGGACACCCAGCCCAACCAGCTCGCCAATCTGCAGCCGCCGCTCGCCGCCGTCTCCTACGCCGCGGTGCAGCAGCTGGACTCGCCCGCCGGTGCCGACGAGCTCCGCACCGCAGGAGTGCACGGCACCTACCGGCTGATCCCGCGCAACAGCGGAACCAGCGTCACCCCTCGCTACCTGATCCCCTCGCTCCAGATCCAGGCGGAGCAGGCCGGGCCGGCCGCCGCCGACACGGCCGTCCGGAAGATCATCGAGGTCTACACCAAGCACCTCACCGACCTGCAGACGCAGCAGGGCGTTCCGGACGCCGCGCGGATGAGCGTGACGCTCCTGGTGCCGCCCACCGCGGTGGTGCAGACCGGCAACAAGAGCCGCGGCCTCGCCGGGGCCGCCCTGCTGGGCGGCGTCGGCGGCGTGGTCGCGGCCCTGTGGACCGACCGGCTCCTGACACGCCGGAGCCGGAGCCGGCGCCGGCGCACTGCCGCCGACGCCGGTCCGGTGGTCCGGGCCGAGGAGCCCGAGCGGGCGCCCCTCGCCGGGGCGACCCGCTGAACGCACGGGGCGGATCATCAGATCCCTCGGCGCTTCCAGGACCGCCACCACAGCCACTCGCGCCCCCGGTCGGCCACGGCCGACAGCACGAGCGGCTGGAGGTAGGGCATGGTGCGCGCCCCGATGCGCCGCCGCCTGAGCAGCGCCCGGTACTCGGCCAGCGAGGTGTAGTCCTCGGGCAGGCACTCCGCGGCGAACTCCACGAGCTCGTCGACCGGCACCACCGCGGTGCGGCCCCGGTCGTACGCCCGGTAGGCGCGCCGCAGTGCGTACCGGGCGAGCCGGGTGCGCGCCGACAGTGCCAGCCGGTCGGAGCCCGGCAGCAGCCCGGAGCACTTGTCCAGCACCGAGTCGAAGGCGACGAGGCGCTGGCGCAGGTCGTCGAGCTGCCCGCCGAAGTCCGTGGTGGACATGTTGTTGCCGTGGACCCGGTAGAAGGCCTGGTCGGCCCCCTGGACGTAGCCCACGTCGGCGTGCGCCGCGAGCCGCATCCACATCTCGATGTCACCGGCGTGCGGCAGCTGGGGGTCGTAGCCGCCGACCTTGCGCTGGAGGCTGGTGCGGACGACCACCTCGGGTGAGGTGATGCACCCGGTGCCCTCCCGGAACCGCCGGTCCAGCCACCACCGTCCGGGGTAGACGACCGATCCGGTGCTGCGGGTACGGGCCGCGGGCAGCGGCCCGCCGTGCCGGAAGCGCAGCGGCCTGCCGTAGCAGAACCCCGCCTCCGGATGGGCGTCGAGCAGGGCCGCCGCCCGCACCAGGGCCCCGGGGACCAGCCGGTCGTCCGCCGACAGCAGGGCGACGTAGTCCCCGTCGGCCCACTCCAGCAGGCCCTCGTTGTAGGTGGCGATGTGGCCCTTGTTGCTCTCGTGGACCCGTACCTCGATCCGCGGGTCGGAGGCCGCCAGTGCGCGGGCGACCTCCGCGGAGTCGTCGGGCGAGGCGTCGTCGATGATCAGTACCCGGACGTCCACGCCCTCCTGCTCGTCCAGCACGCTCTTGACGCAGTCCGCCAGGAAGTGGCCGTACTTGTAGCAGGGGATCACCACGCTGACGGTGCTCACTGCCCGCTCACCTCCGTGGACGGCCCGGCCTGCGCCGCGACCGGGGCGGTGGTGGTGAAGACCGGGCCGACCCAGTAGTTCACCGAGCCGAAGGTGTTCGAGGGGAAGACCGTGGCCGCCCCGTACTTGTAGAGCCCGTTGGCGCTGCCGGCCGCGTCGGCCGGGGCCACCAGCGGGTAGGAGCGGTGGGCACCGGTGAAGTAGCCGCCGTCCACCGAGTAGTTGCCGTTCGGCGCGTGGTAGGAGGCCACGTACGTGGTGCCCGCCGTGATGGGTACCGGCGTGGCGAACTGCAGCTGCTGCCAGCCGGTCAGGGTCTCGCTGCCGAAGGTGCCGGTCGCCAGCAGGGTGCCGGAGGCGGACCACAGGCTGCCGGTGTGCGTGCCGGTGTTGCCGGGGCCCTTGTAGAAGGTGACACCGGTGATGTAGCCGTTCACCGCGGACTGGAAACGGGTGCCCAGTTCCACGGAGTTGGCGTCGTCGCCCACATTGGCGGTGCTCGGCGTCGCCGCGCCGTTCCACAACGTGCACGGGCAGTTCACCGTCGGCGGGCTGGCGCTCGTGGTGAAGTTCCACGTGACCGGCGCGCCCATCGCGTTGCCCCACAGGTCGGCGGCCTGGACCGACGCCGTGTAGGTGGAGTTCAGGGCCAGTTCGGAGGACGGGGTGAAGGTCGCGCTGTTCGACGCGCCCAGCACCTTGGTGCCCGGTACGGCCGCGCCGCCGGAGTCCTTCACCGAGAACACCAGGGTGTCCGCGTCGATCGCGTTGCTGAAGGTGGCCGTCACGGCCGCGGTGATCTGGGTGCCGGTGGCCGCGGACTGAGGCGAGGTGGCGGTCACGGTGGGCGGGGCCGTGCTCGCGGTGGAGGTGTCCAGGACCGCGTCCACCCAGTAGTTGCTGCCGGACGAGGCGGTGGACGGGAACCCGCCCGTGCCGCTGTAGCGGTAGACGCCGTTGCCGCCGTCCGTGCCGCTCTTCAGCGCGGTGAGCGGGGCGAGGCCCGCGCTGCCCGCGGCGAAGGTGGTGTCGAAGGAGTAGCCGCCGTGCGGGGCGAAGTAGGAGGCGACGTAGGTGGTGTTCGCCTTGACCGGGACCGGGGTGGCGAAGTTCAGCTGCTGCCAGCCGGAGGCCGTCTCGTTGGTGAAGGTGCCGGTGGCCAGGCGCTGGCCGGTGCTGCTCCACAGGCTGCCGGTGTGGGTGCCGGTGTTCGCGGGGGACTTGTAGAAGCGGACACCGGTGATCGAACCGGCCACCGAGGACCGGATCTTCACGCCGAGCTCGACGGCGCTGCCGTCACCGGCGTTGACGGTGCCCGGTACGGCCGCGGCGGGCCACACCGTGCAGGGGCATTGCTGGGGTCCCACCGTCAGCGGCACCGTGGTGGTGGCGCCGATGTTGACGCTGTCGTCGACCGCGCGCACCTTGATCTGCGCGGAGCCCTGCACGGTCGGGGTCCACGTGTAGCTCCAGGACGCCAGGCCCGTGGTCGCCTTCCAGGTCGTCCCTCCGTCGGTGGACACCTCCACCCGGGCGACCACGCCGCCGCCGGTGTCGGTGGCCGTGCCCGTGACGGTCACCGGCCGCAGCGCCGGTACGGTCGCGTTCGCCGCGGGGCTGGTCACCGTGATGCCCGGGCCCACGGTGTCCGTGGAGGCGGTGGAGGCGACCAGGTTGCTCTGCAGCGACCTGGGCTGGACACCCATGTCGGCGAACACGTTCACCGTGGCCTGCTGCATCCGCTTGTCCTCGGTGACCACCGCGTCGTCCGGATTGCCGGTGGGCATGTTGGTCAGGCCCCAGGACCACTGCACCGTTCCCGCGCCGAAGACCAGCGCGTGCGAGGTCTGGTCGCGGAAGGCGACCAGGCTGTGCGTCGCGGTGCCGTTCCCGTACGTGTTGCCGTAGTCCTTCAGGAGCTTGCCGTCCTCGATGTCCACGGTGGTGGAGGACATCTGGATCTGCCCGGCGGGCCGGCTGGCGTTCTCCACGTCGCTGTCCCACTCGTAGCCGAGCGTGCCGGCGGGGAACGTGGCCGTCTGGGACGGGGTGAGGCTCGCCACCGTGGTGTTGCGCCACAGCCGCTGCTTGGCGAAGGTGCCGGGCACGGTGATCGCGTCGCTGCGGTACCCGTTGACGCTGAACATCGAACCGGTCAGCTGGTTCTGCGGCTGGAAGGGCCGCCCGTTGGTGGCGCCGGCCGGGTCCATGAAGGTGCCCGTCCAGATCCCGCTCGGGTCGGGGATGCCGTTCGGCTGCGGGAAGGACAGCTTGGTCTCCTTGTACGAGACCAGCGTCCGGTTGGCGGTGTTCGCGCCGTCGATGCTCGGGGCGAGACGGGTCTTCCAGAAGATCTCGTTGCCCGCGAAGTACGTCTGGTGCTGCCCCGCCCGGCGCGCGTTCAGGGCGTTGGTGAACTGGTCCTGGGTCCAGTACTCGTCGTGCCCGGAGGACATGAAGACCTTGTGGTTGGGCATCAGGGTCGCGCCGCGCACCGACATGTCGATTCCGGACATGTAGCTCACGTCGTAGCCGTTGCGCTCCAGCCAGGCGACCATCTGGAACTCGGAACCGTAGATCCCGTTGTCCCCGCCGATGTCCATGGGCCGGTTGTAGCTGACCTCGTACGCCCGCCCGTCCGGGGCGGGGCCGCCGCCGTCGTACAGGTCCTGGCCGCCGTAGTTGTTGTACGCCTGCCAGGTCTGGTCGCTGGTCTGCACGACGATGTCGGAGTGGCTGGAGTCGTTGCGGACGACGAACGGGTAGGGCATCACGCCGTTGCCGTCCGCCTGGTCGAAGTTGACGACGTAGAGCCCGGACACGGCGTCGGCCGGCACGGCCCACGTCGCGGTGACGGGCCAGTTCCCGCAGTCGACCAGACCGGTGGCGGCCTTCTTGGCGCAGGCCGCCGGGTTGCCGCCCGGCGCGAAGTTCGCCGGGTACGTCTGGGCCGCCTGGGCCGCGGTCGACATCAGGCGGGCACCGGTGCCGCCGTAGTGGCCGAGGCGGTAGACCGAGACCTTGTACGCCGTCGACGACTGGATCTTGAACTGCAGGGTTTCGCCGGCCTGGACGCTCGTCTGGGCCGGGAAGCCCTTGATGTCGCCGTAGGCGCTGGGTGCGAACCAGTCCTCCATCGGCGTGCCGGGCTTGGAGTTCTCGCACACGATGGCGTTCGTGGTGGGACCGCAGGGATCGGCCGCACCGGCCACCGCCGCCGGCGGCATGACCGTGGCCATCAAGGCCGCGACCACGGTGAAGAGACCGTAACGGAGCAACCTTGTCCGTCTGTTCATCTGGACCTCATTGTTTGCGTGAGCGCGAGGGGTCAGCGCAGGGCGTCGCGGAGCGTGTCCACGACCCGCTGCTGCTGGGCAGCGGTGATCTGCGGGAAGAGGGGGAGCGAGAGCATCCGGTCCGCCGCCTGCTCGGCGTGCGGGAAGTCGCCGTGGCCGTGGCCGAGATGGCCGAAGGCCGGGGTGAGGTGCACCGGGGCCGGGTAGTGCACACCCGCGCCGATGCCCTCGGCGTTGAGTTTGCCGACGACGGCGTCGCGGTCCGCCCCGGCCACCCGGACGACGTACAGGTGCCACACGTGGACGTTGCCCTCCGCCGTGACCGGCAGGGTGACCCGTCCGGAGCCGGCGAGGTCGCCCAGCAGCTCGTCGTAGCGGGCGGCGGCGGCCCTGCGGGCCGCGTTCCCGTCGGCCAGCCGGGCCAGCTTCGCCCGCAGGACCACGGCCTGCAGGCCGTCCAGCCGGCTGTTGAACCCGGCCACGTCGTGGCGGTACTTGGCCACGCCGCCGTGGTTGGCCAGCGCCCGGACCAGGTCCGCGCGCTCCTCGTCGTCGGTCACCACCGCGCCCGCGTCGCCGTACGCCCCCAGGTTCTTGCCCGGGTAGAAGCTGGTCGCGGCGATGCCTCCGCTGCCGGCGGAGCGGCCGTCGCGGGTCGCGCCCTGGCTCTGCGCGGCATCCTCGACGATCCTCACGTGGGCCGGCAGTCCCGCGACGAGCGCCGCGGTGTCGGCGCACTGCCCGTAGAGGTGGACGGGGACCACCGCGCGGGTGGCCTTGCCGACGGCCTCCAGGGCCGCCCGCGGGTCCATCAGCAGGGTGTCGGGGAGGCAGTCGACCAGCACCGGCCGGGCCCCGATCCGGGCGACGGCGCCCGCCGTGGCGATGAAGGTGTTCGCGGGCAGCACCACCTCGTCGCCCACGCCCACCCCGCTCGCCCGCAGGGCGAGTTCCAGGGCGTCGGTGCCGTTGGCGACACCCACGCAGTGCCCGACCCCGGCGAATTCGGCGTACTCGCGCTCGAACGCGCGGACCTCCACACCGCCGATGAAAGCGGTGTCGGCGAGCACACGGTCGAAGCCCGCCCGTAATTCCTCGGCGACCTCGGCGTGCGCCGCCTTCAGGTCGACCAGCGGTATCTGGTTCATGCGAATGTGCTCCCCATCCGTGTCTCCGGCCAACGGCCGGCCGTCTCCTCGCCATCGGCCCGCAGCTCGTCGAGCGCCGGACCGCCCGCCTCGCGCAGCCGGCGGGCGGGGCTTCCGGCCCACACCTCACCCGGCGGCACATCGGCCAGGACCGTGCTTCCCATCCCGGTCAGCGACCAGGCGCCGACCGTGGTGCCCTCGCGCACCAGCGCGCCCGCGCCCACGTACGCCCCGCGCCCCAGCCGGACCCCGCCGCCGAGGCGGACCCCCGAGGCGAGCGTGGCGAAGTCCCCGACCCGGTCGTCGTGGGTGAGCACCACGTGCGGCATCACCGCCACGTGGGACCCGAGGCGCACGGCGGCCGTCAGCACGCTGTGCGCGAGCAGGACCGAACCCGCGCCGAGCAGCGAGGACCCCGACACCACCGCCGTGGGGTGGACCACCGTCGCGTAACGGCTCCCGGGCAGCCCCAGGCGCCGCACCAGGCGGGCCCGTACGGCGTAGTCGCGCGGACTGCCCGCGCAGACCACCACCCGGGCGGCCGGCAGTTCGTGCACGAGGTGGCTGCCGCCCAGCACCGGCACCCCGTCGACCTCCCGGCCGTGCAGGGCCGGATCGTCGTCGAGGTGCCCGGCGAGCCGCCACTGCGGGGCCCGGCCGTACGCCGCCGCCGCGGCGGCGGCGTCCCGTACGGCCTGGGCGGTCTCGCGGGCGAACCCGCCAGCGCCGACGATCAGCAGGTCCTCGGTCCGCCGCTGCGGGCCGCTCATCCGCCCGCCTGTTCGCGCAGCACCGCCACCACCCGGTCCTGCTGCTCCCGCGTCATCGTGTGGAACAGCGGCAGGATCAGGGAGTCGCGGCTGATCCGCTCGGTGACCGGCAGCGGCGCCGCGCCGTGGTCCGCGTACGCCGGCTCCAGGTGCGAGGCCATGATGCCGCGCCGGGCCGAGATCCCGGCCTCCGACAGCACCGCGAGCAGCTCGTCCCGGCCGACCGGGAAGTCCTCGGCGAGCAGCACCCAGTACGACTGGAAGTTGCCCTGGCCGTGTCCGGGGTCCCGGACCGGGCGCACGCCCGCAACCGCGCCCAGCAGCTCCGCGTACCGGGCGGCGAGCGAGCGCCGCCGGGCCACGATCTCGTCCAGCCTGCCGAGCTGCACCAGACCCACCGCGGCCTGGATGTCGGTCATCCGGTAGTTGTAGCCGACCTCCAGATAGCTCTCTGCGATCGGCTTGCTGCTCGCGTGCCGCTGCGCGGCGGACACGTTCATGCCGTGCTCGCGCAGCCGGCGCAGCCGTTCGGCCCACTGCGCGTCGTCGGTGGTCAGCATGCCGCCCTCGCCGGTGGTGATCACCTTGCGGGGGTGGAAGGACCAGGCGGCGAGCAGGGCGCCGTGGCCCACCGACTTGCCGCCCACCGTCGCGCCGATGCCGCAGGCGGCGTCCTCCACCAGGGGCACGTCCCAGTCGGCGCACGCCGCGCGCAGTGCGTGCACGTCCGCGGGCACCCCGCCCTGGTGGACGGCGAGCACCGCCCTCGTCCGGGGTGTGCGGACCGCGTCCACGGTGGCCGGGGTGAGGTTGCCGGTGGCCTCCTCGACGTCGGCGAACACCGGGTGCGCACCCACGTAGCGCACCGCGTTGGCGGTCGCGATGAACGACAGGGAGGGGACGATCACCTCGTCGCCCGGACCGAGCTCCAGCGCGATCAGGGCCAGGTGCAGGGCGGTGGTGCACGAGCTCACCGCGATGCCGTGCTCGGCGCCCACGCGCTCGGCGAAGGCCCGTTCGAACTCGGCGACGCGGGGGCCCTGGGCCACCCAGCCGGAGAGCACCGCGTCGGCCGCGGCCTTGGCCTCCTCCTCGCCGAGCCAGGGCACCATCACCGGGATCCGGGCGGCGGAGGCGTCCGGAGCGGCGTCCGGGGCGCTCATCGGGCCGCCCCGGCTGCCCCGTCGGCGGCGTTCGCGGTGGCGTTGGCGGTGGCGTTGGCGGTGGCGTTCGCGGTGGCCGCGTCGGCGGCCCGCTCGGCCCGCCACCAGTCGACCAGGTCCCGCAGCCCGCTGCGCAGGTCGATCCCGGCGGTGAAGCCGAGGCGTTCCGCGGCCTGCGAGGTGTCCGCGAGCCGGCGGGTGACGCCGTTCACGGCCCGCGCGGGTCCGTGCTCGGGCACCAGCCCGTCCGCGCCCATCGCCTCCAGCAGCCCGAGCGCCAGGTCGAGCAGGCTGGTCTCGGTCCCGCTCGCGACGTTGAAGACCTCATCGGTCAGATCGGACTCCGCGGCCAGCAGATTGGCCCGCGCGATGTCCCGGACGTGGACGAAGTCCATGGTCTGGGTGCCGTCGCCGAGGATCAGCGGCGGCTCGCCCGCGGCGATCCGCTCCATCCAGCGGATCAGCACCTCGGTGTAGAGCCCGTGGATGTCCATCCGGGGGCCGTACACGTTGAAGTAGCGCAGGGCCACGTAGTCCAGCCCGTACATGGAGTGGAAGCTGCGCAGCACGCCCTCGTTGAAGGCCTTCGCCGCACCGTAGAAGGTGTCGTTGTTGTACGCGTGGTGGCGCTCGGTGGTCGGGAACTGCTCGGCCAGGCCGTAGACCGAGGCGGAGGACGAGGCGATCACCTTGCCCACCCCGGCGGCCGCGGCCGCCTCCAGCACGTTGAAGGTGCCGTCGACCATGACCTCGTTCGCCAGCCGCGGTTCCTCCGCGCACTGGGTGATCCGGATGGCGGCGAGGTGGAACACCAGCTCCGCGCCCTCCGTCGCCTTGCGCACCGCGGCCACGTCGCGGATGTCGCCCTCGACGACCTCCACCACGCCGCTCGGCAGGGCGCGGGCCAGGTTGGCCGTCCGACCCCGCACGAAGTTGTCGAGCACCACGACCTCGCGTGCCCCGTTGTCCACCAGCAGGTCCACCAGGTGCGAGCCGATCGTGCCCGCCCCTCCGGTGACCAGAATCCTCTTGCCTCGTACGCTGCTCAACGCCCTGCCCCCACTGAATTCGGTCGTGGTCTTGCGTGTGATCGGACTGCGGTCGGTCAACGCCCGGTGCGCAGTCCGACGACCGCTCCGCGGAACTCCAGGCTCCGGGAGGCGGCTTCCAGGATGTCCAGCACCTTCAGTCCCGCCCGGCCGTCGGTCAGCGGCGGCCGCCCCGTCCTGATGGACGCGGCGAACTCCTCGACCATGCTGCGCAGGGCCTCCTTCTCACCGATCGCGGGCGCCACCATGTCGCCGGTCCGGTAGGAGACGAGCATGTCCCGGCGCTCGTCCGCGCCGATCTCCTGCGGGGTGCTCAGGTCCACTCCGCGGTCGAACACCGCGACCCGCTGCGTGGGGTTGAGGTCGTCCCACACCAGGGTGCGCTTGGAGCCGCCGACCATGGTGGTGCGCACCTTGGTCGGGGAGAGCCAGTTGACGTGCACGTGCGCGATGGCGCCGGTGTTCAGCTGGAGCGTCAGATAGGCCACGCAGGACTGGCCGGCCCCGATCGGATCGGCTCCGTGGGCTGCGACGGCGACCGGCCGGACGTGGTCCGGGAGAATGAAGTCCAGGACGGACAGGTCGTGGGGGGCGAGGTCCCACAGGACGTCGATGTCCTTCTGGACGAGCCCCAGGTTGATCCGTACCGAGTCCACGTAGTGGATGTCGCCGAGTTCGCCGGAGCGGACCATCTCCCGGATCCGGCCCACCGCCGGGGTGTAGCAGTACGTGTGGTCGCACATCAGGGTGAGACCGCGTTCCTCGGCCTCGTTCACCAGCCGCAGCCCGTCCTCGTACGTGGCCGCGAGGGGCTTCTCCACGAGGACGTGCTTCCCGGCGCGCAGGGCGGCCAGAGCGACGTCCAGGTGCGTACCGGCCGGAGTGGCCACCGCGACCGCGTCGACGTCCGGGTCGGCGAGGACCGCCTCGTAGTCGTCGGTCGCCTGGACCGTGGAGTAGGCGCCGAGCACCTGCCGGGCGCGGTCGACGTTCAGGTCGCAGAGCCACCGCAGCCGGAACTGCTCGCTGGACTGGAAGTTGCGGACGAGATTGGGGCCCCAGTAGCCCGCACCGACCACGGCGACGCCTAAGGGGCCCGCGGACCCCCGGCCGTTGCCGCCGGCGCTCTGCTCCGCGTCCTTCGCGGTGTCCTTCACAGCGTTCCCCTTCCTTCCGCGCACGCCGGACGGCGTGTCGCCAACTCATGGCCGGGACGCGTGTGATGGAGGGAAGTGCCGTCGACGGCAGCCCGGACGCCTGCGCGTCGCGTGCGTGACCTGCTCAACGGTGATGGCCCCCCACAACCGATGCTCTCTGCGATTCGCGTGCTTTCGCCCCCCGGCCCGGCAGCCTGTTCCCCACAAGCAGCCGAACCCGTACCCCTTGCCGCTCCGGGCCGTCCCGGCCCGTTCCGGATTCCGGCGTCGCCGAAGCGTGCCGAATCCGGTCGGCGCCGCTCAATCTAGTCCACCGGGCCTACCCCCGGGCAGAGTTGGCGGAATCGCGTGGAGCGGGTGTTCGAGCATGCATACTGCCCGGGTGACCAGCATCGTGATACCGGCCCACAACGAAGGCCGGGTCATCGGCCGGCTCCTCGACGCACTCCTGGCCGACACCTCGGCGGCCGGACCCGACATCGTCGTGGTGTGTAACGGCTGTACGGACGACACCGCCCGCGTGGCGGGTGCGCGCGGCGACCGCGTACGCGTGGTGGAGATCCCGACTCCCTCGAAACATCTGGCACTTCGGGCCGGCGACGAGCACGCCCGGGGCTTTCCCCGGCTCTACGTGGACGCGGACGTGGTCGTCGGGGCCGCCGACGTACGGGCCCTCGTGAGCACCCTCGACCGGAGCCCGGCCCTCCTCGCCGCGGCCCCGGGCCGGGACATCCCGCTGGCCGGCTGCGCGTGGCCGGTCCGGGCCTACTACCGGGTGTGGCAGAAGCTGCCCGCCGTCCGGGAGGGCCTGTTCGGCCGGGGGGTCATCGCCGTGTCCGAGGCCGGGCACGCGCGGATCGCCGCACTGCCCCCGCTGATGGCCGACGACCTGGCCGCGTCCCTCGCCTTCGGGCCGGGCGAGCGGCGCGTGGTCGAGGAGGCCCGGGTCGTCGTCCATCCGCCGCGCACCTGGTCCGACCTGATCAGGCGCCGGGTCCGCGCCGCGACCTCCTCCGCCGAGTTCGAGCGCTTCCAGGCGGCGGAACGGGCCGGTTCGCACGCGGGGGAGCGGGTGCCGGAGCGGGTGCCGGAGCAGGCGCCGGAGCAGGCGCCGGAGCGGGCGGTCGCGCCGTCCGCGCGCACCGGCACGGCCGATCTGCGCGCCCTGCTGCGGGCCCAGCCGGCGCTGCTGCCCGGGGTGGTGGTGTTCGTGGTGGCCGCGCTCGCCGCCCGCCGGGGGTCCCGGAAGGCGATCCGCGACCAGGACTTCTCCACCTGGCTCCGGGACGAGAGCAGCAGGCAGGGCTGAACCCGAGACGGGCGGCCGAATCCCGCTGTACGCACCACAGTTGGCCCGTACACCCATTAGGGTTCCACTCGCACGTTCGAGTGAACTCAGTCCGTCGGCACCGGGAGCTCCAGAGCATGTACCTCGCGGACCGCTCCGCGCCCGCGGGCGCGAAGCCCGCACCGGACGACCGGGGACCCGCCCGGGCTCCCGCGGTCGCCTCCACCGTCCTCGCCCTGGGCACGGTCAGCATGATCACCGACATCTCCTCCGAGATGGTCACCGCCGTCCTGCCCCTGTACCTGATCGCCGGGCTGGGCCTCAGTCCCCTCGGCTTCGGGGCGCTCGACGGCGTCTACAACGGGGTGAGCGCCCTGGTGCAGCTGACCGGCGGCCACCTGGCCGACCGGGTCCGCAACCACAAGCTGATCGCCGGCATCGGCTACGGCCTGTCGGCGCTGTGCAAACCGCTGCTGCTGTTCGCCCACAGCCTGGGCCCGATCAGCGTGATCCTCACCCTGGAACGCACCGGCAAGGGGCTGCGCACCGCACCGCGCGACGCGCTGATCTCCCTGTCCACACCACCCGAGTTACAGGGGCGGGCCTTCGGCGTGCACCGGGCCATGGACACCACCGGCGCGCTGCTCGGCCCGCTCGCCGCGTTCCTCATCCTGAGCGTCGCGGTCGACGGCTACGACGCCGTTTTCGGCGTCAGCGCCTGCGTCGCCGTGCTCGGCGTCGTGGTGCTCATGCTCTTCGTCCCGTCCGGCGGCGCAGACCCGCAGCCCCGGCCGTCCCGGCAGCCCCGGCCGCCGGGGCCCCGGCCGTCCGGCGACGCCACAGCCACTGCCACCGCCACCGACACCCCCATCGTTGCCGCCGGCGCGGACCGCCCGGCCCCCGTCCGCCTGCGCGACGCACTGGGCCTGCTGCGGCTGCCCCGCCTGCGCAACCTGGCGATCTGCGCCGTCCTGCTGGGCCTGACCACCGTCAGCGACGCCTTCGTCTACCTCCTCCTGCAACGCCGCACCGGCATCGGCGACCAGTGGTTCCCGCTCCTGCCGCTGGGCACCGCCGCCGTGTTCCTGCTGCTCGCCGTGCCCGCCGGGGCCCTCGCCGACCGGATCGGCCGGCGCACGGTGTTCCTCACCGGGCACGCCCTCCTGCTGGCCGGCTACGCGCTGCTGCTGTGGGCCCCCGCCTGGCCGGCGCTGCCCTACCTCGTCCTCGCGCTGCACGGCATGTTCTACGCCGCCACCGACGGGGTGCTGCCCGCCGCCGTCGCCGCCACCGTTCCCGGGGAGCTGCGCGCCACCGGCCTCGCCCTCGTCGGCACCGGCCAGGCCCTGGCCCGCTTCGGCTGCTCGCTGGCCTTCGGCGGGGCGTGGACGCTGTGGGGCACCGGCCCGGCCCTGGCCGCCGCCGCGGCGGGCCTGCTCTGCTGCGCGGCCGTCGCCGGCTTCGTCCTGCGTCCGGCGGCCGCGCCGGACGCCGCCCACCCCGAACCGACCCGAACCCGAAGCGCGTGAGGCCCTCCAGATGACGCTGTCCAAGTCACGCCGCCTGCTCGTCCTCGCGGTGGCGGTACTGCTGCTCGGGGGCCTCGCGGCCGCCCTGGTGCTGCGCGCCGCCTCACGCGACGACACCCCCTCCGCGGACGGCCCGTCGATCGCCGCCGGGGCCGTCACGCTCACCCGGCCCGGCACCCTGACCTTCCTCAACGGCGTGCAGGGCCCGCACCGCGGCGCCCTCGCCTCGGTCCCGGCCGACGCGCCCGACTCCGGGCGGACCGCCTCCGAGCTCAACTGCCAGCGCTTCTACGCCGCCGCGGGCACCGGCGTGTGCCTGCGCTCCACGCCGGGGGCGCTCGCCCAGGACAACAAGGCGCTGATCGTCGACGCCGAACTGCGCACCCTGCGCAGCTTCCCCCTCGCGGGCACCCCCAGCCGGGCCCGGGTCTCGCCCAGCGGCCGGTTCGCCGCCTGGACCGTCTTCGTCTCCGGCGAGTCCTACGGCGCCGCCTTCTTCTCCACCCGTACCGCGATCGCGGACACCCGCACCGGGAAGCTGGAGGCGAACCTGGAGGAGTTCGCCATCTCCATGGACGGCCGGGAGTACCGCGCGCAGGACGTGAACTTCTGGGGGGTCACCTTCTCCAAGGACGACGACACCTTCTACGCCACCCTCTCCACCGCCGGCGAGACCCACCTGGTCAAGGGCTCGATCTCGGGGCGCAGCGTCACCACCCTCGCCAGGAACGTCGAATGCCCGTCGCTGTCCCCGGACGAGACGCGCATCGCGTACAAGAAGCGGGTCCGGGCCGGAGCCTCGCTCTGGCGCGAGCACGTGATGGACCTCGGGACGCTCCAGGAGCACACGCTCGCGGAGAAGCGCAGCGTGGACGACCAGGCCGCCTGGCTCGACGACCGTACGCTCGCCTACGCCCTGCCCACCGACGGCGCCGCCGACAGCACGGACCTGTGGACCGTCCCCGCCGACGGCAGCGGCGCCCCGCAGCTGCTGGCCCCGGGGGCCTCCTCCCCGGCCCGCCTGGGCTGACGCACCGCAGGCGGACCGGGGAGACGGGCCTCCTGGAGCGATCAGGCCCGGTCCGCGAAGGCCCGCACCCGTTCGACCAGTGCGGCGTTGTCGCGGATCCACCCGTAGTGCCTGCTGCCCGGGGTGCCTTCGCCGAGCACGAGTTCCCAGTGCGTCACGCGTGCGCTCGTGAGCTTGTCGCAGAGCCCCCGCACCCCTGCGGGCGGGGCCATGCCGTCGCCCCGTACGGTCACCGCCAGCACCGGCAGGTCCATCCGGGCCAGGCCGGGCTCGAAGTCCTCGGGCGAGGACGGCACGTCGTAGCGGCCCGTGCGGACCTGGGTGGCCATGTCCCGCAGCACCTGCGCGCTGTCGTTGCCCAGCACCTTGATGCGCCGGCCGGGGAAGTAGCCGTACACGGAGGCGAAGGCGGCCGCGAGGTGGAACCCCGCGAGCATCCCCAGGCTCTGCGGAAACGGCCAGCCGCGGTAGTGGCAGGACGGGGCCCCCACCAGGACCGCGCCCGCGGCCATGTGCGGCTCCCGGCCGAGGTAGAGCGTGCCGAGCTGCCCTCCGAGGCTGTGCCCCAACAGCAGGCGCGGCGCCCCCGGGAAGGCGGCCGCGACCGCCCGGAACAGCGCGGGCAGGTCGTACGCCACCATCTCGTGGTAGCCGTAGCGCACTCCGCGCCGCACGCGGACCGAGCTCGTGCCCTGCCCCCGCAACTCGCCGACGGCCACCTGGAACCCGGCCCCTGCGAGCGCTTCCGCCAGCGGGGTGTAGGAGGCGGCCCGGGTGCCCATCGCGGGCAGGCACACCACCACCGGGGCCGACGGCTCGTCGGGCCTTCGGTGGAACCGGACTTGAGCCGTGGCGCCGTCCTCGGCGCGCACGGTCTCCGTGGTCACTTCGGTGGACGACACCGCAGGCCTCCCTCGCTCCTGGTCATCCTGCGCTCTGCGCGGAGCACGTTCAACAGCCGGATCACGCCGGGCGTCCGGACCCGGCGGCTGCGGCCGCATCGCGGAGCGTGTGATGATCCCTGCCGTGACCCCCACCGGTATCGAATTCCTCGCCTCGTTCGTCAGGACCGGACGCCTGCACGGGATCGGCATCGGCTCCACCCTCGACGAGGCCGGCCGGGCCGTCCGGCACCGCTTCGTCGACGTCGTCGATGAGGGCGGCGAGTCGCTGCGCCGCGACCACGGGTTCGTCGAGCTCTACTTCAACCCCGTCCCCGGCGGCGGGTGGGTGATGTCCGGCGGATCCGTCGAGCTCCACCGGCTCGCCCCCGGCCACGGCGCGGCGCAGGAATGGGCCCGGACGACGGGGGTCGGGTTCCCCCGTCACGTCGCGTGGGAGACCCTGCGCGCGGAACTCGCGCGGGTCCCCGGCGCCCCGGAACTGACGGTCGGCGATCAGGGCGGCTTCCTCGAACACCGGGCGGCCGCGTCCGGCGTCTCCGTGATCGTCGTGGACGACGAGGAGGAGGAGCGGGGCTGCCACCCGGGCCACGGCGACGTGTGGAGCGTCAGCCTGTGGGGACCCGTCCCGGCGCGGTGACCGCCGGTCCGGGCGCGGCGTTCGCCCCGACGGGCAGGGGCGGTGCGCCGGATCAAGGGGGTGGCCCGTCTGGGCCGGTCGGGTGCTTGACCCGCCCCGGGCGATTGGGTGCTCCCCGATCGGGCACCTGCAGACCATGGCCTTCGAACATCCTGCGGAGAAGGGCGGGCGGGGGCGGCTCGGCCGCTTCGAGAAGCTGGCCGAGCTGGCCTCCAACTTCACCAGCTCCGCCGTCTTCTCCGTGTTCTGCGTCCTGCTGGTGGCCGCCTTCGTCGGAGCCCATCTGGCGCATGTGAGCACGAGCTGGCAGCACCTGCTCGGCGACGCGATGGGCGCGGTCGCCCTGCTGCTCCTGGCCCTGCTGAAGAATTCCGAGCGCAGGGCCGAGCACGCGATCCAGCTCAAGCTCGACGCCATCGCGGCCGCGCTCCTGGAGCAGTACGAGGGCGAGCCGGGCCGCGCGCACAGGGACCTCGCCAAGGCCATCGGGATCGAGGAGGGCGAGTAGCGGCAGCGTCCGGCCACCCCCTGGGCCCCGTCCGGCGGATCATGGCCGGGGCCACGACGTCCGGCGCGGCACCTCGCCGCGTTGCCGAAACGCCCGACAGCCGCGTTCTCGCGGGATGCCGCAGGCGGTCCCGGCGGAGAAGGACGCGGCCGACGACAGAGTCTCGCTGGTGTCGGTCGACTCGACGATCGTACGAGCCCACCAGCACGCCACGGAGGGCTTTCGAGGGTGCTTCGGATCGGCCACCATGGAGGTCCGTCGGCGATCCGAGGGTGGGGATGAGCGAGAGCAGGGACGTTCTGGACGGGCAACCGGAGCAGGTCGGACCCGCGCCGTGGCTGGCGTTGGCCTGTCTGGCCGGGCTGCTTCTGGCCTACGTCGTGCTGACGAACTTCACCGGAGAGCTGCGGGCGGCGCTGTGGGGCGATTCCGGGACCGTGACCGAAGCCGACTGCCGGACGCACGACAACACCGTGGCCAATGCGGGAACGTCGACGTCCTGCTCGGGTGCCTTCACCCCGGACGACGGCGGCTCGTCGTTCGACGTCCCCGTCGAGGGCGACATAGATGCGCAACCGGTCCGTGCGTGGCTGGTGGACGGTACGTCCGGCACCGCGTACGTCTCACCGACGGTGTGGGCGGGGGTGCTCCCGGTGGGACTGTCCCTCCTCCTGACCGCTCTCCCGGCGGCGGTGACGGTGAAGCACGTGCGCCGCGCCCACGCACAACGCCCTGGAGAGCCTCTGCAAGGATCAGACCCAGAGCCGCGTGCGTGATCGACGACGACGCGCAGGAAGGGTTCGGCGCGCACGTCACCCGGCTCGACACCGACAGGCCGGGCCTCTGGCCAGGGGAACGGCCCACGGCCGACGCCGGGCTCGATCGACAGGACACCTAGGTCCTGTCGTCAAAGTCCCGCCTGGCCCGCGGCGCCCGGCCCGACCGGCGCTACTTCGACGACAGGACGTAGGGCCGAGCGGACGCCGAAACGGCGCTTTCGAGTGACTCCCCGCGCGGCCTCGGCCATGGGCGCCCCGGACTCCCCGACCATCTCAGGCGGCCGGTCATGTTCCGGCCACGGGCCGCCGACCAGGCCGGGCACCGCGCACGCGCGGCTCCGGGCCGCCGCTGGGAGATCCCTTGTACGTCCTGCTCATCGCGAGCGCGTTCAACAGCCTCACGCAGCGAGTCCACGCCGAGCTGCGCGACCGCGGCCACCGCGTCGCGGTCGAACTCGCGCTGCCCGGCGCCTGCCTGGCCGACGCCGTCCGCGGTCACCGCCCCGACCTCGTGCTCGCCCCCATGCTGCGCACGGCCCTGCCCGAGGAGGTGTGGGCCGCACACACCTGCCTGATCGTCCACCCGGGACCGGTCGGCGACCGCGGCCCCTCCTCGCTCGACCGGGCCATCCAGGACGGCGAGTCCCGGTGGGGGGTGACCGTCCTGCAGGCCAACGCGGAGATGGACGCCGGCGACGTCTGGGCCTCGGCCCCCTGCCCGGTGCCGCCGGTCGGCAAGAGCGACCTCTACCGGGGCGAGATCGCGGACGCCGCGCTGGAGGCCGTCCTGCTCGCGGTGGAACGGTTCGCCTCCGGTACCTACACCCCGCAGCCCCAGGCCGAGGGCCGGGCCCGCCCGCTGCTGCGCCAGGAGGAGCGCCGGATCGACTGGGAGAACGACACCACCGAGGACGTCCTGCGCGCGCTGCGCGCCGCCGACTCGCAGCCCGGCGTACGGGACGACGACCTGCTCGGCGGCGAGTGGTTCCTGTACGGCGGGCACCGCGAGGAGCAGCTGCGCGGCCGCCCCGGCGAGCTGCTGGCCACCCGGACCGGGGCGCTCTGCCGGGCCACGGCCGACGGCGCGGTCTGGATCCCGGAACTGCGCGCCCGCCGCCGGCCGGGAGGCCCGGCCGCCCCCAAACTGCCCGCCGCGCTCGCGCTCGCCGACCGGCTGCCCCCGCTTCCCGAACGTCCCGCACCGCCGCACAGCGGCCCGCACCGCCGCACCTGGTCCGACATCGGCTACCACGAGGAGGGACAGGCCGGTTTCCTGGCGTTCTCCTTCCCGGGCGGCGCCATGAGCACCGCGCACTGCCGACGTCTGCTGGACGCCTACCGGGACGCCCTCACCCGGCCCACCACCGTCCTGGTCCTGGGCGGCGGCCGCGACTTCTTCTCCAACGGCATCCACCTCGGCGTCATCGAGGCGGCCGCCGACCCGGCCGAGGAGTCCTGGGCCAACATCAACGCCATGAACGACCTGGTCGAGGCGGTGCTCACCACCACCGATCGCCTCGTGGTCAGCGCACTGGGCGGCAACGCCGCCGCCGGAGGGGCCATGTTCGCCCTCGCCGCCGACGAGGTCTGGTGCCGCTCGGGCGTCGTCCTGAACCCGCACTACCGCCTGATGGGCCTGCACGGCTCCGAGTACTGGACGTACACCCTCCCGCGCCGCGTAGGCCCGGTGCTCGCGGAGCGCCTCACCGCCGAGGCCCTCCCGCTGAGCGCCGCGGCCGCGCAGGAGCTCGGACTGGCCGACCGTACGGTGCCCTGCGCGCCCGGGGACTTCACCGGCGAGACGGAGCGCCTCGCGGTCCGGCTCGCCGCCCTGCCCGCCACCGCCTCCCGGATCGCCGGGAAGAAGGCGGCGCGCGAGCGCGACGAGGCGGTCCGGCCGCTGGCCGCCCACCGCGAGGCCGAGCTGGCCCTCATGCGCCAGACCTTCTTCGACCCGGACGCCCCCTACCACGCACTGCGCCGCGCCTTCGTCCGCAAGGAGCGCCCGGCCGCCACGCCGGCCCACCTCGGCCGCGCCGCGGCCGTCCGGCCGCGCGGTGTCACTGGACTGGCCGCACCTGACGCGGCGCGCGGGCCGGACTGCTGTTAGCAAGAAAGGTGTGGACGAGGCAGGCCGCCTCCCCCTCACCCCCACCACCCCCCTCCCCGAGGAGCCGTCCCATGGCCACAGCGACACAGGACCCGGTCGAGGACCCGCTGATCCACATTCTCTGGATCAACGCGGGTCTGAGCTGCGACGGCGACTCGGTGTCCCTGACGGCGGCGATGCAGCCGAGCATCGAAGAGATCGTGACCGGCGTGCTGCCCGGTCTGCCCAGGGTCGCCGTGCACTGGCCGCTGATCGACTTCGAATGCGGCCCGGTCGGCGGCGCCGACACCTTCATCGAGTGGTTCTTCAAGGGCGAGCGGGGCGAGATCGATCCCTTCGTCCTGGTGGTCGAGGGATCGATCCCCAACGAGAAGATCAAGCCCGAGGGCTACTGGTGCGGCTTCGGTGACGACCCGGAGACCGGCCAGCCCATCACCACCAGCGAGTGGATCGACCGCCTCGCCCCCAAGGCCCTCGCCGTCGTGGCCATCGGCACCTGCGCCACGTACGGCGGCATCCACGCGATGGAGGGCAACCCGACGGGCGCCATGGGCGTGCCCGACTACCTGGGCTGGGACTGGACCTCGAAGGCCGGCATCCCCATCGTCTGCGTGCCGGGCTGCCCGATCCAGCCCGACAACTTCTCGGAGACCCTGACCTACCTGCTCTACCAGGCGGCCGGCTCCGCGCCGATGATCCCCCTCGACGACAAGCTGCGCCCGACCTGGCTCTTCGGGGCCACCGTGCACGAGGGCTGCGACCGCGCCGGCTACTACGAGCAGGGCCAGTTCGCCGAGACGTACGACTCCCCGCTCTGCCTCGTCAAGCTCGGCTGCTGGGGTCCCGTCGTCAAGTGCAACGTCCCCAAGCGCGGCTGGATGAACGGCATCGGCGGCTGCCCCAACGTCGGCGGCATCTGCATCGCCTGCACGATGCCCGGCTTCCCCGACAAGTTCATGCCGTTCATGGACGAACCCCCCGGCGCCAAGGTCTCCACGCGGGCGAGCAGTGCGTACGGCGCGCTGATCCGCAGGCTCCGCTCGGTCACCGCCCACACCGTGGACGAGGAACCGAAGTGGAGGCAGACCGGCCGGAGCCTGACCACGGGCTACCGCCCGCCCTGGTGACGGCTCCCGGGGCTCCCCGGGTCCCCAGGGTTCCGGAACCTCCGCGTTCCGGTTCCCCTGCGTTCCGGTTCCCCGGGCCCCGGGGAACCGGAACCCGCAAACGCACCACCAACTCCCGCTCCCCGCACCGAAGAAGGGTCACGGCAGAAACGATGACACCGAAGACGAAGGCGGCCGCAGACGGCAGCGGCCTGGTGGAGATGGCCTGGGATCCGATCACCCGGATCGTCGGCAGCCTCGGCATCCACACGAAGATCGACTTCAAGCAGAAGCGGGTCGCGGAGTGCTACAGCACCTCGTCGGTCTTCCGCGGCTACAGCGTCTTCATGCGCGGCAAGGACCCCCGCGACGCGCACTTCATCACCAGCCGCATCTGCGGCATCTGCGGTGACAACCACGCCACCTGCTCGGTGTACGCGCAGAACATGGCCTACGGGGTGAAGCCGCCCCACCTCGCCGAGTGGATCATCAACCTGGGCGAGTCCGCGGAGTACATGTTCGACCACAACATCTTCCAGGAGAACCTGGTCGGGGTCGACTACTGCGAGAAGATGGTCCGCGAGACCAACCCGGGCGTCCTGGAACTTGCCGAGCGCACCCCCGCCCCGCACGCCGGCGAGCACGGCTACCGGACCATCGCCGACATCATGCGCTCCCTCAACCCCATCGAGGGCGAGTTCTACCGCGAGGCGCTCCAGGTCTCCCGCTACACGCGCGAGATGTTCTGCCTGATGGAGGGCCGCCACGTGCACCCCTCCACCCTCTACCCGGGCGGCGTCGGCACCATCGCCTCCGTCCAGCTCTTCACGGACTACATGAGCCGCCTCATGCGGTACTGCGAGTTCATGAAGAAGGTCGTCCCGCTCCACGACGACCTCTTCGACTTCTTCTACGAGGCCCTGCCCGGATACGAGGAGGTCGGCCGCCGGCGCGTCCTCCTCGGCTGCTGGGGCGCCCTCAACGACCCCGAGTACTGCGACTTCACGTACGCCAACATGACCGACTGGGGACGGAAGATGTTCGTCACCCCGGGCGTGGTGGTGGACGGCAAGCTGGTCACCAACGACCTCACCGAGATCAACCTCGGCATCCGCATCCTGCTCGGCAGCTCGTACTACGACGACTGGCAGGGCCAGGAGCAGTTCGTCACCCACGACCCGCTCGGCAACCCCGTCGACCCGCGCCACCCGTGGAACCAGCACACCATCCCTGCCCCGCAGAAGCGCAACTTCGACGACAAGTACAGCTGGGTCATGTCGCCCCGCTGGTTCGACGGCAAGGACCACCTGGCCCTGGACACCGGCGGCGGCCCCATCGCCCGCCTGTGGTCCACCGCCCTGTCGGGCCTGGTCCACACCGACTACGTGCAGGCCACCGGTCACAGCGTCGTGATCACCCTGCCGCGCACGATGACCAAGCCCGAGACCCGCTTCGAGTGGAAGATCCCGAAGTGGAGCAACGCGCTCGAACGCAACCGCGCGCGCACCTACTTCCAGGCCTACGCGGCCGCCATCGCCCTGCACTGCGCCGAGAAGGGCCTCGCCGAGGTCCGCGCCGGACGCACCCAGACCTGGGAGAAGTTCGAGGTCCCGGACGAGGGGCTCGGCGTCGGCTTCACCGAGGCGGTACGGGGCGTCCTGTCGCACCACATGGTCATCCGAGACGGGAAGATCGCCAACTACCACCCCTACCCGCCGACCCCGTGGAACGCCAGCACCCGCGACACCTTCGGCACGCCCGGCCCCTACGAGGACGCCGTGCAGAACACCCCGATCTTCGAGGAGAACACCCCGGAGAACTTCAAGGGCATCGACATCATGCGCGCCGTCCGCAGCTTCGACCCCTGTCTGCCGTGCGGAGTGCACATGTACGTCGGCGGCGGCAAGACGGTCAAGACGATGCACGTGCCCACCGGTCTGAGCGGACTGGGCGGATGACGGCCGCGATCGACGGCGCCCGGGCCGGGCGCCGCGTCGAGGAGGTGCTCGACCGGCTCGCCGCCACCGGCGACCGGGCGGCGTGCACGGCTGCCGAGGAACTGGTGCGCGTCCTCATGGACTTCTACGGCGCCGGGCTCGCCCGCATCGTCGAGAAGATCGGGGCGGGCCCGCTCGAGCCCGTCTACGACGACGAACTCGTGGCGAGCCTGCTCTCCCTGCACGGGCTGCACCCCGAGGACGTGCACACCCGCATCGCCCGGGCCCTGGCCGCCCACGGCGAACCGGTGGAACTGCTCGGCTTCGACGAGAACACCGGCGTCCTGCGACTGCGCCCCGCCGCCGCCTCCACCGGCTGCGGTTGCGGCTCCGGCTCGGGCGGCCCGGACGATGCCGCACGGACCCTGGAGGACAGCCTGGCCTGCTTCGCCCCCGAGGTGACGAGCGTGGAACGGGAGCCCGCCGCGGCCCCGGCCCCCGCCCTCCTGCAGATCGGCACCCGGCCCCCGAGCCCGGCGCGGGTGCCGTGAACGGGCCCGGTCTCCTCCACGACGGCCCGCGCGCCCCGCGCGGGCTGCGCCGGTTCGCGGGCCCCCGCCCGCCCCGGCCCGAGACCTGCGAACTGTGCGGGGTCGTCGTGCCCCGCGACGGCCACCGCCATCTGGTGCAGACCGAGCAGCGCGCGCTGGTGTGCGCCTGCACCGCCTGCGCCCTGCTGTTCGACCGGCCGGGCTCGGGCACCGGACGCCTGCGGGCCGTCCCGGACCGCTACCTCACCGACCCCGGCCACCGGCTCGACGACGGCGCGTGGGAGCTCCTCCAGATCCCGGTCGGCGTCGCGTTCTTCTTCCGCAACGCCGCCCTCGACCGGCTGGTGGCCCTCTACCCGAGCCCGGCCGGAGCCACCGAGAGCGAACTCGACCCCGAGACCTGGCAGACCGCACTGGGCACCGGCCGGCTCTCCGCACTCCTCGAACCCGATGTCGAGGCGCTGCTGCTGCGCCGCTCGGAGGGCCGTACCGAGTGCTACCTGGTGCCGATCGACATCTGCTACGAGCTGGTGGGGCGGATGCGGCTGCTGTGGCAGGGCTTCGACGGCGGGGCGGAGGCACGGGCGGCGCTCAAGACCTTCTTCGAGCAGGTGGAACGACGCTCCAGGGCCCTGCCGGAGACGGCGGACACGGCGGCGACGGCGGAGGGCGGGACCCGATGACGGAATTCGCCTTCACCTGCACCGGAGTGCGCGCCGACCCGTACGCCGCCGGTCCCACCCTCGTCTTCCGGCTGCGGATCACCGCCGCCGGAGGCGCCCGCGTGCACGCCATCGCCCTGCGCTGCCAGATCCGCATCGAACCGGCCCGGCGTGGCTACGGCCCCGCCGAGGCGGAAGGGCTGGCGGACCTGTTCGGCGAGCGCTCGCGCTGGGGCCACACCCTCCAGCCCGTGCAGTTCGCCCAGGTCTCCGTGATGGTCCCGAGCTTCACCGGGGAGACGGAGACCGACCTCGTCGTGCCCTGCACCTACGACATGGACATCGCCGCGACCCGGTACTTCGAAGCCCTGGAGGAGGGCGAGGTACCCCTGCTGATGCTGTTCTCCGGCACCGCCTTCACCGGTGACGCCGGCTTCCGCGTCGAACCGGTGCCCTGGGACCGCGAAGCCGCGTACCGGATGCCCGTGCCCGTGTGGCGCGAGATGGTCGAGCAGCACTTCCCCGGCTGCGGCTGGCTCCGGCTGCCCCGCGACACCATGGACGAGCTGCTCGCCTACCGCTCCCGCCACGCGCTCGCCTCGTGGGAGGCGACCGTACGGGCCCTGCTGGACGCGGCCGCCCCGCCGCAGCCGCAGGACCCTCCGGGTCCCGTCCGGCTGGGCGCGATCCTGCCGCGCCTCACCGAGAGGGCGGCTCCGTGACCACGACGACCACCCCCAAGTCCTCCTCCCGCTTCGCGGTCGCCCGGCAGGTGGCCGACGCGGTCCTGCTGGAGGGGTACGTGCTCTACCCCTACCGCGCCTCGGCCGCCAAGAACCGGCTGCGCTGGCAGTTCGGCGTCCTCGTGCCCCCGGCCTGGGGCCGCGCGCACGACGAGCACGTCTTCCAGCAGACCGAGATCCTGATGGAACCGCGGGGCGCGGCGACCCTCGCCCTGGAACTGCGTTTCCTGCACGCGCAGCGGCGTACGGTCGAACAGGCCTCGGACGGCGGCGGCTTCACCGAGGTCGCCGAGCTGCACCTGGCCGACCGGGTCCTGGTGCCCTGGGACGAGGGTACCGAGGAACGGGTCGAGGCGACCGTGCCCGTCGCCGAGCTGCTGGGTGAGGACGGCGTCACCTTCCCCTTCAGCCGCCCCGCCCGCGTCGACACCGAGCCCGTCCTCGACGCCGACGGGCGCACGGTCGGCCGGCTGGTGCGGCGTACCGAGGAGATCGAGGGCAGGCTACGGCTGCACGCCACCGAACTGCCCGGCGCGTACCGTGTGTTCCGGCTCCGGGCGGTGGTGGAGAACACCAGCCCCTGGACGCCGCCTCCCGGCTCCGGCCCCGTCGACCGCGAGGCCGCCCTGCCCCACTCGCTGGTCGCCGCACACCTGCTGCTGGGCCTGGACTCCGGATCCTTCCTGTCCATGACCGACCCGCCCGAGTGGGCCAGGGAGGCGGTGGCTGCCTGCGCCAACCGCCACACCTGGCCGGTGCTCGCCGGCGAACCCGGCCGCGCCGACGTGGTCCTGTCCTCCCCGATCATCCTGGAGGACCACCCGGCCATCGCCCCCGAGAGCGTGGGCGCCATGTACGACGCCACCGAGATCGACGAGATCCTCGCCCTGCGCACGGCCGCCCTGACCGAGCAGGAGAAGCGCGAGGCCCGCGGTACCGACCCCCGGGCGGCTGCCGTGATCGACCTCGCCGACTCCATGCCGCCCGAGGTACTGGAACGACTGCACGGCGCCGTCCGCGCCCTGCGGGAGGTCACCGGCCCGGAACAGCCCCCGCTGCTCACGGAACTCCCCTCCGAGGACGTGGTGTTCAGACCCGACACGCCCTGGTGGGACCCGGCCCGCGCGGACACCGCCGACCCCTCCCGCGACCGGATCACCATCGACGGCGCCTCGGTGGGCCCCGGCAGCCGGGTCCTGCTCCGCCCCGGACTCCGGCGCACCGACGCCCAGGACCTGTTCCTCCAGGGCCGCACCGCGCAGGTCGAGGCCGTTCTGCACGACGTCGACGGGGGAGTGCACCTCGCCGTCACCGTGGAGGACGACCCGGGCGCGGACATCCGCCGCGAGCAGGGCCGGTTCCTCTACTTCCAGCCCGACGAGGTCACCCCCCTGGAGGACGCGTGAACGACCGGGTCCTGATCGCCGGCATCGGCAACGTCTTCCTCGGGGACGACGGCTTCGGCGTCGAGACCGTGCGGGCCCTGGCCGCGCACCCCCTGCCCGACGGCGTCGAGGCGGTGGACTTCGGCGTCCGCGGAGTCCACCTCGCCTACCAGATCCTCGACGGCTACGACACGCTCGTGCTGGTCGACGCCACCGCACGCGGCGGCGAACCCGGCACCCTCTACCTCATCGAGGCCGACGGGAGCACGAGCACGAGCACGAGTACGAGTACGAGCACGAGCACGGGGCAGGGCGGGGCCGCCGCCGGGGCACCGGAGGCGCCCGTCCTGGACGGCCACCAGATGTCCCCCGACACCGTCCTCGCCCTGCTGGACACCCTGTGCGCCGGGACCGGTGCCACCCCTCCGCGGCGCACGCTCGTCCTCGGCTGCGAACCGGCCGGTGTCGAGGAGGGCATCGGACTGAGCGCACCGGTGGCCGCCGCCGTGCCGGAGGCCGTACGCATGGCCCTGGACCTGATCCACGGCCGGGCCGACGACGAAACCGAACGGACCCGCCGCGAACTGAGGAGAACCCCATGAAGAAGGCCGTCTTCGGAGCGGCCGCGGCCGCCGCCCTCGCCGCTGCCGTGCTGCAGATCCTCCCCGACCTCCGGCGGTACCTGCGCATGCGCCGGATGTGACACCGCCGCGGGGCACGGCCGTGGACGCGGGTGCGGACGCATCGGCGGACACGGGCGCCCGAATGGCGTACGGGGCGTGACGCGCACCGGCGTGCCCGACCGCCCGGACCCCGTCCCGCCGGTTCAATGAGCCCCGGCAGGACGGAGTCCGATGCACGAGATGTCGATCGCCATGGCCGTCGTGGGCCAGGTGGAAGAGGCCGCCCGGTCGGGCGGCGCACAGGCCGTCACCTCGGTACGGCTGCAGGTCGGCGAGCTGGCGGGGGTGGTGCCCGACGCGCTGGCCTTCTGCTTCGAACTGGCCTGCGCCGGAACGGTCCTCGAAGGCGCCGAACTCGTCACGGAGTCCGTGACGGCCCGCGCCCGCTGCGGGGCCTGCCCCGGCACCTGGGCCGTGGGGATGCCCCCCGAACTGTGCTGCCCCGGATGCGGCAGGGCCACCGGGGTGGAACTGCTGTCGGGCCGTGAGCTGGAGATCCTCAGCGTGTGCTGGGAAGACGGCCCCGCCGGTGCCCGTACCCGCGAACCGATTCCCGAGGAGGCCTGAACCATGTGCCGAGTGGTCGATCTGCGGCAGGCGGTGCTCGCCAAGAACGATGTCGCCGCCCAGGTCCTGCGCACCGAACTCACCGCGCGCGGTACGACGGTGGTCAACCTGCTCTCCAGCCCCGGCAGCGGGAAGACGGCGCTGCTGGAGCGCGAACTGCTCCTCGGCCGGGAGCGGGGCGTGGCCGTGGCCGCGCTGACGGCCGACCTGGCCACCGAGAACGACGCCGTGCGGCTGGCCCGTTCGGGCGTACCGGTCAAGCAGGTGCTCACCGACGGGCTGTGCCATCTGGAGGCCGCGATGCTCGGCCGGCACCTGGACGGCTGGCTGCCGGCGGACACCCGGCTGCTCTTCGTGGAGAACGTGGGCAATCTGGTCTGCCCGGCCGGCTACGACCTCGGGGAGTCGCTGCGGGTGGTGCTCGCCTCGGTGACCGAGGGCGAGGACAAGCCGCTGAAGTATCCGACCGCCTTCGGACTGGCCCAGCTGGTGGTGGTCACCAAGACCGACATCGCGCGAGCCGTCGAGTTCGACGAGGCCGCCTTCCGCGCCAACGTCGAGCAGGTCAATCCGGGCGTGGAGGTGGTGCTCACCTCGGCGCGGGCGGGTGAGGGCCTGGGCGTCCTGCTCGACCGGGCGCTGGCGGCGGGGGAGGGCACCGGCACGCACACGCCGGTGATGGCCCGCCGGCACACCCACGGGCACGGTCACACCCACGGGCACGGCGACACCCACGACCACGACCACGACCACGAGCACGAGCACGAGCACGAGCACGGCGAGGACCACGTCCACGACGAGGACCGCGATCACCCCCACGTCCACCCCGTCGCGCAGACGCGCTGATGGAGGCGGTGCAGCGCCGCCGGGTCACCGTCCGGGGCGTGGTCCAGGGCGTCGGCTTCCGGCCCTATGTCTACACACGCGCCACCGGGCTGGGTCTGGCCGGGCACGTCACCAACACCCCCGAGGGCGTTGTCGCGGAGGTCGAGGGCGCCCCGGCTGCGGTGTCGCGGTTCTGCGAACGGCTCGCGGCGGACGCGCCCCCGCTGGCCGTGGTCGACGCCGTCGACCACTGGGAGGTCCCCGTGGCGGGCGGCGCCGGATTCACCATCATCGCCTCCCTGACCGGCGGCCCCGCCCGGACGCTGGTCTCCCCGGACGTGGCCACCTGCGCCGACTGCCTCGCCGAACTCGCCGATCCCGCCGACCGGCGCCACCGGCACCCCTTCATCACCTGCACCCATTGCGGGCCGCGCTTCACCATCGTCACCGGGCTGCCGTACGACCGCGCCCACACCACCATGGCCGGCTTCCCCATGTGCCCCGACTGCGCCCGGGAGTACGAGGACCCGGCCGACCGCCGCTTCCACGCCCAGCCCGTCGCCTGCCCGGCCTGCGGTCCCCGGCTCAGGCTGCTGACCGGCCACCCGCCCCGCGAGCGCGCCGCGGCCGACCCGGTCGCCGGAGCCCGCAGGCTCCTGGCCGCCGGGGCGATCCTCGCCGTCAAGGGCCTGGGCGGCTACCACCTGGCCTGCGACGCGACCGACGCCGGCGCCGTGGCCGAGCTGCGCAGGCGCAAGGCGCGCGGGGACAAGCCCTTCGCCCTGATGGCCCGCAACCTTGCCGACGTCGAGCGGTTCGCGCACATCGGCCCCGCTGAACGCGAACTGCTCACGGGGGGCGCCCGGCCCATCGTGCTGCTCCGCCGCCGCGCGGGCGGGGACGGCCCGGACGGGGTCGCCCCGCGCTGTCCCGACCTCGGCGTGATGCTCCCGTACACCCCCGTCCACCACCTGCTGCTCGGGCTGCCCGGGGATCCGCCGGGCCCCCGGCTGCTCGTCATGACCAGCGGGAACCTCGCGGGGGAGCCCATCGTCACCGACGACGACGAGGCGCTGGACCGGCTGGCCGCCCTCGCCGACGGATGGCTGACCCACGACCGCCCGATCCACGTGCCGTGCGACGACTCCGTGGTGCGGGTGTGCGACGGCGAGACGCTGACGCTGAGGCGCTCGCGCGGGTACGCCCCGCTGCCGCTGACCCTGCCCTTGCCGGTCCCCGCCACCCTCGCCGCGGGCGGGGACCTCAAGAACGCCTTCTGCCTCGGCGAGGGGCGCCGGGCCTGGCTGTCCGCCCACATCGGCGACATGGACGACCTGGCCACCCAGTACGCCCTCGAAGGCGCCGAGCGGCAGCTGGAGTCCATCACCGGCGTCGTCCCCGGGCTCGTCGCCGCCGACCGGCACCCGGGCTACCGCTCCGCCCAGTGGGCGCGGCGCGCCGCCGGCGCCCGGCCCCTCGTCCGCGTCCAGCACCACCACGCGCACATCGCCTCCGCGCTGGCGGAGCACGGCCTGGACGGCGGCCGCCCGGTGATCGGCGTCGCCTTCGACGGCACCGGATACGGCGACGACGGCGCCGTGTGGGGCGGCGAGGTCCTCCTCGCCGACTACGCGGGGTACACCCGCTTCGCCCACCTCGCGTACGTCCCGCTGCCGGGCGGCGACGCGGCCGTGCACCGCCCGTACCGCATGGCGCTCTCCCATCTGCGGGCCGCCGGCATCGCGTGGACACCGGACCTGCCCTGCGCCGCTGTCTGTCCGCCGGACGAACTCCAGCTGCTGGAGCGTCAGCTGGAACGCGGGCTGAACTGCGTCCCCACCTCCAGCATGGGCCGCCTCTTCGACGCGGTCTCGTCCCTGGCCGGGATCTGCCATCGGGCCGGTTATGAGGCGCAGGCCGCGATCGAGCTGGAGGGGGCGGCGTACGGGGTGCACGTGGCCGGGACCGAAGACGGCCCCGGCCCCGACCTCGGTACCGGCTTCGGGTCCGACCTCGGTTCCGGCTTCGGGTCCGACCTCGGCCCCGACCTCGGCCCCGACCTCGGCCCCGACCTCGGTTCCGGCTACGCCTTCGGTCTGCGCGTGCCACCGGAGCCGGCCGACGGGCCGGTCACGGCCGATCCCGCTCCCGTACTGGCCGCCGTCGTGGCCGACCTGCGCGCCGGGACCCGTCCGGCGCTGATCGCCGCCCGTTTCCACGCCTCCGTGGCCGCCCTCGTCGTCGCGCTCTGCGACCTCGCGCGCGAGCGGCACGGCCTGGACACCGTCGCCCTGACCGGCGGGGTCTTCGCCAACACCCTGCTCTCCTCGGCGTCCGCCCGGATGCTGCGCGCGTCCGGCTTCACCGTGCTGCGGCACGGCCGGATCCCCCCGAACGACGGCGGGCTGTCCCTCGGCCAGCTGATGGTGGCCGCCGCGCACGGCGACGCCCCCTGACACCACTGACCCCCCTGACGCCACCCACAGCAAGGAGAAGCCCATGTGCCTGGCGGTGCCCGGCAGAGTGCTCGACATCGGGGAGAAGGACGGCACCCGCATGGCCACCGTCGACTTCGGCGGTGTGCAGAAGGAAGTGTGCCTGGAGTACCTCCCGGACCTGCAGGTGGGCGAGTACGCGATTGTCCACGTGGGGTTCGCCCTCCAGCGTCTCGACGAGGAGTCGGCCAAGCAGACTCTCGAACTCTTCGCCCAACTCGGCATGCTGCAGGAAGAGTTCGGCGATCCATGGGAGCAGGCGGCTGCGGCCGGCGGCGACCCCTGGCCCTTCGCCGACGATCCCGGATCCGGATCCCCGTCCGGATCGGAGCCCGAGCTCGAACCCGGGACCGTACCCGCACCCGAACGCGTCCTCGCCGTACCGCAGGAGGAAGTCCAGCCGTGAAGTACATCGAGGAGTTCCAGGACCCCGACCTCGCCCGTCGGCTGCTCGACGACATCCACGCCACGGTGACCCGCCCCTGGGCCCTGATGGAGGTCTGCGGCGGTCAGACCCACACCATCATCCGGCACGGGATCGATCAACTGCTGCCGGATCAGGTGGAGTTGATCCACGGACCGGGATGTCCGGTGTGCGTCACCCCGCTGGAGGTCATCGACAAGGCGCTGGAGATCGCCTCCCGCCCCGATGTGATCTTCTGCTCCTTCGGGGACATGCTGCGGGTGCCCGGGACCGGCCGCGACCTCTTCCAGGTAAGGAGCGAGGGCGGCGACGTACGCGTCGTGTACTCTCCGCTCGACGCCCTGCGGATCGCCCAGGAGAACCCGAAGCGCCAGGTGGTCTTCTTCGGCATCGGCTTCGAGACCACGGCGCCGCCCAACGCGATGACCGTCCACCAGGCGAAGAAGCTGGGCATTGCCAACTTCAGCCTGCTGGTCTCCCACGTCCGGGTTCCCCCGGCGATCGAGGCGATCATGCAGTCGCCGAGCTGCCGGGTCCAGGGCTTCCTCGCCGCCGGGCACGTCTGCAGCGTGATGGGCGTGCGCGAGTACCCCGAACTGGCCGCGCGCCACCGGGTGCCGATCGTGGTGACGGGATTCGAGCCGCTGGACATCCTGGAGGGCGTGCGCCGGGCCGTGCGGCAGCTGGAGCGAGGTGAGCACACCGTCGACAACGCCTACGCGCGCGCCGTCCGCCCCGAGGGCAACCCGGCCGCCCTCGCCATGCTGGAGGACGTCTTCGAGGTAACCGACCGGGCCTGGCGGGGCATCGGCGTCATCCCCGACAGCGGCTGGCGGCTGTCGCCCCGCTACCGGGAGTTCGACGCCGAACACCGCTTCTCGGTCACCGGCATCAAGACCCTGGAGCCGGCCGAGTGCCGCAGCGGCGAGGTGCTCCAGGGGTTGCTGAAACCGCACGAGTGCGAGGCCTTCGGCACGCTCTGCACCCCGCGCAGCCCGCTCGGCGCCACCATGGTCTCCAGCGAGGGGGCCTGCGCCGCGTACTACCTCTACCGGCGCCTCGAGCTGGGTACCGTGCCCGCGGTCGCGACTGCCGCGACCGCCACCACCCCTGTGAACGCCCCGCTGGAGGCGAGCCCCGTTGTCTGACACCGCACTCGACATCACGGGCTGGACGTGCCCCGCCCCGCTGCGCGACCGCCCCCGCGTGGTGATGGGCCACGGCGGCGGAGGCGCACTCTCCGCCGAACTGGTCCAGCACCTCTTCGCCCCCGCCTTCGGCGGTGAAGTGCTCGCCCAGCTCGGGGACTCCGCGGCCGTCTCGCTGGGCGGGGTCCGGCTGGCGTTCTCCACCGACTCGTACGTGGTGCGGCCGCTCTTCTTCCCGGGCGGCTCCATCGGCGAGCTCGCCGTCAACGGCACGGTCAACGACCTGGCCATGAGCGGCGCGGAAGCGGCTTACCTGTCCTGCGGGTTCATCCTGGAGGAGGGCGTCGAGATGTCGGTCGTGGCGCGCGTCGCCGAGTCCATGGGCGCTGCCGCGCGGGCCGCGGGCGTGGAGGTGGCGACCGGCGACACCAAGGTGGTGGAGTCGGGCCACGGCGACGGCATCTACATCAACACCGCGGGCATCGGGATCATCCCCGAGGGGGTGGACCTGCGACCGCAGCGCGTCGTACCGGGTGACGTCGTCATCGTCAGCGGTGAGATCGGACTCCACGGAGTCGCGATCATGAGTGTCCGCGAGGGACTCGAATTCGGCGTGGACGTCCAGAGCGACTGCGCGGCCCTCGGCGGCCTCGTACGGAGCATGCTCGCCGTCACCCCGGACCTGCACGTGCTGCGCGACCCCACCCGGGGCGGCCTGGCTGCCTCCCTGAACGAGATCGCGGCCGCTTCGGGCACCGGTGTCGTGATCCACGAGGGCCGCGTCCCGGTCCCCGCGGCCGTCGCGAACGCCTGCGCGATCCTCGGGCTCGACCCGCTCTACGTGGCCAACGAGGGCAAGCTGGTCGCCTTCGTACCGCGCGAGCACGCCGACGCCGTCCTCGACACCATGCGCGCCCATCCCCTGGGCCGCGACGCGGCGGTGATCGGCGAGGCCGTCGACGCCCACCCGGGCCTGGTCGTGGCCCGTACCGCCCTCGGCGGCACCCGCGTGGTCGACCTGCCGATCGGGGAGCAGCTCCCGCGCATCTGCTGAACGGTGCGCAAGATGGGTGCCGGCCCCGATGCGTGGGGCCGGCGGCCCGGGTGACTCTCGAAGAGGGAACACCCCCGGGTCCCTTCGCCTCCGCCCGACCGACGGAAAGGAGCGGAGACATGCCTCGATCCGACGACACGGGGCGCACCGGCCCCGAAGACCGTCCGGTACGCGGTCGGGGCCGGCGCCGGTCCGGCGCCTGGCTGGCCGTGGCCCTCGGGGTCTGGGCCGTGGTGGCCGGGGCCGCCCTGCCCAACGGGCTCGTGCTGGCGGCCGGACTGGTCGTGGCCGCACTGGCGGTGAACCGCCTGTGCGC
The DNA here is from genome assembly GCF_035989885.1 of Streptomyces sp. NBC_01232. Classification (GTDB taxonomy): domain Bacteria; phylum Actinomycetota; class Actinomycetes; order Streptomycetales; family Streptomycetaceae; genus Streptomyces. The sequence goes on from NZ_CP108518.1 coordinate 6,517,758, forward strand.
GGCCGATCCGCGGGCCACCCGCCGGGCGAAGCCGATGACACCCCCGTTCTAGGTCCCGTCGTCAAAGCAGCGCGGGCCAGGCGGGATTTCGACGACAGGACCCGGCGGGTGCCGTCGGCCCGGCCCGGGCAGCTCTCACCTACGGACGTCCCCCGTTCGCGGACGCTCCCGGTTACGGACGCCCGGCCGGGTCCTGGTCGGGGGCCGTCTCCGGGACGCTCTCCCGGGACTTCGCGGGGGAGGGCACGGCGGCGAGCAGCGGGGTGCTCCCGGCGCGGCGCCCGATGAACCACGCGGCCAGCGGCTCGGTGTACCGGGCGGTGAGCGGCCCGATCACCACGAGGATGAGCACGTAGGCGGTGGCCAGCGGCCCGAGGGCCGGTTCGATGCCCGCGGAGACGGCGAGCCCGGCGATGACGATCGAGAACTCGCCGCGGGCGACGAGCGTGCCGCCGGCCCGCCAGCGGCCCTTGACCCCGATCCCGGCGCGCCGCGCGGCCCAGTAACCGGTGGCGATCTTCGTGACCGTGGTGACCAGCGCGAGCGCGAGCGCGGGCAGCAGGACGGGCGGAATGCTCGCCGGGTCGGTGTGCAGGCCGAAGAAGACGAAGAACACCGCGGCGAACAGGTCCCGCAGCGGGCTGAGCAGGGTGTGCGTACCCTCGGCCACCTCACCGGACAGGGCGATGCCGACCAGGAACGCGCCGACCGCGGCGGAGACCTGCAGCTGCTGGGCGATGCCCGCGACGAGCAGGGTCAGGCCGAGGACGACGAGGAGCAGCTTCTCCGGGTCGTCGCTGGAGACGAACCGGGAGATGACGCGGCCGTAGCGGACGGCGACGAACAGGACCGCGCCGGCCACCCCGAGGGCGATCGCGAGGGTCAGGCTGCCCGCCGCGAGACCGACACCGGCCAGCAGCGCGGTGATGATGGGCAGATAGACGGCCATGGCCAGGTCCTCGAGGACCAGGACGCTGAGGATGACCGGGGTCTCGCGGTTGCCGAGCCGCCCGAGATCCCCCATCACCTTGGCGATGACGCCGGACGAGGAGATCCAGGTGACCCCCGCCAGCACCACGGCGGCCACCGGCCCCCAGCCCATCAGCAGCGCGGCGAGCGCACCCGGCACGGCGTTGAGGGTGAAGTCCACCAGCCCGGCCGGGTACTGGGTCTTGAGGTTGGAGACCAGATCGGTGGCCGTGTACTCCAGCCCCAGCATCAGCAGGAGCAGGATGACGCCGATCTCGGCGCCGATCGCCACGAACTCCTCGCTGGCGCCCATGGGCAGCAGTCCGCCCGTACCGAAGGCGAGGCCGGCCAGCAGGTACAGGGGGATCGGGGAGAAGCGGAAGCGGCCGGCGAGCCGGCCCAGCAGTCCCAGGCCCAGGATGATCGCACCGAACTCGATCAGGAAGACAGCGGAGTGCACAGGCGATCACTCCCGTCCGAGTATGGAGGCGGCCGCGTCGACGCCCTCGCGGGTGCCGATCACGATGAGCGTGTCCCCGCCGGCGAGGCGGAAGTCGGGGGCGGGGGAGGGGCGGGCCTCGGCCCGGCGCAGGACCGCGACGATCGAGACGCCGGTCTCCGTCCGCATCCGGGTCTCGCCCAGCAGCCGGCCGTTCCAGTGCGAGTGCGTGGACAGCTCGATGCGCTCGGCCACCAGTCCGAGGTCGGTGGTGTGCAGCAGGTTGGGGCTGTGGTGCGCGGGCATCAGCGCGTCGATCAGCGAGGTGGTCTCCGCCCCCGTCAGGTGCAGGGACTGCGCGCACGCGTCGGGATCGTCCGCGCGGTAGACGTTCACCGTACGGGTCCCGTCGCGGTGGGCGATCACCGACAGGTGGCGGTGCTCGCGGGTGGTGAGGTCGTACTGGACCCCGATGCCGGGCAGTGGCGTGGTGCTCATCCGTGGAGCAGGCACAGCTCTGTCCCCCCTTGCTTCGTGTTCGGCCGTGGTGCGGCGCAGCCCGGCGGAAGGCAGGTTCCGGATACTGCGCGCGCTCATCGTGCCACTTTCCGCGTGGGCCGGGATATGGGTGTCGGCACGGATGGACAAGGCCCCCGGCGGACGACAGGCTGAAGCGGGGACACGGATCCCACCGCAGGTCAATGCAGGTCACCGCAGGTGCGGGGCGGCGTCGGCGGGGATAGTGGAAGTGAGTGGTCCGCCCGGGCGGCGGACCGTCGGACGAGGGGAGAGACGACCGTGTCGCTGTACTGGCGGATCTTCCTGCTCAACGCGGCCGTCCTCGTCACGGCCGTCCTGCTGCTGCTCGGACCGGTCACCGTCTCCACCCCCATCCTCTTCGGGGAGGCCGTGGTGCTCCTCGCGGGCCTTGCGGCCATGCTGATCGCCAACGCCGTCCTGCTCCGCATCGGACTGGCACCGCTCGGCCGGCTGACCCGGGCGATGAGCGCCGTCGACCTGCTGCGCCCCGGCAGCCGGGCCCGGGTGGAGGGCCCCGGCGAAGTGGCCGATCTGACCATGTCCTACAACGCCATGCTGGGCCGGCTGGAGGCGGAGCGGGCAGGGAGCAGCGCCCGCGCCCTCTCCGCGCAGGAGGCCGAACGCCGGCGCATCGCGCAGGAGCTCCACGACGAGGTGGGCCAGACCCTCACCGCCGTCCTGCTCCAGCTCAAGCACGCCGCCGACCGGGCCCCGGACCCCTTGCGGGAGGAGCTCCACCAGGTGCAGGAGACGACCCGGACCAGCCTGGACGAGATCCGGCGCATCGCCCGCAGGCTGCGCCCGGGAATCCTCGAGGAGCTCGGGCTGCACAGCGCCCTGCGCGCCCTGACGGCCGAGTTCAGGAGCGGGTCGCTGACCGTGCGGCACGTCATCGGCCCGGGCGTCCCCCGGCTGGACGATGCGGCCGAACTCGTCGTCTACCGGGTCGCCCAGGAGGCCCTGACCAACGCCGCCCGGCACGCGCGGGCGACCGCCGTCGAGGTGCACCTGGCGGTCCGTCCCGACGGGGCGGTCCGGCTGCTCGTACGGGACGACGGCAGGGGGATCGGCGCGGCCGGTGAGGGCGCGGGGATCCAGGGCATGCGCGAACGGGCCCTGCTGATCGGCGCGGACCTCGCCATCGGGGGCGGCCCGCAGGGCGGCACCGACGTACGGCTGGACGTGCCCGCCGTCGCCACGGCCGCCGCCTCTGCTCACGCCGCCGCCACCGCGACCGAAACCGCGGCCGCGCCAGAAACCACAACCACAACCACGACCACAACCGGCCGAGGGCTCGGGGAGGGGAAGCGTTGACCACCCCGGAACGGGCGCCGACCCGCGTCCTGCTCGCTGATGACCACGCCCTCGTACGGCGCGGGGTCAGGCTCATCCTCGACGCCGAGCCGGACCTCACGGTGGTCGCCGAGGCCGGCGACGGCGCGGAGGCGGTCGCCCTGGCCCGTACCGGCGAGGTGGACCTGGCCGTCCTCGACGTGGCGATGCCCCGGATGACCGGGCTGCAGGCCGCACGGGAACTCTCCCGGCTGCGGCCCGAACTGCGCATCCTCATCCTCACCATGTACGACAACGAGCAGTACTTCTTCGAGGCGCTCAAGGCGGGCGCGGCCGGCTACGTCCCCAAGTCGGTGGCCGACCGCGACCTCGTCGAGGCGTGCCGGGCGGCGATCCGGGACGAGCCGTTCATCTATCCCGGCGCCGAGACGACCCTCATCCGCAACTACCTCGACCGGGCCCGCCAGGGCGATCCGCTGCCCGCCCGGGCGATCACCGAGCGCGAGGAGGAGATCCTCAAGCTCGTCGCGGAGGGCCACTCCTCGAAGGAGATCGGCGACCTCCTCGTCATCAGTGCCAAGACGGTGGAGCGCCACCGGGCCAACCTGCTGCAGAAGCTGGGCATGCGCGACAGGCTCGAGCTGACCCGGTACGCGATCCGGGTCGGCCTGATCGAGCCGTAGCCGGCAGGTCCGCGGGTCCACCCTCGTAGGTGCGAGGTGGTGCGCCCGGCCCCCGCCCCCGAGCATGACGCCGGGACCGCCCGTCCGGGCGCCGTCCACAGGGGCCGGGAGGGGAAGACGTGCTGCGGTATCCGAGCAGGCTGCGGGCGGTGGTGCTGATGTGCGTGGCGGGACTGGTGCTGGCGGGTGCTGCGCCCGCGTCCGCCGCAGAGCAGGGAAATGCGGCCGCGGCCGCGGCGAAGCCGGCGTTCCAGCTGCCCTTCCAGTGCGGAACGAAGTGGGACCTGAACACCTGGGGCCACAACCCCGCGCTGGACCTCGTGGTGGAGGACAACACCGGCTCCGACGTACTGCCCGTCCTGGCGTCCGCCGCCGGCACCGTGTCCGCCACGTACTGGAACAACGGCTCGGGCAACACCATCCAGATCAACCACGGCAACGGCTGGTTCACGGCGTACTACCACCTGAAGGACGACCCGGCGGCGTACGTCAGGAAGGGCGACCCCGTCCAGCCGTCCACCCGGATCGGCCGCATCGGCACCACGGGCGCCTCCACCTGGTCCCACCTGCACTACGAGCAGCGCTACCTCGCCTCCGGTGACTTCACGGACGAGAGCCACCGCGTACCGGTCCACTTCGACGGGGTCGAGTACTCGGGCCAGGCGAAGGAGTGGCGGGGCGTCACCAGCCGCAACTGCGCCGGTACGCCCGCCCCCGCCTGGCAGGACTGCCCGCCCGGCAACGTCTGCTTCTACTCGGGAGCCGACGGAACCGGAACCGTGTGCCGGTCCGCCGGCGACGAGCCCCGGAGCACGTGCGGGCTGCGCAAGTCCTTCTTCAACAACGGCACGACGCAGCCGGGTTATGACCACGTACAGGTGTACTTCAAGGAGGGCGGCAGCGCCTGCCTGCACCGGGGCTGGGACGAGGGGCGCGGGAACCTTCCCGCGGGCGGCCGGACCATCGACCGGTTCCAGTGGCGCGGCGAGTGCTGAGTCCGGGTCATCGTTGCAGGAACGATTGATTCCGCTGGCTAACCTTCCCCTGCATCTCGGGGGAAGGAAGCAGTGTGGACAGCATCATCGTGGTTCCGGGACCCACCATGTCCCCGGCCGCACAGATCCGGCTGGCACCGGGGCAGACCCTCCGGTTCGGCCGTGACGACTTACCCGGCCCACCCGACGCCCGCAGCTCGGGCGGCGGCGGCCCGCACGCGCACGCCATGAACGCCCCGCGCGCCATGAACGCCCCGCACACCCTGCACGTCCCGCACACCCTGCACGTCCCGCACGCCGGGGTCTCGCGCTCGGCGGGGGAGATCACCGCCACCGGCACGTACTGGTCGCTGAGCAACTTCTCCCGCGCGGCGACCTACGTGGTCGAGAACCCCGAGGGCGCCGGCGAGCACATCAAGATCGCGCCCGGGCGGCTGGACGCTCCGGTCCCGTTCGAGTTCGCCCGGATCGTCCTGCCCGCCGGCTCCGAACTGCTCACCCTGGACGTCTGGGCGCCGCGCCACGACTACGCCGACCGGGACGAACCGGGCGAGCACGACGGCGAGCCGACCGTACTCCCCTTCCCGCTCGACCGCTCCAGCCGGTACTTCCTGGTCCTGACCGCGCTCTGCGAACCGCGCCTGCGGGGCGAACCGCACGCGCCCCTGCCCACCGTCGAGCAGGTGGTCGAACGGCTGAAGCCGTCGTGGCTCGCGGCCAACCGCGCCGCCGTGCAGTGGAACATCGACTACCTCGCGGTCAAGCTCCGACTCAAGCCCGGCCCCGACACGGCGGATCCGGGTCCACGGCTGGTCGGCAAGAAGGAGACCCTGGTCTCGCTGGCGCTGCGCTTCGACCTCGTCCGTGAGACCGACCTGGCGGCCCTGCCGGCCGCCCCGACCGGTACCGTCCGCTGACCGGGACGGCCGGGCACCCCGGCGCCCTCACGGTCCCGACCGGCTACCGGGTCGGCCCCTGGACCGTCGGGCCGCTGCTGGGGGCCGGCGCCTTCGGCAGCGTGTACGCGGCCCGGCGCGCCGTACCCGAGCCGGGGCTGCCGGGCCGGGCCGCGCTCAAGGTCCTGCCGACCGGCACCCGCACGCCGCGCCAGCTTCGGCACCTGCGCGAGCTCGCCGAGCGCGAGACCGAGGTGCTGCGCCGGGTGTGCTCACCCCGGCTGATCCGGCTGTACGAGGTGCTCACGGTCGACGACCCCGGCCGCCCCGAACTCGACGGCGCAACCGTGCTCGTACTGGAGGAGGCGGCGGGCTCCCTGGACGCCCTCCTGGCCGACGGGGTGCCCGAGGCCGGTCCCGCCCTCCTCGCCCAGGTCTGCGAGGGGCTCGGTCAACTCCACCGCGCGGGCTGGGTGCACGGGGACCTCAAGCCGGGGAACGTCCTGCTGATGGCCGACGGCACGGCGCGCCTGGGCGACTTCAACATGGCGGCGGAACTGGAGGGCACCCACGCCTACTCACCGGCCTTCGCCACACCCGACTACACCCCGCCCGACCTGCTCTGGGCGGAGGTCGGCGAACGCGGTACGAAGATCCGCCCGACGGCCGACATCTGGGCCTTCGGCGTCCTGGCCCACGTCGTCCTGACCGGCCTGCTGCCGCTGCCCGGCGGCACTCCCGCCGCCCGCCGCGACGCGGCGCTGCGCTACGCCAGGGGCGAGGAGGAGCTGCGGCTGTCGCCGGAACTGCCGGAGCCGTGGCGCGACATCGTCCGCGACTGCCTGGCCCGAAGGCACGAGGACCGGGTCGCGCACACGGCGGCGTCGCTGCTGCCCCGGGTGGAGGCCGCGGCCGCCGGCACGATAGTCCCTTCCCCGCGGACGCTCCGTAGGCCCGGTCGCCGGCGCCGCGCCCTGATTGCGGCCGGCGCGGCGGCGGCGCTCGCGGGCCTGGGCGCCGCATGGGGCTCGGGGCTGATCCACGTCGAGGAGTCCGACGAGGCGGCGGGGTACGACCGGTGCCGGCGCGGGGCCGTCTGCTTCTTCGCGGAGGAGGACGGCCGCGGCGAGATGTGCTCCTGGGTCGACGGCGGCGCCGACTGGATCGACGGCCCGACCCCCTGCCCCTGGACGGCCCGCCAGGCACCCCGCTCGGTCTTCAACAACGGGTTCGACCTCCACGAGGGCGCGAGCCAGGTCGACGTCCTCTACTACGCGCAGCCCGCCCGCCAGGACCTGCTGGGCTGCGTCAAGGTGGGCACCAGCACCAACCTCACCACCCCGACCCGCCCCCGCTCCCACGCCTGGGTCCCGCACTGCTGACCACGGCCGGCCCCCGCCGCGAAAGGGCTGGTCGCCGATGGCCCGACAGGAGCTCCACCCGGACGAGTCCGACCGGGTCGGCGAGCTGCTCCGCTGGCTGGCCGAGAGGGCTCACGAAATGCACCTGCTCGGGGACGGTGCGGTGAGGATCGGATTCCTCAGGTGCCACGAAGCCGAGGTCCCGGATGTACTTCGGGTCGAGAGCGGGCAGGTCGGCTGGCCGGCCTGAAGAGTCGGTGTCGAGGACGGGCGGTCGGGGCCCCGGTACTTCCACGCGGTGACTCCGTGGGCGGCGGTGGTCGACCCACCGCCGCCCACGGACCGCGTGGGACGGCCTAGTCGACGACCTGCGCGAACCGCGCCCAGTCGGTGAACTCCCAGTCCCAGCGGCGGCAGACCCGTTCGCGGGGAAGGTTCTCGGCCGAGGGGTCGAGGAGCAGGAGCTTGACGTGCTTTCCGTCACCGACGACCACGGCGAGCAGGTACCCGCCCGGGGCCGTGAGCATGAGGGACATCTCGTTGTTCGTCATGGCGAACCGGGCGTCCGGCCGGTCCACCTTCTTCACCTCGATCCGTACGGAACGGCCTTCGGAATCCGTTCCGTCCAGGTCGTAGCCGACGTTCTGGCCACTGACGTCGCTCAGGTTCCAGCCGCGGCCGTTGAGGAACTCCATGGTGGCCACCTCGGCAGTGCGCCATCGGGCCATGACGACGGGGAAGGAACCCTCGGGCAGGGCGGTGGCGGCTCGGGTGGCCGCCACCGGGGCGGGGGCCGCGGCGAGAGCCGTGCCGGAGGCCGCGCCGGGCGCGGCGTCCGCCGCGTCCACCGCCGCGTCCACGAGCTTGCGCTCGGCAGTGGTGAGCTTTCGGCCGTGGGTGCGCGCCAGCTCTCCGAGGTGCCGGCCCAGCCGGCCCTGGAGGGCGCCGGACAGCGCCGCGACGTCCGGCCCGGTCACCACGTCGGTGAAGTCGAGCGTGCGCAGGCCCAGCACGGCCTTCGCCGCCCTGGCCGCCGTCTGGTTGCGCTGCGCGTACAGGGCGGCGGGCGCTCCGCCCGGGAACAGTACGGCCACGTCCTCGGGTTCGAGGGCCAGGCTCGAGTACGCGAACGACGGGCGGCGCGCCGTCATCTCCTCCCGGAGCGCGGTGAGCAGGACGGTACCGGCCGAGGTGCCCGCCGACACCAGGAGGCTGCGGATGTCCTCCCCCTCGAGGAGCAGCTGCCACAGCCGCTCGGACACCGGGTCGCTTGGAGTGCGGAGCCGGTCGGCCAGTGCCCGGGCCGCGTCGGCCAGGACCTGCCGCGTCGAGGCGTCGGCCACCACGGCGTGCGTGCGCGAGGGGTCGGTGAGCAGGTCGCCCGACACCACGACGGGCAGGCCGACCTCGTCGTCGAGCGGGAGGAAACAGGCGAGCCGGCCGCGGACGCCCGTCATCGCCAGGGCGCGTGCGTTGAGCGGTACGGCGACCGTCGCGGTGCCGTGCACCAGAACGCCGAACCGCGCCTCGCCCTCGTGGAGGTGGAGGACGACCTCGGACGGTCCGCGGTCGACCCGAACCTGCCGACCGGAACCGTTCGACCGGGTCTCGATCCGCGTGACGTTCCGCAGGAACAGCGCGCTGACCGGGTCGATGGAGTGCAGTCCGCCGTCGGCGCCGGGCCGGCAGGTGATGGTGAAGCTGGTGCCCTCGGTCCGGCCGCCGTCGCGGATGCCCGCGGGAATCCGGATCAGGGGCAGGGAGGCACCGGACGGTTCGCCGAGGAGCGCCGCGGCGGCCTCCTTGTCGAAGGTGAAGGCCACGCCGGCCGAGCGGACCTCGATACGGGCCGCCACGGCGGCCAGCGACTTGAAACCGATGCCCCGGTAGCCGATCGAGTCGCCGCCGCGGAGCTTGGTCGAGCTGGCGCTGCGGCACAGTGCCTCGACATCGCCCGCGTCGAGGAGCCTTCCGTCGTTGCTCCACGTGTAGCGGCCGCCTCCGAGGTCCTCGATGACCACGGAGGCCGATCCGGCGTCGTCGGAGTTCTGGAGCAGCTCGTAGGGCACCCGGTTGCGGTAGGTGTCCGCGAGGAGGTTCTCCATCCTGGCGATCTCACCGAAGAGGCCCGGGGCCTGGGCGTGTTCGCGGACGAGGGTGTCCTGCAGGGCGAGCAGGTGGCGTACGAGATCGCTCACAGGTCTTCCGCGTCCACGATCCGGACGATGACGCGCGCCGGCGTCCCGGCGTACTCGCCGAGGTCGTCACCGGCGTCCGCGATCCAGCGGGGCCGGCGAGAGGGCAGTTTGCCCGACTCGTTCACGGGGATGCTGCCGTAGAGGCTGATCTCCTTCTTGGTGAGGAGGAAGCCCCCCTCCTCCAGGATCTCCACGACCAGTCCGGGCAGGGGCACGGAGAAGGGGCACTCGTCCTCGAGCGTCGCGTCCTCGTCCCGCCAGTCCTCGGCGGCGAGGTGGGCGGCGAGGAGCTGGTCGGCGGTACCGAACTCCGCGCTGCCGGCGAGGTGCACCCGCAGGCACGAGTCGTACTCGTCGCGCAGGATGTGGGCGCTGCTCGTGGTGACGGCGAGCCGTACCGCCGTGTGCGTCGACTCGTCGATCACCTCGAGCGGGACCGCGGAGTACTTGCTGGACGGGAGGGCGAGACCCGAGTCGATCTCCTCCACGTCGAGGGAGGTGATCCGGAGCGCGATCTCCTCGGGCGCGAGGGGCTTCTTGCACTCCCACGAGGTGCTCTTCTCGGAGAAGCGCTGGGGCCGCTTGGACACCTTCTTCACCGTCTCGATCACGACCCGGTCGTAGCCGGGGGCGGTGGGAGCCCCCGCGCGGCCGAGGGAGAGCAGCAGCACGGGCGCGTAGTCGCCCCCGCTGAACCGGTCGGTCCAGTCCTCACCGAGGAAGCGCGCCGTGCCGGAGACCGCGACCTCCTGGAAGTGATCGTTCTTCCCGTAGGTCGTGGTGACCAGCCGGGCCTCGATCTCGTCGATCTGCCATCCCAGGAGGGACAACGAGAGCTCGTCGACCTCCACGTCGATCGGCTGCACCGTCTTGTTCTTGTCGCCCATGGTCCTGCCTGCCCTCCCCGCGAAACCTGCATGTCTCGCCGGACGAGGTCCGGCGAGGGGGACGATACCGCCTGGCCGGAACCCAAACCTCCGCATCCCCCCCGGCCAACGGGAACCCGCGTCCGCGCGTCAGTTGCGCACGTCGACGATGAGAGATTCCGACTGGCTCTTGTCGATGGCACTGAAGGTGATCGGCGGCCGCCCGGCCCCCGCGGTGGAGGCGGGCGCGACGGCGAAGACGCGGCTATCCGCATGGTGCAGGTTGCGCAGGCCGAATGACTGCAGACCGCGTCGCAGGCAGGTGCAACTTCTCTCCGGGCGCCTCTACTTCGCCCTGCCCAAGGGCGGCAAGACGCGCATCGTCGACATGCCCCGGTCGGTGGCTACGGAACTGGCCGCATACTTCCTCGACCATCCGGCGGTCGACGTCGAGCTCCCCTGGGGCGGACCGGAGCCCGACCGGGAGAAGCAGAGCTTCCCGCTCGTCCTCATGACGACGTACGGCAACGCCATCCGCGCCAACATCTTCAACGACGAGGCCTGGAAGCCAGCCCTCGCCGCGGCTGGAGTCATTCCCGTACGGGAGAAGGGCGCGCGGTGGAAAGCTTCGCGCAAGGACGGCTTCCACGTGCTCCGGCACACTTACGCCTCGGTCCTCCTCGAAGCGGGCGAGTCCATCGTCACGCTCGCCCGGTGGCTCGGTCACTCAAGTCCGACCATCACCCTCGACCACTACGCCCACTTCATGCCGGAGGTCGGCGGCAAGGGTCGCGCGGCCATCGACGCACTGCTCGGCACGGTGCCCGAGTACGTACCTGAGGGCCTCGTTTCCTCTCACGGCAGCATCTGAGAGCCCGTACCAACAGCGGTCACCTGGGCCCGGCAATGTTCCAGCCCCGCCGTCACCTCTGCCTGGTCCGAGCCGTCCTCGGTTGCCAGGAGTTCCCCGGCCGTAACCATGGCCGCCCAGAACTCGGGAGGTGAGCCCCGCCCGTTCCGGAACCGGGTCTGCGCGAAGAGTAGGAAGTGCATGGCGACGACGTCTTCCTCTCCCGCCTCGAACTCGTCGAAGAGGGGCCGTGCCTCGTGGATTCGAGCTTCGGCGTCCGGCCGGGACACTCCCAGGGCCAGCCATAGGTCCAACGGGGGCTACAGCGATGCTCGAACGCGATATAGGGGCGCGGTGACTTGAGCGTTCCGTCATTCCCGTGATCCCGGCTGGTCGTGCAGGTGACGACGCTGGGTTCAGCGGCAGAGGCCCATGATGGTGTCGTCGAAGTCGGGGAACTCCCGGGTCGCCAGCTCGATCACGGCTGCCGCCGACCGGCGCTGGTGCGGTGCGAATCCTTCGGCGATGGCTGCCAGCCCCGGATTGGGCTGCGCCCTCCAGTCCGGCTCGTAGGACGTGGCGGCTTCCCAGGGGCCGAAGCCGTCGGCCAGTAGCCACAGGAAGTCGCCCAGGTCGCGTGCTACGACACCGGTCTCGCCCTCGGAGCCGAGGAAGACGATGGGCTGCTCGGCCAGAGGGCGGCTCGGGCGGATGAGCCAGATCGCCGCGTACCCGCCCGTGCCGTCTTGTCCGAACACGCGGAAGTCGTTGCCGTCCAGTTCGCTGTTCCCGGTCCATGCCTGGAACCAGTCGGTGGTCTCGGCAGCGGACAGGAAGGCCGGGAAGGGTTCGAAATCGACCCCGGTCTTCCCGTCGGCGTAGTCGAATCGAACGGCCATCGCGGTGGCGAGCGCGGCGGGGAACTGGCGGTCATCGGTGGGCTTCACGGAGACAGGCTAGACAGGGGGTCGGACATCGACGCCCCACGGGCAAGGCCGTTGGACGACGGCTTGTAGTCGTCGGGGGAGACAGGACAGGCCTGGTCGCGACAACGGGTGGCACAGCATCTGCTGTGCCACCCGTTGTCGTTACCCTCCGCAATCGCGTGCCGTCGAAGGTGGTCGGCGGTGCGGGAGGGCTGGCCCCAAGGGCCGGGGGAGGGCCCGGCATGGGTGGGCTGCGGATTCTCCCCAGATTCTCCCCAGAGGTTCCTGCGGGCCGCTTCTCGGTGTTCGCAGGAGCTAAGTTGATCAATGGTGCTGCTGTGCGGTCTACAGCCAGTCGCGCTTCTTGAAGATGACGTAGAGGCTGACGCAGACCACCGCCATGAGGAGGATCGCGAAGGGGTAGCCGCCGGCCCACTTCAGTTCCGGCATGTCCTCGAAGTTCATGCCGTAGATCGTGCCGACCAGGGTCGGGGCGAAGAGGATGGCGGCCCAGGCGGAGATTTTCTTGATTTCCTCGTTCTGTTCGAAGCCGGCCTCGGCCAGGGCGCGCATTTCGGCGTTCTGTTGCTGGGAGACCAGGGTGGCGTTGACCGTCAGGATTTCGGTGAGGGCCTGGCGGAAGCCGTCGACGCGTTCGCTCGTGTGGGTTACGTGGTCCGCCACGTCGCGGAGGTAGCGCTGGAGTTCCTCGTCCGTGCCGTACTTCGCGAAGCCCGCCATCAGGCCGTGGAGCATGCCGACCAGGGGGCGCGTCGCGCGTTGGAACTCGACCATTTCGCGGGAGAGTTCGTAGATGCGGCGGGAGACCGACGGGTCCCCGCGGAAGACCTCCGTCTCGATCTCGTCGATGTCGGTCTGGACGCCCTCGACGACCGGGGCGTAGCCGTCCACCACCGCGTCGAGGATGGCGTACAGGGCGGCTTCCGGGCCGAGGGAGAGGAGCTCCGGGTTGGCCTCCATGCGGCGGCGGACCGCCGAGAGGTCCGGGGCGCCGCCGTGGCGGACCGTGATCAGGAAGTCCGGGCCGACGAAGATGTGCAGTTCGGCGAAGTCGACCTCCTCCTGGGCGTCGAGGTAGCGGGCGGCCCGCAGGACGACGAAGAGGGTGTCGCCGTAGCGTTCCAGCTTGGGGCGCTGGTGGGCTTCCAGGGCGTCCTCGACCGCGAGCTGATGGAGGTTGAACTCGCCAGCCAAGGAATGGAGTTCGGGCTCCGTGGGCCGGTGGAGTCCGATCCAGGCCATCCCGTCGGGTTCCTCGCGCAGCTGCCGGAAGGTGTTGGCCAGGGTGGCGGGGGAGGCGATCCGGCGGCCGTCGCGGTAGACGGCCGAGTCGATCACGCTGCGGTGGTTCGGGGGAGCGGCGGCCGTCGGGGCCGGCTGCGGGGCCGCGGTCGGCGGTCCCGCCGGAGGTGCGGCCGGGGGTGGGGAGGCGGGGCGGCGCCAGCCCGCCCGCTTCGCGGCGGACGGCGAGGGGCGGCGGTCGCGGTCTGGGCGCTCCGACATCGCAGGTCAGCTCCCGGTCGAACGTCTGTTTACGGGCAAGGGGCAGGATATAGGGGGAAAACGGCGCCCCGTGGAAAGGGGTCTGCTTTTTGGCCGCCTCCGGCTTCGGCGTGGAGTTGCTCGTTGCGGACAGATGCTGTCCGCAAGGGGGGTTAGCGTGCTGTCATGGCTTCCAGGACGACACACCCCGTACTCGGCACCCGCGCTCTGAACCGTGCCACGCTCGCCCGCCAATTGCTGCTGAGCCGCGCCGAGATGTCCGCCGGGGACGCCGTCGAGCACCTCCTCGGACTCCAGGCGCAGAACGTGAAGCCGCCCTACTTCCAGCTGCACGCCCGGCTCGCCGGCTTCCGGCCCGACGAGCTGGCCGGGCTCATGGAATCCCGCGCAGTGGTCCGGATGGTCACCATGCGGTCGACGATCCACACGCACACCGCCCACGACGCCCTGACGCTCAGGCCCCTCGTCCAGCCGGCCCGCGACCGGGAGGTCAACTACTTCCGCAAGGGCCTGGCCGGAGTGGACCTGGACCGGCTCGCCGAGCGTGCCCGCGCCTTCGTCGAGAACGAGCCGCGCACCATGGGCGAGCTCCGTGAGGAACTGCTCCGCGAATGGCCCGACGCCGACCCGCAGTCGCTGTCCGTCGCCGCACGCTGCCGGCTGCCGCTGGTCCAGGTCACACCCCGCGGGGTGTGGGGGCGCAGCGGCCAGGTCCGCCTCACCACCCTGGAGAACTGGCTCGGGAAGAGCGCCGATGCCGAAGCGGCGACGGCCCGGCCCGTGGACGAAGTCGTACGACGCTACCTCGCCGCCTTCGGCCCCGCCTCCGTCAAGGACATGCAGACCTGGGCCGGACTGACCCGGCTGCGCGAGGCCTTCGAGCGACTGCGCCCTGGCCTGGCCGTGTTCCAGGACGAGAACGGCGTGGAGCTCTTCGACCTCCCCGACGCCCCCCGCCCCGACGCGGACACCCCGGCGCCGCCCCGCTTCCTCCCCGAGTTCGACAACCTGCTGCTCTCCCACGCCGACCGCACCCGCGTGGTCGCCCCCGAGATCAAGGGGCGCTCGTGGACCGGCAATCAGGCCCACTGCACCCTGCTCGTCGACGGGTTCCTCGCCGGTCTGTGGAAACTGGAGGGGCAGGAGCTCACCGTCGAGCTGTTCGGCCGGGTGCCCAAGACGGCGAAGGACGAGATCGTCGCCGAGGGGGAGAAGATGATCGCCGCCATGGGCGACCCGGCCGCCCGGAGCGACCCGTCCGTGCGATTCGGGCCGATCAACCCCTGACACCCGCCCCGCGCACCCGCCGGGCGCCCGACCACCGTCAACTCACGGCTGACGCCGCACTGGTGATCCGTACGCCGAACGCGGCACGATGCCTGTCATGACGACCGACAGCACGCAGAACAGCGCCACCGCCCAGTTCCTGGCCGCGCGGGACTTCCTGCTGGAGCGCCGCGGTGACTACGAGGCCGCCCACGCCGGATTCACCTGGCCCCGCCCCCACCGCTTCAACTGGGCGCTGGACTGGTTCGACCACATCGCCGCCGGGAACGACGCCGACGCCCTGCGCATCGTCGAGGAGGACGGCATCAGCCGGAGCCTCACCTTCGCGGAGCTCGCCGTACGGTCCGGCGCGGCCGCCAACTGGCTGCGCGAGCAGGGTGTCGGGCCCGGCGACCGGATCCTCGTCATGCTCGGCAACCAGCGCGAGCTGTGGGAGGTGATGCTCGGCGCGATGAAGCTCCGCGCCGTCGTCATCCCCGCCACCCCCCTGCTCGGCCCGGCCGACCTGCGCGACCGGGTCGAGCGCGGCCAGGTGCGCCACGTCATCGCGCGCACCGAGGACACGGCCAAGTTCGACGAGGTACCGGGCGACTACACGCGGATCGCCGCGGGCGACCGGGTCCCCGTCGGGTGGCTGCGGCTGGCGGACACGGAGGGTGCCGACGGCGATTTCACGCCGCACGGCGAGACCCTCGCCACCGACCCGCTGATGCTCTACTTCACCTCCGGCACCACCGACCGCCCCAAGCTCGTCGAGCACACGCACGCCTCGTACCCCATCGGTCACCTCTCCACCATGTACTGGCTCGGGCTGCGCCCCGGTGACGTGCACCTCAACATCGCCTCGCCCGGCTGGGCCAAGCACGCCTGGTCCAATCTCTTCGCCCCGTGGAACGCCGGCGCCACCGTCTTCGTCCACAACTACACGCGCTTCGACGCCGAGCGACTGATGGCCGAGATGGACCGGCACGGCGTGACCACCTTCTGCGCCCCGCCCACCGTGTGGCGGATGCTGATCCAGTCCGACCTCACCAGGCTGGCGAAGCCCCCGCGCGAGGCCGTCGCCGCCGGGGAACCGCTCAATCCGGAAGTCATCGAGAAGGTCCGCGCGGCCTGGGGGGTGACCATCCGCGACGGCTTCGGCCAGACCGAGACCACCCTGCAGGTCGGGAACTTCCCCGGGGTGCCCGTCAAGCCCGGCTCCATGGGCCGCCCGGCGCCCGGCTACGAGATCGTGCTCCTGGACCCGGTCACCGGCAAGGAGTCCTCCGACGAGGGCGAGCTCTGCGTGGACCTGCGCACCCGGCCCGCCGGGGTGACGACCGGCTACCGCGACGATCCCGGGCGCACCGCCGAGGCCATGGCGGACGGGCTCTACCGCACCGGCGACATCGCCGCGCGCGACGCCGACGGCTACCTCACCTACGTCGGCCGCTCCGACGACGTCTTCAAGGCCTCGGACTACAAGATCAGCCCGTTCGAGCTGGAGAGCGCCCTGCTGGAGCACGAGGCGGTGGCCGAGGCGGCCGTCGTGCCGGCCCCGGACGAGCTGCGGCTGGCGGTCCCGAAGGCGTACGTCACCCTTGCGGGCGGCTGGGAGCCCGGGCCGGAGACGGCCCGGGTGCTGTTCGCGCACTGCCGCGCGGTGCTGTCCCCGTACAAGAGGATCCGCCGCATCGAGTTCGGCGAGCTCCCGAAGACCGTGTCCGGCAAGATCCGCCGGGTGGAGCTGCGGGAGCTCACCGCGGCCGGGTCGGCGGGAGAGTACGACGAGGCCGACCTCGGCTGAGCGCGACGGGCGCGAGCGGGAGTGCCTACGCGGGCGCCCGCGCCGGCGCGGGCGCGAGCCCTTACGCGGGCAGGTTCGCCTCGATCGCGGCGATGACCTCGGGGGCCTCGGGCTCGGTGCGGGGGCGGAAGCGCGCCACGACCTCGCCGGCCGGGGAGATCAGGAACTTCTCGAAGTTCCACTGGATGTCCCCGGCCTCGCCGTCCGCGTCCGGGGTCTTCACCAGCTCCTGGTAGAGCGGGTGCCGGTTCTCGCCGTTGACCTCGGACTTCTCCAGGATCGGGAAGGTGACGCCGAAGCCGGCCGCGCAGAAGGTCTGGATGTCCTCGGCGTTGCCGGGCTCCTGCTCGCCGAACTGGTTGCAGGGCACGCCGATGACCGTGAAGCCATTCTCCTCGTACGTGAACTGCAGGCGGGCCAGTCCCGAGTACTGCGGGGTGAGCCCGCACTGCGAGGCGGTGTTCACCAGGAGGATCGCCTTGCCCTTGTGGGCGGCGAGGCTGGTGGGCTCGTCGGACAGGGTGGTCAGCGGGATGTCGTACAGGCTCATCGGGCTCTCCTGGGCAGGAAGTAGGCAATGCCTACGAGCTTAGGGGGTAGCCCGCCGGGCGCGCCGATCATGGCGGATCCCGTCCGCTGCCCGCCCGCCGCCTACGCGTCCGGGCCGACCAGCGCGTCCGCCGGGTCGTTGACCGGCTGCGGCATGCCCGTCAGGTCCATGACGAACAGTGGTATCCCGAGGTCGTCCGCCCGCGCCCGGGCGTCCTTCGTGTACCCGGCCAGGGAGAAGTAGACGCTGGTCGCGGACGCGGTCAGGCCGTTCAGCCAGACGCACTCCACCGCCCGCAGTCCGGCCGGCGCGGTGGTCGGGTCCACCTGCGCCACCAGGCCCGGAGCCCGCAGGTCCACGGCCGCCGAGGGGATCGGGCGCCCGTCGGGCTGCCGTACGTCCCGGAAGCCGAGCCAGCGCAGGTACAGCGCGGCCGTGGCCACCGCGTCGCGGGCCGTACGGATGGTCACCGGCCGGAAGGCGGGCCGCGGCACCGGTGCGGCCGACGGAGGCGGGATGTGCGCCGGGCGCCCGCCCGTGGGCCCTGGCCCGGCGGCGCCGGGGTCCGGCCGGTCCGAGCCCGGGGCCGCACCGCTCGGGCCCGCAGTGGTCCCGGGCCCCGCAGTGATGCCCGTACCCGCGGCAGTGCCCGTACCCGCGACCCCCGCACCCGCGCCGCTCCCGTTGTCCGCCCGCTCCAGCGGGTGCACCGGAATCAGGACCACCGTCCCGCACGATCCGCAGCCCAGCTCCGGATGCGGCCACTCGCTCTCCCGTCCGCAGGCCGTGCAGCGCACCGTCACCCAGGTCTCCGACCAGGTGCGGTGCGTCAGCGGAACCGGTGGCGCCGCCAGATCCAGCGGGGGATGGACCGGGCTTCCGCACGCGCAGGGGAAGACCGGAGCGGTGTAGCCGTTCTCGCGCAGGCACGCCGGGCAGCGCACCGGTACCGCTTCCGCCATGAGACCTGGACCCCCTCCGTCGCTGTCCGTAGGTCCATGCTCCACCACCGGCGACCGCCGGGGGGAGGGTGCACGCCATTTCCGGGGGATTCCCGCCGGCGGATCAGTGATTTGTACAAGTCGGCGACCGACTTGCGGCTTTTGGTGGCTTCCG
This sequence comes from Streptomyces sp. NBC_01232, assembly GCF_035989885.1. Lineage (GTDB taxonomy): Bacteria > Actinomycetota > Actinomycetes > Streptomycetales > Streptomycetaceae > Streptomyces. The sequence continues at coordinate 6,536,040 of NZ_CP108518.1, forward strand.
GGGTCCCCTGCCGCCTTGACGTCGAAGGACCCGCCGCTTAGCTTGTTCCGTATAGCAGAACAAAACTTCCGGATTACGGAAAAGCCTGACCGCCAGACCCGCAGGAGAACTCGATGCCTCGTATGACAGCCGCCGCCGCTGCAGTGGAGATCCTCAAGCTCGAGGGTGTCGAACAAGCGTTCGGTGTCCCCGGTGCTGCGATCAACCCGTTCTACCGCGAGCTCAAGAACGTGGGCGGCATCGCGCACACCCTCGCCCGCCACGTCGAGGGCGCTTCGCACATGGCCGAGGGCTACACGCGTGCCAAGGCGGGCAACATCGGTGTCTGCATCGGTACTTCGGGCCCGGCCGGCACCGACATGATCACCGGCCTGTACTCGGCGATCGCGGACTCGATCCCGATCCTGTGCATCACCGGTCAGGCCCCGGTCTCGAAGCTCCACAAGGAGGACTTCCAGGCCGTCGACATCGCCTCGATCGCCAAGCCCGTCACCAAGAAGGCCACGACCGTCCTGGAGGCCGCGCAGGTCCCGGGGGTGTTCCAGGAGGCCTTCCACCTGATGCGCTCCGGCCGTCCGGGCCCGGTCCTGATCGACCTCCCGATCGACGTCCAGCTGACCGAGATCGAGTTCGACCCGGAGACCTACTCCCCGCTGCCGGTCTACAAGCCGCAGGCCACCCGCGCCCAGGCCGCGAAGGCCCTGCAGTTCCTGCTCGAGTCGGAGCGCCCGCTGATCGTCGCCGGTGGCGGCATCATCAACGCCGACGCCTCCGACCTGCTGGTCGAGTTCGCCGAGCTGGTGAACGTCCCCGTCATCTCCACCCTGATGGGCTGGGGCACCATCCCGGACGACCACGAGCTGGCCGCCGGCATGGTCGGTGTGCAGACCGCGCACCGCTACGGCAACGCGACGTTCCTGGAGTCGGACTTCGTCTTCGGCATCGGCAACCGCTGGGCCAACCGTCACACCGGTTACAACCTGGACGCCTACACCAAGGGCCGCAAGTTCGTCCACGTCGACATCGAGCCCACCCAGCTCGGCAAGATCTTCGCCCCGGACTTCGGCATCGCCTCCGACGCCAAGGCCGCGCTGGAGCTCTTCATCGAGATCGCCAAGGAGCTCAAGGCCGAGGGCAAGCTGCCGGACTTCTCCGCCTGGACCGCCTCGGCGCAGGACCGCAAGGCGACCCTGCAGCGCCGTACGCACTTCGACAACATCCCCCTGAAGCCGCAGCGCGTCTACGAGGAGATGAACAAGGCGTTCGGTCCCGAGACCCGCTACGTCACCACCATCGGCCTCTCCCAGATCGCGGCCGCGCAGTTCCTGCACGTCTACCGCCCGCGCAACTGGATCAACTGCGGCCAGGCCGGCCCGCTCGGCTGGACCATCCCGGCCGCCATCGGTGCCGCCACCGCGGAGCCCGAGACCCCGATCGTCGCGCTGTCCGGCGACTACGACTTCCAGTTCATGATCGAGGAGCTGGCGGTCGCCGCCCAGCACAAGGTCCCCTACGTCCACGTCCTCGTGAACAACGCCTACCTGGGTCTGATCCGTCAGGCGCAGGGCGGCCTGGGCATCAACTTCGAGGTCAACCTCGAGTTCGAGAACATCAACACCCCCGAGCTGGGCGTCTACGGCGTCGACCACGTCAAGGTCGCCGAGGGCCTGGGCGTCAAGGCCATCCGCGTCACCGACCCGGACAAGCTGGGCGAGGCCTTCGAGGAGGCCAAGAAGCTGGCCCAGGAGTTCCAGGTCCCGGTCGTCGTCGAGGCCATCCTGGAGCGCATCACCAACATCGCGATGAGCAAGACGGTCGACATGAGCGACGTCACCGAGTTCGAAGAGCTCGCGACCGAGCCGGGCCACGCCCCGACCGCGATCAAGGCCCTGCAGGTCTGATCCCCCCGCACCACCCGGCGGCCCCCGTCCCTCCTTCCGGAGGGCGGGGGCCGTCCGCGCGCTCCGCGAACGCCCTGCGGGGCCCTCAGGGAGCCTGCGGGATCCGGGCAGGTACGGGTACGGGTACGGCGGTCAGCGCCGTGGCGCCGTCGGCCGCGGCGATGACGAACTCCACCGACCCCGCCGGCTCCGGCGCGTGCGCCGGCACGTCGATGACCTCGTACGCCGTCGCGAACGGCGTATGCCGCAACTCGTCGGACGTGAGGAGGGTGCCGCCTCCGTCGACGGGCCCGCCGGCGATGTCCTCGACGACCTCGGCGACCAGCCCGGCGCGGACCACGGCCGGATCCGGTACGTATACGTAGCGGCCCGCGGGCCGCACGGAGGGCTCGGGCAGGCCGCGCGCGGTGAGCGAGGCACCGGTCGGCAGCAAGGTGGCCCTGCGCACGGTGACCGGTTCGGGCGTGCCGTACAGGCCGAACCACAGGACCAGCTCCTGCACCTCGCCGTCGTACGAGATCCACTCGGCCTCGTCGGCCCGCCCGAGGTCCGGTACGGCCCCGGGTACGAGGCCGGGCGCGAGCCGGATCCAGCCGAGGCCGGTCGTGCGCACCTGCTCCAGGGCCCAGGACAGCGGCGGATCGTACGACTCGGGGTCGTGGCCCCCGTCCGGCCCCGGAGGCCGCATCAGGTCGATGAAGTCGGCCTCGCCCCGACCGCCGAACGCGGCGATGTCCTCGCAGGCGGCGATGAGCGACGGGTCGCTCCTGCCGTTCAGGGCCTGTTCGTTGGCCACGGCCATCGCGGCGGTCAGCGGGTCGGGGTCGACGGCCAGGGCGTAGTACTCCCGGCCCAGTACGAGGGCGTCGGCTCCGCTGCCCAGGAACATCGGCTCGACCAGCACCACACCCATCTCGCGCACGCGGTCCAGCTTGTACTCGGCCACGGCCAGGTGGGAGGACAGCTCGACCATGTCCGGGGTGAAGTACATGCGGGAGGCGTACGTCCCGAACTTGGCGGCCGCGAGCCCTCGCAGCCGGACCTGCTCCTCGGCCGCCGCCACCAGTGCGGGACCGCTCCGCCGCAGGGTGGCCGTCGCCGCGGAGTCCGGTTCTCCGCCCGGGCCGGCTTCCCCCAGGGCCGCCAGGAGGCTCTGCCCCTCATCCGACAGCAGGGCGCGGAACACCTGAAGATCCATCCGGCCATTCAACCAGCTGCCGCCGGCCCGCAGGGCGCGTCCGTTCGGGGCTTCGCCGCGTGCGTCGGCGCTCACCCGCCGGGGCGGAGCGGCCAGGCGCAGCACACTGGACGCCCGCTGGTAGGGACGGCCGCGGGTAGGGGCACCCGCTGGTAGGGACGCTTGCTGGTAGGGGCCGCCGCACACGACAAAGCGCCGGGTCACGGGACCGTCCGTGACTCGGCGCTCTGGTTTGTTACCGCCCGACGGTGCGAGGCTGGCGCGACAGGACGTTCGCACCGCCGGGCGGAGTGTGTGGGGAGGTGGGTACCTCCGCGTGCAGGGGGCTCTGTGCGTAGCCCCTGTACGAAGAGGGTTGGCTGGGACCGTGGCGGGCGGGCGACGAGAACTCCGGCGTCGTCTCCCTCAGGTCAAGAGACGGGCCTCGGAACCCATTACCACCGCACTGGCTCGCACGCTCGCCACGGTCCTCGTCCTGCCCTCACCGTGTACCACCCCTCATCCGGGTCCACGGGTCGGGCTGAGCACCCGGGGCCTGACCTCCCGTCAGGCCCCCGGTACATCTGGGTGGCTCAGGCGTCGCGCAGGGCGCGGACGGCCTCCTCGACGCGCTTGCCGTAGTCGGCGTCGGCGGCGTGGAAGTGAGCCAGGTTCTTCTCGATGACGTCTTCCAGGGTGACCTGAGACAGACCGCCGGCGATGTTCGCCACCAGACGCTGCTTCTCGGCCTCCGACATCAGGCGGTAGAGCTCACCGGCCTGGAAGAAGTCGTCGTCCTTGGTGTGGGCCGGGGCCTCGTGGGTGCCCGTGTAGCCGGAGACGGCCTTCGGGGCGCCCAGTGCCAGACCGGTCTCGGCCGGACCCTGGTACGAGTTGGGCTCGTAGTTCTTGTCGTGGCGCGAGCCGTTGCGCAGCGCCATGACGCCGTCGCGGCCGTAGTTGTCGGCCTTCGTCGCCTTGGGGGCGTTGACCGGCAGCACGGTGTGGTTCACACCGAGGCGGTAGCGCTGGGCGTCGGCGTAGGCGAAGAGACGGCCCTGGAGCATCTTGTCCGGCGAGGCGGTGATGCCCGGGACGAAGTTGTTCGGGGAGAAGGCGGACTGCTCGACCTCGGCGAAGACGTTGTCCGGGTTGCGGTCGAGGACCAGACGGCCCACGCGCTGCAGCGGGTAGTCGCTGTGCGGCCACACCTTGGTGAGGTCGAACGGGTTGAAGCGGTAGTCCGCGGCCTCGGCGGCGGGCATGATCTGCACGTACAGGGTCCACGAGGGGTTCACACCGCGCTCGATGGCCTGCAGCAGGTCGGTCTGGTGCGAGTTCGCGTCCTTGCCGACGAGCTCGGCGGCCTGCTCGCCCGAGAGGCTGCGGATGCCCTGGTTCGTCTTGAAGTGGTACTTGACGAAGAAGGCCTCGCCCTGCTCGTTCGTCCACTGGTACGTGTGGGAGCCGTAGCCGTTCATGTGACGGTACGACGCCGGGATACCGCGGTCACCCATGAGCCAGGTGATCTGGTGCGTCGCCTCGGGGGCGTGAGCCCAGAAGTCCCAGACGTTGTCCGGCTCCTGCTTGCCCGTGAAGGGGTCGCGCTTCTGGGAGTGGATGAAGTCGGGGAACTTGATCGGGTCCTTGATGAAGAACACCGGGGTGTTGTTGCCGACGAGGTCGTAGTTGCCCTCTTCGGTGTAGAACTTGAGCGCGAAGCCGCGCGGGTCGCGGACCGCGTCCGCGCCGCCGAGCGAGTCGGCGACGGTGGAGAACCGCAGGAAGGTCTCGGTCTTCTTGCCGACCGTGTTCAGGAACGCGGCGCTGGTGTAGGCGGTGACGTCGTCGGTCACCTCGAAGTAGCCGTATGCCGCCGAGCCGCGGGCGTGCACCACGCGCTCCGGGATGCGCTCACGGTTGAAGCGGGCGAGCTTCTCCAGGAGCTGCTGGTCCTGGACCAGGAGCGGGCCACCGACGCCGGCGGTGGCGGAGTTCTGATTGTCGGCGACCGGGGCGCCGGACTCGGTCGTCAGCGTGCGCTTCGACATGGTGACCTTCCGTACGGGGTAACTGCTGACGGAAAGCGTCTTCCGTCATGCGGAACAGCCTAAATTTGGCGAGAACTAAACGTCAACAGTTTGTTGAACGAAGTTGAAGGTGAGTGGAAATCCGGACGGCACCGGCACTTGGGCGCGACAGGACAGGTGTCAGCACCGGCGCCGTCCGGAGACTCAGGTCCCCCGGGTGAGGGGGAGGGCTCAGATCTGAGCGCCGGAGAGGCGCTCGACGGCACGGAGCAGGGCCGAGTGGTCCAGGCCGCCGTCACCCTGGGCGCGCAGCGAGGCGACCAGCTGGGCGACGACAGCGCCGACGGGCAGGGCTGCGCCGACGTTGCGGGCGGCGTCGGTGACGATGCCCATGTCCTTGTGGTGCAGGTCGATCCGGAAACCGGGCTTGAAGTCGCGGTTCAGGAAGTTGTCCTTCTTGCGGGTCAGGACCGTGGAGCCGGCCAGACCGCCGTTGAGGACGTCCAGGGCGGCCTGCAGGTTCACGCCGGACTTCTCGAGGAAGACGACGGCCTCGGCGCACGCCTGGATGTTCACCGCGACGATGAGCTGGTTGGCGGCCTTCACCGTCTGGCCGGAGCCGTGCGGACCGCACAGGACGATGACCTTGCCGAGGGCCTCGAGGATCGGCAGGGCCTCGTCGAAGTCGGCCTGCTCGCCACCCACCATGATCGACAGGACGGCCTCGATGGCGCCGGCCTCGCCACCGGACACCGGGGCGTCGATGACGCGGATGCCCTTGGCGGCGGCGTTCTTCGCCAGGTCGACCGAGGTCTGCGGGGTGATCGACGACATGTCGATGATCAGCGCGCCGGACTTCGCGTTCTCCAGGATGCCGTTCTCACCGTAGGAGATGGCCTCGACCTGCGGGGAGGCGGGCACCATCGTGATGATGACGTCGGCCTCCTTGACGGCCTCGGCGATCGAGCCGGCCGCGGAGCCGCCGGCGGCGGCCAGACGCTCCAGCTTGTCCTGCTCCAGGGTGAAGCCGGTGACCGAGTAGCCGGCCTTCAGGAGGTTCTCGGCCATGGGCGAGCCCATGATTCCGAGACCGATCCACGCGATCTTGGGGAGGTTGCTCATGATGAGGGTCCTTCTCTTAATGCTTCGTACGAAAAGCGCGGGGGGTGCCTGGCTGATCGCCTGGACTTTGTCCGCCTACTTCGCGGCGCGGGCCTCGGCCGGCAGCCATGCGAAGGAAGCGGCAGCGTCGGCGGCCTTGTACTCCAGGCCTACGTAGCCCTCGTATCCGGCCTTCTTCAGCTGGTCGAGCAGCTCCTCGAGGGGCAGCTCGCCGGTGCCGGGGGCACCTCGTCCGGGCTTGTCCGCGATCTGGACGTGCCCGGTCTTGGCGGCGTACTTTTCGATGACCTCGCCGAGGTCCTCATCGTTCATCGCCAGGTGGTACAGGTCGAGCAGGAACTTGGCGTTCCCGAGGCCGGTGGCCTCGTTCACCTTGTCCACTACCTCGATGCCGGCCGGGGCGCTCACCAGCGGGTAGAGCGGCGACTCGGGCTTGTTGAGGGTCTCGATCAGGAGGATCGCGCCGACGCGGTCCGCGGCGCGGGCCGCCACGACCAGGTTCTCCAGCGCGAGCTCGTCCTGAACGGCCGGGTCCACGCCGTCGACGCGGTTGCCGTAGAGGGCGTTCAGCGCCTTGCAGCCGACCGAGGCCGCGAAGTCCGCGGCCACGTTGATGTTGGCGTTGAAGCGCTCCGACTCCGCACCGGGAACCGAGACCGCGCCGCGGTCCGGGCCCGGCAGCTGGCCGGCGTAGAAGTTCAGGCCCACCAGCTGGGTGCCGGCGTCCTCAAGAGCCTTCTTGAGGGCGTCCAGCTCCTCCTGTGCGGGGGTGGGGGTCTCGATCCAGGGCCACCACAGCTCGACCGCCGTGAAGCCCGCCGCGGCGGCAGCCGCGGGGCGCTCCAGGAGCGGGAGTTCCGTGAAGAGGATCGACAGGTTTACATCGAAGCGCTGGTCCGTGTATCCCATGAGGGGTGTGCGCTCCTTCCGTATTGCGGAAGTTATTTTCTGTCTGATGGAAGATTGCATGGGCCTCCGCGCGGATGTCAAGTGCGGACTCCCGAAAAATCCCCCTGCCGGTCGCCCGGCCGCCGCCCCTCGTGGGGGCGCTCTGCCGTGGGGGCGCTGTCGCGCCGCCCCTTCCTGCCCGGGTAGCTTGACGGCGTGCGATTGAGAGTGGAGTTCACGACCGAGCCCTTCGATCTGGAAGAGGCTCCTGCCCACGCCGTGGCGGCCCGCGAGGTCATCCAGAAGGCCCAGCTGGACGCGGTGGACGTCGGCCCGTTCGGCAACACCGCCGAGGGTGAGGCCGACCGGGTGCTGGCCGCGGTGGGCGAGCTGCTGCGCGACTCCCTGGAGGCCGGCGCAACGCGCGTCTCGCTCCAGGTCAACGTGATCGGGGAGGACGTCTCATGACCGAGCCCCGCGACCACCCCTTCGTCACCGCGGTCAAGCCGCTCGTGGACGCCATGGGCGGCGAGCTGATGGACCCGTCCCTGGCGCAGCCCGACGACGTCGTGCTCGCCTGGGAGGGCCGGGACCTGCTGGCCGTGCGCCTGCCGCAGCTCTCGGACTCGCTGGATCACATCCTGGCGGCCCTGGAGCGCCGGTACGGCGTACCGTTGGCGCAGCTCGACCGGAAGTCCAAGCAGGACGTCGTACGGATACTGGAGGCGCGGGGCGCCTTCTCCGTGCGGCACGGCGTGGAAACGGTCGCGGGCGCGCTGGGCGTGAGCCGCTTCACCGTCTACAACTACCTGAACAGGGACTCGGCCACCCCGAAGGGCGCCGACAAGGGCGCCGACAAGGGCGCCGACAAGGGCGCCGACAAGGGCGCCGACAAGGGCGCCGACAAGGGCGCCGGCAAGAGCGTCGGCGAGGGCGTCGGCGAGCCGGCCGGCGGCGCGGTCGACGCCGCCGACGGCGAGGCCACCGGCAAGGGCGGCAGGGGTGGTCGGACCACCCGGGAGTGAACGAACTCTGACTCAGTGTGACGAGCCGCCGCCCAATTCACCCGGGCGGCGGCTTTTGTGTACGGGAAGTTTCAACAAAGTGTTGACGCCGTGTTGTGGAGGGCGTTAGCTATGCGCAGCCCGTCAAAGCAACAACAGGCCACGGAGGCCTACCGTGACTTCGAGTCCGACCCCGGGTCTCACCCGGTTCAACACCTTGGACGACAGCGCGGCCACGGCCGAGCTGCACGAGGTGTGCGCCAGTTCGGCGTGGGGGAGCAAGATGCTCGCCCAGCGCCCCTTCACCACCGCCGATTCCCTGTTCGCCGCGAACGAAGCCGCCATGGCGGAGCTCACCGCGGAGGACCTGGGTGAAGCGATGGGAGGCCACGCGCCGATCGGCCGGCCGAAGCCGGGAGACCCGACCTCCGCCCGCGAGCAGCGTGGCATGGCCGGTGCCTCGGAGGAGCTCAAGACCGAGCTCCTCGAACTGAACCTGGCCTACCAGGACAAGTTCGGCCACGTCTTCCTCATCTGCGCCACCGGTGCGACCGGTGAGTTCATGCGTGACGCGGTCAAGGTCCGGATCGACAACTCGCCGGAGCAGGAGCGGGAGATCGCCCGCGGCGAGCTCGTCAAGATCAACAAGATCCGCCTCACCCGCCTCGTCGAACTCGCAGAAGGAGCGTGACCATGAGCACCGAGACCACCGCGTCGGTGTCCACGCACATCCTGGACACCAGCATCGGCAAGCCCGCCGAGGGCGTCGCCATCTCCCTGTCGGCCCGCACGGGCCTCGACGGTGAGTGGGCGGCCCTGGGCGGCTCCGCCACCGATGCGGACGGGCGCTGCAAGGACCTGCCGGCGCTGCCGGAGGGCACCACTCACGTGCGTCTCGATTTCGAGACCGAGACGTACTTCTCCAAGAAGCAAGCCGAGGCGCAGCAGGACGCCCCCCGCGTAAGGGACAGCGGTGCGTTCTTCCCCGAGGTCACCATCACGTTTGCGGTGAACCCGGGCGAGCATTACCACGTACCGCTGCTGCTCAACCCGTTCGGCTACTCCGTTTACCGAGGGAGCTAGCATGGCCACGATTCTGGGCCAGAACCAGTACGGCAAAGCAGAGAACCGCGTCGTCAAGATCACGCGGGACGGCGACACGCACCACATCAAGGACCTGAACGTCTCGGTCGCCCTCTCCGGCGACATGGACGACGTCCACTACTCCGGCTCGAACGCCAACGTCCTGCCGACGGACACCACCAAGAACACGGTGTACGCGTTCGCCAAGGAGTACGGCATCGAGTCCGCCGAGCAGTTCGGCATCCACCTGGCGCGCTGGTTCGTGAACAGCCAGGAGCCGATCCAGAAGGCGCGCATCCGGATCGAGGAGTACTCCTGGTCCCGGATCGCCACCTCGGACGCCAACTCCAAGTTCATCGGCTCCGACGAGGTGAACCACTCCTTCGTCCGTGAGGGCATGGAGACCCGCGTCACCCAGATCACGTACGACGGCAAGAACTGGGAGGTCATCTCCGGCCTCAAGGACCTCGTCGTCATGAACTCCACGAACTCCGAGTTCTGGGGTTACGTGAAGGACAAGTACACGACGCTGAAGGAGGCCTACGACCGCATCCTGGCCACCCAGGTGTCGGCTCGCTGGCGCTTCAACTGGTCGGACGACGAGCAGCGGATGCCCAACTGGGAGAAGTCCTACGCCGAGACCCGCAAGCACATGCTGCAGGCCTTCGCGGAGACCTACTCCCTGTCGCTCCAGCAGACCCTGTACCAGATGGGTTCGCGCATCATCAACCACCGTTCGGAGATCGACGAGGTCCGCTTCTCGCTCCCGAACAAGCACCACTTCCTCGTCGACCTGGAGCCCTTCGGCCTCAAGAACGACAACGAGGTGTACTTCGCCGCGGACCGTCCCTACGGTCTGATCGAGGCCACTGTGCTCCGGGACGGTGTGGACGCCCGCATCCCCGTGGACATGACCAACCTCTGATCACGGCACGCGCGTCCCGGGGCTCCGCAGTGGCCCCGGGACCGCGCGACACTCTCCAGCTTCCTGAATCGGCACCCGGACGTATCACGCGGGGCGGCAGTACTGTCAGCTGTCAAGGCCCCCGGCTCCGGCACTCAAATTCCCGGGCCTTGCCGTGCCCCCACCGCCACTGAAAGCACGAGGAAGTCCCATGGCAGCATCGGCAGCCCTTGACAGCGCGGTCGAGCGCATCGTCATCGAGAACTGTGCGATCGCGACCGTCGACACGAACGACACCGAGTACGCCTCGGGTCACGTGGTAATCGCCGGCAACAGGATCGAGTTCATCGGCGCGGGCAAGGCCCCCGAGAACCTCGAGAACGTGGTTCGCCGCATCGACGGCACCGGGCACCTCGTGACCCCCGGCCTGGTCAACACGCACCACCACTTCTACCAGTGGATCACGCGTGGTCTGGCCACCGACCACAACCTCTTCAACTGGCTGGTCGCGCTGTACCCGACGTGGGCGCGCATCGACGAGCAGATGACGTACACGGCCGCGCAGGGCTCCCTCGCCGCGATGGCCAAGGGTGGCGTCACCACCGCGATGGACCACCACTACGTCTTCCCCAAGGGCTCCGGCGACCTCTCCGGCTCGATCATCCGCGCCGCCTCCGAGATGGGCGTCCGCTTCACCCTCGCCCGCGGCTCCATGGACCGCAGCGAGAAGGACGGCGGCCTGCCGCCGGACCACGCGGTGGAGACCCTCGAGGGTGCGCTCGCCGACACCGAGGCGACCGTCAAGAAGTTCCACGACGCCTCCTTCGACTCGATGACCCAGGTCGCCGTCGCCCCGTGCTCCCCCTTCTCGGTCTCCACCGAGCTGCTGAAGCAGGGCGCCGAGCTGGCCCGCCGGCTGGGCGTGCGCATGCACACGCACGGCTCCGAGACCGTCGAGGAAGAGCAGTTCTGCAAGGAACTGTTCGGCATGGGCCCGACCGACTACTTCGAGTCGACCGGCTGGCTCGGCGAGGACGTGTGGATGGCGCACAGCGTCCACATGAACGACTCCGACATCGCCGCGTTCGCCCGCACCAAGACCGGTGTCGCGCACTGCCCGTCCTCCAACGCCCGTCTGGCCGCCGGTATCGCCCGCGTCCCGGACATGCTCGCCGCCGGTGTCCCGGTCGGCCTCGGCGTGGACGGCACCGCCTCCAACGAGTCCGGTGAGCTGCACACCGAGCTGCGCAACGCGCTGCTGATCAACCGTCTGAACCCGGTCCACCGCGAGCGAGCCCTGAACGCGCGCCAGGCCCTGCGCCTCGGTACGTACGGCGGCGCGCAGGTCCTCGGCCGCGCCGACAACATCGGTTCGCTGGAGGTCGGCAAGTGCGCCGACCTGGTGCTGTGGAACCTGAACACCTTCCTGCACTCCTCGATCGCCGACCCGGTCACCGCGCTGGTCTTCGGTGCGGCGGCTCCGGTCACCGCGTCGTTCGTCAACGGCAAGCAGATCGTCGAGAACAACCGCCTCCTCTTCGCCGACGAGGACGCCATCGCCGTGTCCACCCGGGAAGAGGCCCAGCGCCTCGCGCGGATCTCCGCGCAGGCCTGATCCCACGGAGTCCGGCCGGGGGGGACGGCCCCCGGCCGGCAGCCGCGGACCCGAGCGGGGTCCGTGGGCAGCCGTTCCCGGGACGCGCCTGAGGAAATCCGAAGGCGCCCCCGGGGGCGGTGACTCGTGACACCTGCCCTACGGCGTGCGCAGCGCGCCATTGCCGCGGCACCTCCAGCCTTCACTCCGGCTCCCCTTCCGGGTCCGGCCGGGGCCCAGGACTGGACCGCAGCGCGGAATCGATGATCGGGCGAATCGTTTCTGCACCCCTTGGGACAAGCATGCGCACCACCCACAACTGCATACAGGCTCGACTCGCACCGCTTTCGCACCACCTCCAAGACACCACGTCCCTGCCGACGTGTTCAACCGAACGGAGGAAGCCGTGGCCCAGGCGCCCAGGTTTCGCAAAGATGCAGTCGCAGTACCGGAGGAGAAGCATCCGGTCGACGAGACCCTGCCTCCCCTGAAAATGTTCACGAGCGGTCTCCAGCACGTGGCCGCCATGTACGCGGGTGTCGTGGCCCCGCCCATGATCGTCGGCCCGGCCGTCGGCCTCTCCGCCACCGAGACCGCCTTCCTGATGGGCGCCTCGCTCTTCACCGCCGGCCTCGCCACGCTCCTCCAGACCCTCGGGTTCTGGAAGATCGGCGCCAAACTCCCCTTCGTCAACGGCGTCTCCTTCGCCGGAGTGACCCCGATGATCGCCATCGGCAAGGGGGAGGGGGCGGGCGCCATCCCCATCATCTTCGGCGCGATCATCGTCGCCGGGGTCGTCGGCTTCTTCGCCGCCCCCTACTTCGGCAAGCTCGTCCGCTTCTTCCCGCCGGTCGTCACGGGCACGGTCATCACCCTCATCGGCGTCTCGCTCCTGCCGGTGGCCTTCAACTGGTCGCAGGGCGGCAACAGCACCGCCACCGACTACGGCTCCATGCGGAACATCGGCATGGCCGCCGCGACCCTGGTCATCGTCCTGCTGATGCGCAAGTTCCTGCGCGGCTTCCTCCAGCAGATATCCATCCTGCTCGGCCTGGTCGCGGGCACGCTCATCGCCCTGCCGCTCGGCATGACCAGCTTCGACGCCGTCAGGAACGCGTCGGTGATCGGCTTCCCGACCCCCTTCCACTTCGGCGCCCCGCAGTTCCAGGTCGCCGCCATCATCTCGATGTGCATCGTCATGCTGGTCTGCATGACCGAGTCCACCGCCGACATCCTGGCGCTGGGCAAGATCGTCGGCCGTCCGGCGGATGCGAAGACCATCGAGGGCGGCCTGCGCGCCGACACCCTCGGCAGCGCGATCAGCCCACTGTTCAACGGGTTCATGTGCAGCGCCTTCGCCCAGAACATCGGGCTGGTCGCCATGACCAAGGTGCGCAGCCGCTTCGTCGTCGCCGCGGGCGGCGGCATCCTCATCCTGCTGGGGCTGTGCCCGATGGCCGCCTCCGTCATCGGAGTCGTCCCGCTGCCGGTCCTCGGCGGTGCCGGCATCGTCCTCTTCGGCTCGGTCGCGGCCAGCGGCATCCAGACCCTGGCCGGGGCGGCCATGGAGAAGGGCGAGAACGCCCTGATCGTCGCCGCCTCCGTGGGCATCGGCCTGATCCCGATCGCCGCGCCGGAGTTCTACCACGCCTTCCCGAAGGACCTGCTGGTCGTACTCGACTCCGGCATCAGCACCGGCTGCGTGGTGGCCATCCTGCTGAACCTGGCCTTCAACCACCTCGGCGCCAGGAAGGGCGCGGCCTCGGGGGCCGCGGCGGACCCGGTACCGGTGCACTGACCCCCGGATCCTGCCCGGGCGAGCACGGCGGCGCGCACGCCACCCACTGCGGGTGTGGCGTGCGCGCCGCCGCGTGCGCTCCCGGGCGGGCAGCGAGGCCGGCAGATCCGGCAGGCACCGGGGGTCAGCAGGTCAGCAGGTCAGCAGGTCGAATGGAAGAGGCCGGCGACCCGCTCGGTGGCGGCCAGCCGGTTGTAGACCTCCACGGCCGCCGTCGTCTGCGCCACGTGCACCTCGACCCCGGCCGCCCGGAGCACCTCCAGCGTCTCGGGAACGACCCCCAGGCGCTTTTCCATGCCCTGGCTGAGCACCACGGCCGTCACCCCGAGACCGAGGAGCTCGCGCACCTCGGGCGGCGCGATGCCGGGATCGTGCCGCGTCCCGTGCTCGGACCAGTCCCAGGCGCGGCCACCGCCCGGGTAGAGCTTGAAGTCCTTGCCGGGCGCGAGCCCTTCGGCCTCGATCCGGCCCCACGAGACGTGCGTGATGCGCGGCGACCGCTCCGCCTGGGGGGCGGGCACCGGGGGAGCCCACAGCATCAAGTTGCTCATCAGCTCGGCCTGTTCGATCGCGTCGTCCAGGGCGTGGTGCGTGTGGCGGCGCCGCGACAGCAGGGCGCGCGGCATCCGGCCCTTCACGGCCGCCCGCAGCGGCACCCGCGCCTTCGTCGCGTAGAGGGTCTTCATGTCGAGGCAGCCGGAGTGGCCGAAGGGGCTGTCGCCGCCGAACCGGATCAAGTACCAGTACAGGAAGGTCCAGTCGAAGGAGGCGGGGTAGCCGCACATCACCGGCTGAGCCCCCGCGGACACCTGCCGTACCCAGGCGCGGAACTCGGCCATGGCCACCGCCGGGTCGGCGCCCTCCCGCACCAGCCGGTCGCGGTCCAGCCCGCTCACGGCCAGCGCCTCGGGCACGAACTCCTCGCTGATGGGCCGCAATTCCCGGTAGAAGGTCTGCTGTTCCGGATCGGCGGCGGTGTACGAGGCGCCGTCCTGCCGGCCCGCGACCGAGGCTCCGAAGCTGATCATCGAATACGGTCCGGGAATGGGTCCGTCGGCCTCGATGTCGACGGATAGGTAGAGGCTGGGACGTGCGCTGCGGGCTGCCATGTGCCCGAGCATGCCAGCACCCCGTGCGCCGATCACCCCGTTTTCCGGGGCGTCGGCCTGCGGAATCGCCGCCCGGCCGCCCCGGAGGGACCATGGGAAGCGGGGTGCCCCGGACCGGAGGAAGAGCCATGTTCGAAAACAGCAGGGCATTCAGCGGATTCGCGGTCGACGACCTGGACAGGGCCGCGGAGTTCTACGGCACGACCCTCGGCCTGAGCGTTTCGCGGGACGAGGGGATGGGCCTGCTGCGCCTGGACCTCGCTGGCGACACCACGGTCATGGTCTACCCGAAGGAGGACTACCGGCCCGCGACCTACACGATCTTGAACTTCCCCGTGGACGACGTGGAACGGGCCGTCGACGAGCTCACCGCCCGCGGTGTCGCGTTCGAGCGCTACGAGGGCTTCGAGGCCGACGCCAAGGGCATCGTGCACGGCGAGGACGGCATGCCCACCATCGCCTGGTTCAAGGACCCGGCGGGCAACATCCTGTCGGTTCTGACGGGCTCCGCCGGCTGACCTGCTGACCCGCTCACCGACCCGCTGACCCGCACGCCCGGTCGCAGGAGCCGGTGACGCGTCACCCCCGGGGCGCCCGCGCGCCGGCGTGCTCGCGTACCGCGATCCTCGCGAGCTTCGTCAGCATCATGCCGTTGCGGATGGCGACGATGTAGTCCACGGGGAGTCCGTGCATCCGGGTGCCGGGTCCCCGCAGGGGGTGCCAGTCGAGGGTGAAGAGGGTGTTCTCGCCCCAGGGGTCCAGGCGCATGGCGATGCGTGCCGCGCCGAAGGGCTCCGCCCGTGCCTCCAGTTCCAGGCGGCGCTCCGGTTCGCACCTGCGGACGACGCACGTGTCGTCGAGGGTGAGGGGGCCGGAGCCGACCCGGACCTTCAGACGGGCCCCCACGTCCGGCCAGTGCGGATCCGCGGCGAGGACCGCTTGGGTTCCCGTGACCCACTCGCCGTAGCGGTGGCCCTCCGACAGCAAGTGCCAGACCTCGGCCGGCGTGCTCAGGATCAGGCGGCGGTTGCGGGCCACGCCGATCACGCTCCTTCACGGATGCGGCGCGCCGCGTCGGGCCCGCGGTCCGTCGCCCTGTCCCTCACTCCCAGACTCGCGGCGAAGGGCCGTTCGCGCAGTCCCACTGACCCGAACGGGCCCCTGGAGGGGGGCTCCACCGGGCGCCGCCCCGCCCGGTGGGCCCGCACACGGGACCTAGGAGGCCGGGGTCAGGAACATGCCCGTCTGGTCCCCGCCCGCGGTGTTCTTGCAGCTGAAGCCGGAGCTCGCGGGCTGGGCGACGACCAGGGCCAGGCAGCGCCCCGCGGCCAGCTGACCGTAGTGGTTCGGGTGCATGGACTCCTGGATCAGCCCCTGCGACTCGTTGTTGTCGATCCAGCGCGCCCACTCGCTCGTCTTCGCCGAGGCCGGCACCGTGGAGCTCACCTGCTTGCTCGCCTTCGCGCACACCTCACGGCCCTGCATCATGTCCCGCAGGTCCAGGAACTGCACGCCCCTGTCCGCCGCGACACCCTTGATCCGGTTCGCGATCTGCGGCACCAGCGAGTCCCGCGCCCAGTCGGAGTCCCGGTTCCAGAAGGGGCATCCGCCCGTGTTGAGCCGGCTCCAGTCGCTCTGCGTGTACCGGTTCTCGGCGCTGCGCGGGATCGGCGACGGGTAGGACTGCAGCACGATCCGGTACGAGGAGTCGGCGTACCCGGCGGCGCGCATCACGGCCCGGATCTCGTCCACGGACTTGCCCACCTTGCCCATGACCGCGTCGATCTTCTGGTCGACGCCGTACTGCTGGTTGTCGTAGCAGTAGGAGTTCCAGATGACGAAGTCGAGCGCGCAGTCCTTGATGATGTCGGCGAAGCCGAGGTCGTTGCCGCCGATGGACAGCGCGATGATCTTGACATTGTGGCTCGCGGCCACCGCGGCGAGCTGATCGGCCTGCGGGGCCTCGCCCTTGAAGGAGACGCCGCCGTTGGAGGCGCGGAACACGTTGTCCGAGACCGCCCCGGAGCAGGCCAGGTTCACGGCGACGTCCGCGATCGCGCCGGCGCTGCGCACCTCGGCCGAGTCGGACCGGTGACAGCCGCCTGCGGTGGCCCCGTAGACCTTGCCGGGGTCGTAGGTGCTGCCGCTGACCCAGCCCCGGTCGGTCCCGTTGCGGCTTCCGCTGTTGGTCAGGCTGTTGCCCTTCCAGCGGCCGCCCTCGCCGGAGATGTAGCTGTCGCCCATGGACACCACGGCGGTGGGACCGGTCCCGGGGCTGGCGGCCGAGGTCCCGGCTCCGCCGGCCAGCAGCGCGCTGACGGTGAGCGGCACGACCAATCCGGCCCCGGCCAGCCGTCGCACCCGACTGCGGTCCCGGTCCTTGCTGACGTTGCGGAATCCGATCACTGCGGAACTCCTGCGTTCGGCCACGCCGAAGTCGGCGACGACTGCGTCGCGTGGCTGGGAAGTGGGGGTACCGCCGGCCGGTGGCATCGGAAAGGTGACACGGGCCCTCTTGTTACCGCTAGGTACAGGCAAGTTACGAACCAGTAACGACCGACCGGTCGTTCGGGATCCCGTTCCTCCTGTTGTGGAACGCAAACGACTCCGCCCCCGGGCCGTGAGGCGACGGGGGCGGAGCCGGCAGGCTTCGACTGCTGTGCGTTCCAGTCGAATCCGGGTACTAGCCGACCAGCTGGTCGTAGGCGGGGAGGGTGAGGAAGTCCGCGTAGTCCGCGTCCAGGGAGACCTGCAGGAGAAGGTCGTGGGCCTGGTTCCACTTGCCGGACGCGAAGGCCTCCTCGCCGACCTCGGCGCGGATGGCGGCCAGTTCCTCGGCCGCGATCTTGCGGGTCAGCTCGGCCGTGGCCGTCTCACCGTTCTCGAACACGACACCCGCATTGATCCACTGCCAGATCTGCGAGCGCGAGATCTCGGCGGTGGCCGCGTCCTCCATCAGGCCGAAGATGCCGACGGCGCCGAGGCCGCGCAGCCACGCCTCGATGTAGCGGATGCCGACCTGGACCGCGTTGCGCAGGCCCTCGTACGTCGGCCGCGCGTCCAGGGAGTCGATCGCGATGAGCTCGCCCGCGGCCACCGAGACGTCCTCGCGCAGGCGGTCCTTCTGGTTCGGCTTCTCGCCGAGCACCGCGTCGAACGAGGCCATCGCGATCGGGACCAGGTCGGGGTGGGCGACCCAGGAGCCGTCGAAGCCGTCGCCCGCCTCGCGGTCCTTGTCGGCCTTGACCTTCTCGAACGCGACCTTGTTGACCTCGGCGTCCTTGCGGGACGGGATGAAGGCCGCCATGCCGCCGATGGCGTGCGCGCCGCGCTTGTGGCAGGTGCGGACCAGCAGTTCGGTGTACGCCCGCATGAACGGGGCGGTCATCGTCACCGCGTTGCGGTCCGGCAGGACGAACTTCTCGCCGCCGTCGCGGAAGTTCTTCACGATGGAGAAGAGGTAGTCCCAGCGGCCCGCGTTCAGGCCCGCCGCGTGGTCGCGCAGCTCGTAGAGGATCTCCTCCATCTCGTACGCGGCGGTGATCGTCTCGATGAGGACGGTCGCGCGGACCGTGCCCTGCGGGATGCCGACGTAGTCCTGGGAGAAGACGAAGATGTCGTTCCAGAGGCGGGCCTCCAGGTGCGACTCCGTCTTCGGCAGGTAGAAGTACGGGCCCTTGCCGAGGTCGATCAGACGCTTGGCGTTATGGAAGAAGTACAGGCCGAAGTCCACGAGCGAGCCGGAGGCGGGGCCGCCCTCGAACCGCAGGTGGCGCTCCTCCAGGTGCCAGCCGCGCGGCCGCATGACGACGGTCGCGAGCTCGGCGGCGGGCTTCAGCGCGTAGGCCTTGCCCGAGCGGGGGTCGGTGAAGTCGATGCGACGCTCGTAGGCGTCGATGAGGTTGAGCTGGCCGAGGACGACGTTCTCCCAGGTGGGAGCGGAGGCGTCCTCGAAGTCGGCGAGCCAGACCTTGGCGCCCGAGTTCAGGGCGTTGATGGTCATCTTGCGGTCCGTCGGACCGGTGATCTCCACACGACGGTCGTTCAGCGCGGCCGGTGCCGGCGCCACCTTCCAGTCGCCCTCGCGGACCTGTGCGGTGTCCGGGAGGAAGTCGAGGGTGGAGGTCCGGGCGATCTCGGCACGGCGCTCACCGCGGCGGGCGAGGAGCTCGGCGCGGCGGGGGGCGAACCGCCGGTGGAGCTCGGCCACGAAGGCGAGGGCCGCTTCGGCGAGGACTTCGTCCTGCCGGGGCAGGGGCTCGGCGTCGACGATGGCCAGCGGGGACGGCGCTGGTGCGGACATATCTGTCACTCCTTCAGCGGCGGTGCCTGGCGGCCGCGGGGGAATGCTCGCGCGAGACGGCACGCAGTGCCGTCGGGTGTGGAGAGTTCCGGGATACGGTCGCGGGCGCCGTCTGTGGGTTCAGGGCGCTTCTGACCAGTGGATAGTAATTTCCTCATGGTGGAAGTTCAATGGTTTGTTGATGTCGAGATTCTCCGAGTCGACAGATTCCGCTTGCCGGTGGCCCTGAGTGCCATTGCCGTCACGCCGTGCTCAGAGGAGTCGCACCAGGTCGGGCGGCGTGTCGATGTCGAAGGCCTCCGCGATGTCCGAGCACTCCACCAGCATGAGCTCTCCGGCATGTCGCGCAAGATGCACCCGCGCGCCCTTGTCGCCGGTCGCCGTTCGCGCGATGTCGGCCCAGCGGTCCGCCCCGAACAGCACGGGGTGGCCGCGCTCCCCGTCGTACGCCGCCGCCACCAGGCTGGTGGGGGACCGGTACGCCTCCAGCACCCGGGCCACGGCCCGCGGGCCGATGCCCGGCTGGTCCACCAGGGAGACCAGGGCCGCGTCCGCCCCCGTACCGGCGAGGGAGGTCAGGCCGACCCGCAGCGAGGAGCCCATGCCCTCCGCCCAGTCCGGGTTGTCCACGACCACGCAGCCGGTCAGGTCGGCGCGCTCGCGGACCTCGGCCGCCGAGGCGCCGAGCACCACGTGCACCGGACCGCAGCCCGCCTCGCGCAGCACGCGTACGGCGTTCTCGACCAGCGGGCGGCCGCGGTAGGGGAGCAGGGCCTTGGGCCGCCCGCCGAGCCGGCGGCCGCCGCCGGCCGCCAGGAGCAGGCCCGCGATCAGGGGCGGATCGGAGTGTGTGTGGGATGACATGCCACCGATTCTCGCTCCTGTGCGCGATCTTGCGGCCGTCCGTGCGGCTCTCCCGGTGTCCGCCGCGTCAGGGCCGGCCGTGCCGGCGTGCGCCGTGCCAGGGTGCGCCCTACGGAGGACAGCGCGGCCCGGATCCGCAGCGGACGGGTGATCCGGTTCTCGGTGGCGGCCAGCAGCGCACGTTCGTCACGGTCGGTCAGCATTCCCGTGTCTCCTTGCCAATCGAGGGCCAATACAGCGAGTCTGGTCCTCGATTGGCCTGGCCGTCAGAGCCAATCAGGGGAGGTTGGCATGGCAAACGGGCGAGTGGTCCAGAGCGCGGACAGAACCATCGGCAGCCGCCAGCTCGCGGCGCTGCTGCCCGCCGACGTGCTGGCCCGCCCCGGCTACCGGGCGCTCGCCGACGCCGTCCGCACCCTGATCCTCGACGGCCGCGTCGCCCTTCACGTCCGGCTGCCCGCCGAGCGCGAACTCGCCGAGGCCGTCGGTGCCAGCCGCGCCACCGTCACCGGCGCCTACGACCTGCTGCGCGAGAGCGGCTACGTCCGCAGCCGCCGCGGCTCCGGCACCTGGACCGAGCTCCCCGACGGACACCGCCCGGTCGGGGCCCACGCCCTCCTCGGCGCCGGCGGCCACAGCGCCGACGGGGACCCCGGCGTCGACCTCGCCATCGCAGCCATGGGCGCCCCGGAGGGCAGCCTCGCCGAGGCCTTCGCGTGGGCCGCGCCCCGGCTCCCGCAGCTCGCCCGCACCCCCGGCTACCACCCCTTCGGCCTGCCCGACCTCCGCAGCGCGATCGCCGACCGGTTCACCCGGCGCGGACTGCCCACGCGCCCCGAGCAGATCCTGGTCACGGCCGGGGCCCAGCAGGCCTTCGCACTGGTCGTCAGCCTGCTCTGCCGGGCCGGGGACCGGGTCGTGACCGAGAACCCGACCTACGCCAACGCCCTCGACGCCCTGCGCCACGCACGGCTGCGCACCGGAGCCATCGCCGTCTCCGACGCCGGCTGGGACATGGAGATAGCCGAGTCCACGCTGCGCCAGACCGTGCCGAGACTGGCGTACGTGATCCCCGACTTCCAGAACCCGACGGGCGCACTGATGCCGCCGGAGCAGCGGCTGCGGCTGCTCGCGGCGACCCGGGCCACCGGGACCTGGCTGGTGGTCGACGAGACGATCGCCGACATCGCGCTGGACGTGCCCGCACCGTCGCCGCTGGCCTCCCTCGCCCCGCGGGGCGGCGCGGACCACGTGATCACCATCGGCTCGCTGAGCAAGACGCACTGGGGCGGGCTGCGCGTGGGGTGGATCCGGGCCGGCGCGAAGCTGATCACGGAGCTGACGGCCGTACGGGTCTCGGCCGACATGACCGGATCGGTGCTCGACCAGCTGGTCGCGCTCCCCCTGCTGGACGACATGGACCGGGCCCTGCCCGCACGGCTGGCGCAGCTGCGGAGCCGGCGCGAGGCCCTGGTGCGGGCGCTCCAGCGGTACACCCCCGAGTGGTCCTGGCAGGTCCCGCCGGGCGGGCTCTCGCTCTGGGTCGACCTCGGGGAGCCGGTCAGTTCCGCGCTGGCCGAGCGGGCCGCCGCGGCCGGTGTGCACATCGGCCGCGGCGCGCGCTTCGGGGTGGACCCGGGCACCTTCGAACACCGCCTGCGCATCCCGTACACGCTCCCCGCCGACCGTCTCGACGAGGGCATCCGCCGCCTCGCGAGCGCCTTCCACGACGGGGTACCGCTGCAGCCGGCGGTGGACCGCCCGCACTGGGTGGCGTAGCGGGAAGGGAACGGGCCCGGCCGGACACCTCCTACCGGGTGACGGGGGCCGGCGACGGCTTCAGACCGAGTGGACGGTCGGCGAACGCCTGCTCCGAGTCGACCTCGTAGCAGACGTTGACGCTCGAGTCCCCGAGGGTCGTGTCGACGAAGTGCCGGACGTCCCCGACGGACCTCGTCTCGTAGAGGCAGGTCACGGCCGCCCCCTCGACCTGCGGGTAGAACTGCAGCACCCGGGTGCCGTCGGGCGCCCCGGTGCCGCTCATGAGGGCCTGGCCGCGGGGAAAGGCGGTTTCCGGATTCAGGATCCGGTGCTGGACCACGACGTACATGGTGTCCTCCTCCTTCGGTGGCGTGCTGCGGCGTACCGCTCGGACGATTCGACGCTAGGGGGGCCGGGGCGGGCGCCGCATCGCTGCGATGCACCAATCCGTCGCGGGCGGGATGGTCATTCCTGACCAGCGCCCCGGACGAGGCCGTGCTCCCACGCGAAGGTGCTCGCCGCCGTCCGCGAGGAGACGCCCAGCTTGCCGAAGATGTTCTGCAGGTGCCGGGCGACGGTGTGCTCGCTGATCACCAGGACGGCGGCGATCTGACGGTTGCTCGCACCGCCGGCCACCTGGCGGAGCACTTCGAGCTCGCGGGCCGACAGCCCGTGGGTGTCCGGGGCCGGCCCGCCGCGCGCGAGGGAATCGACGTGGGCGACATCGGGCCCGGCTCCGAGCCCGGCGAACACCTCGCGCGCCGCCTGCAGCTCCAGGGCGGACGTGTCCTCGTCCCCGAGCGAGCGGCAGGCGAGTGCCACCAGGACGCGCGCCCGGGCGGCTTCGTACGGCGCCCCGAGTTCCAGCCACGCGTGCCACGCCTGCCGCCCCGCCGTCAGGGCGGCGCCGGCATCGCCCTTCGCCCACGCGACGCGGGCACGGCTGTACGCCGCGGTCGCGAGGAGCACGTCGCTGCCCCGTTGCTCCGCGATCGCCCGGAGCTGGTGCGCCGCCTCGGCCGCGCCGTCGACGTCGGGGTGCGCCCCGGCCAGCATGATCTCGACGTAGGCAGGGAGGAGGACCGCCCGCTCCGGCTCCCTCGTGTGCTCGGAGACGGCACGGCGGATCGTCGCCGCCGCTGCCTCCTGATGGCCCTCGGCGAGCCGCAGCAGGGCGAACCCGGGCTGCGGCTCGAAACCGCTGCGGCCGGCCTCCCGATAGGCGACCCCGGCCTCGGCCGGCCGGCCCTGCAGCCGGTGGATCTCGCCCTGCCGGTAGAACGCCTGGCCGCGAGCGATCTGGTTCAGCACACCCTGCGCGAAGTGCTCGCAGGCCCGGCGGGCCGCGTCGAGCGCCTCCGGCCAGGCGCCGCCGTACTGCAGCACTTCGGCCCGGTGCACCAGGCACAGACCGTTGTGCGCGACCATCTGCGGCCGCCCCTCGCACCACTGCGTCAGAGCCTCCGTCCACTCGCGCTCATGACCCAGGTCGAACAGGTCGCGGCAGAAGGCGATGGTGTTGCAGTAGACGATGCCGCGGACGATCGGCGACAGGGCACCGGACTCGACGACCACGAGCGTCTCGTCCACCAGGCGCAGCCCCTCGTGCACGCGGCCCAGGTTCACCAGGGCCCGGCCCTGCTCGTGACGTGCCAGCCACATCAGGTCCGCGTCCTGGAACCGCTCGCCGATCTCGGTGCCCTCGGCCGCCGTCGCGAGGCCGGACCGCCAGTCACCACCGCCCATCTGGCCCAGCCACACGGGGATGAGGAGGTACCCGCGTTCGACGCAGTCCCGCCCGTCGGCCTTCAGGAGGCGCTCGCCGAGGGAGAACCAGCCGCTCGCCCGGGCACCGTGGCCCCGGAACAGCATGCTGTGGCCGATCCACACCGCGCAGCGGACGGCGCGGGGCACCTCGCCCGCGTCCAGCCACAGCGCGTGGGCGCGCTCCAGCCCGGTCACGTACGCGTCGTCGAGGCCGAGCATGTAGGCGGACCTGGCCAGCAGCTCCAGGTCGCAGGCACCCAGCGGTGCGGCCGCGTCCGCGGCGCTCAGACCTTCGAAGGCGTCGAGCCAGGCCTCGGTGGCGTAGCACGCACGGCCTCGGACGAGATCGGAGTCGGTGTCCACGAGGCGAGTATCGACCCGCTGCCGCACACCGCCGCGGGTCGACGCGTCCGGGGCGTGTCACCGCCGCACCCGCCCCGGGCCGTGCCCGCCACGCGCCGCCCGGTGCCCCCGAACGGGGCCCGGCCCCCCCTACGGGGTGCGGATCAGGCGGCGGGTGGCGGCCGCCGCGACCGCCGAGGTGCGGGAGTCGACGCCCAGCTTGGCGTAGACGTGCACCAGGTGGGACTTGACCGTGGCCTGGCTGAGGAAGAGCTTCTTGGAGATCTGCTGGTTCGACAGGCCGTCCGCGACCAGCTGCAGCACCTCCAGCTCCCGCTTCGTCAGCGCCTCCGCGGGAGTGCGCATCCGGTCCATGAGGCGCAGCGCCACTGCCGGGGCCAGCGCCGACTGGCCCGCGGCTGCCGTCCGTACGGCCGCCGCCAGCTCCTCCGGCGGGGCGTCCTTGAGCAGGTAGCCGGACGCGCCCGCCTCCACCGCCGCCAGGATGTCCGCGTCCGTGTCGTACGTGGTCAGCACCAGCACCCGGGGCGCCCCCGGGCGGGCGGTGATCAGGGCCGTCGCCTCGGAACCGTGCATGCCGGGGCCGAACTGGAGGTCCATGAGCACCACGTCCACCGGCTCGCCCGCGGCCAGCTCCACCGCCCGCTCGGCGGTCGCGGCCTCGGCGACCACCGCGAAGTCCGGTTCGGTGTCCAGTACCGCGCGCAGCCCGGCCCGGACCACCGGGTGGTCGTCGGCGAGCAGGAGACGGATGGTCACAGGGCCTCCACCGGGTCCGTGCGGTCCGTGTGATCCGCGGATTCTGCGTGTTCCGCCCGATGTGAGTGTTCCGCGGGTTCCAGGTGTTCCAGCGGCAGCGGGAGGGTGACGGCCACAGCCGTGCCCTGGCCGGGACCGGACTCCACGGTGAACAGCCCGCCCAGGGTCTCCGCCCGCGCGCGCATGGCGGGCAGCCCGAAGCCGCCGTCGCCGGTGCCCGGGGAACCCGGCGGCGTCGAGGAGGGATCGAAGCCGTGCCCGTCGTCGACGATGTCGAGGGTGACCGAGGCGTCCATGAACGTCAGGGTGATCTCAGCGCGCCCGGCCCGGGCGTGCCGCACCACATTGGCCAGCGCCGACTGCGCGATCCGCAGCAGGGCCACCTCGTACGGGGTGGGCAGCACCCGCGGGCTGCCGGTCAGCGAGAACCGCACGCGCGGCCCGGGGACGCCCGCGCACAGCCGTTCCAGGGCGGCCGCGAGGGAACCGTGCTCCAGGTCGGGCGGGGTGAGGGCCCGTACGAACCGCCGCGCCTCGGCGAGGTTCTCCTGGGCGGCCTCCCGGGCCCGGGCGATGTGTTCCAGCGCCGGAGCCTCCTGCGGCAGCGCGCGCTCGGCGGCCCTCAGCAGCAGCTGGATGGAGGACAGACCCTGGGCGAGGGTGTCGTGGATCTCCCGGGCCAGCCGCTCCCGCTCGGCCAGGATTCCGGCGCTCCGCTCGGCGGCGGCCAGCTCGGCCCGGGTCGTGATCAGCTCCTCGATCAGCTCCCGGCGGCGCTCGCTCTCGCGGTACAGCGCCTGGTAGCCCAGTACGGTCGCCACCGCCACCGCCCCGCCCAGCAGCGGCCCGAGGAAGGCCCCGGGCGTCACCGCGCTGCTGTGGGCCAGGAACCCGCCGATGGCCGCGCAGGCGGTCAGCGCCACGGCCGCGACCCCCCAGCGCAGCCGCAGCAGGTGCAGCTCCAGGAAGTACAGCGGGAAGGCGATCCACAGCCCGTCGGGGGAGACCACGAGCAGCGCGGCCCAGGCCGCGCCGAGCCCGGCCAGCCACAGCGCCCCGGCGCGCGGCGAGCTGTGCACGGCGGGGACCCGTACGCCGCACGCGTAGACGGCGGCCATCACCGCGCAGGCGGCGAGCACCCAGCCGGCCCGGGGCGCGGAGTCGGTGACCGCCCGCCCGGCGGCGAGCGCCAGCAGTCCCAGGAGCAGGGCGTGCAGGCACAGCCGCAGCACCTTCGACACGGGGGTCAGGGCGCGCGTGACGGGGGGAAGGGAGGAAACGGGAGGAGAGGAAACGGGAGGAGTCATGTCCCGACCAGCGTAAGTGGGGGCGGACCCGCCCCGGTCAACCGAAAGTTTGATGTCCGGGCGCACCCTTCGATACGAGGATCACTACTGTGGCGCGATGCCTTGTGTCCACGCGGAAGACCAAGGTGGGGAACATGTTCGTCGCATGGAGAGATCTACGGTTCGCCAAGGGCCGCTTCGCCCTCATGGGTTCGGTCGTCCTGCTCATCACGCTGCTGGTCGGCCTGCTGTCCGGGCTCACCTCCGGCCTGGCCCGGGAGAACATCTCGGCCATCACCGGCCTGCCCGCAACCCACCTGGCCTTCGCCGCTCCCACCGGGGACCAGAAGGTGTCCTTCACCAACAGCCAGGTGCCCGAGCCCGCCTGGCTGGCCTGGCGGCAGCAGCCCGGGGTGAAGACGGCGGAGCCGCTCGGCATCCGCACCACCAACGCCGTCTCCGGTGAGCGGACCGCCGCGGTCTCGGTCTTCGGCGTGGAGTCCGCCGGGGGACTCGCACCGCGCGACGCCGGCCTCACCCAGGGGCAGGTGGTCCTCACCGAGAAGGCCGCGAAGGAGCTGGGCGGCCTGACCACCGGCGCCAAGCTCAAGATCGGCCCGCTCGAACTCACCGTGGCGGGGGTGTCCGGAACCGCCGCCTACAGCCACACCCCGGTCGTCTGGATGGACCTCAACGACTGGCAGCGCGTCGGGAACCCCGGCACCTCCATCGAAACCCTCGCCACCGTCGTCGCCGTCTCCGGCGGCGCAGTGGACCTCGCCGCCGCGGACAAGGCCGCCACGACCAAGGCCCAGAGCGTCGACGAGGCCCTGGGCGCCATCGGCTCGTACCAGGCCGAGAACGGCTCGCTCCAGCTGATGCGCGGCTTCCTCTTCGCCATCTCCGCCCTGGTCATAGGGGCCTTCTTCACGGTGTGGACGATCCAGCGCAGCGGGGACATCGCCGTCCTGAAGGCACTGGGTGCCTCCACCCCGTACCTGCTGAAGGACGCCCTCGGCCAAGCCGTCGTGATGCTCGCCATCGGCACCGGGCTGGGCACCGCCCTCGCGGCCGGCTTCGGCGTACTGATCAGCGGTGGCCCGGTGCCCTTCGTCCTCGACGCCGCCACGGTGCTCGTGCCCGCCGCGGTCATGATCCTGCTCGGCGCGCTGGGCGCCGCCCTCTCCATCCGGCGGATCACCGCCGTCGACCCGCTGACCGCCCTCGGGAGCGCCCGATGACCCTCCTCGTGCACGACGTCACGCTCACCTACCCCGACGGCGAGAGCCGGCTCACCGCCCTCGACTCGGTCCGCCTGGAGGTCCCCGCAGGAACGCTTACGGCGGTGATCGGACCCTCCGGCTCCGGCAAGTCCAGCCTGCTCGCGGTGGCCGCCACCCTCGTCACCCCGGATTCCGGCCGGGTGGTCGTCGCGGGCCAGGACACCACGGACCTCGGCCCCGCCGAGAAGTCGGCCCTGCGCCGCGAGAGGATAGGCATCGTCTTCCAGCAGCCGAACCTGCTGGCCTCGCTGACCGCCGCCGAACAGCTCCAGGTCATGGCGCACCTCTCCGGACGCCCCGCGCGTGCGGTGCGCCGGCGGGCGCTGGAGCTGCTGGACGCCGTGGGGCTGGCCGACAAGGCCGACAAGCGCCCCCACCAGCTCTCCGGCGGCCAGCGGCAGCGGATCAACATAGCCCGCGCCCTGATGAACGAGCCCTCGGTGCTGCTGGTCGACGAGCCGACCAGCGCGCTCGACCACGAGCGCGGCGCGGCCGTGCTCGACCTGCTGGTCACCCTGACCCGGGAGCGCTCCACCGCCACGGTGCTGGTCACGCACGACCACGCCCACCTGGAGCGGATGGACCGTACGGCGACGATGGCGGACGGCGGCCTGACGCTGAGCCCGGAGCCGGCCCCGGCACCCTGAGCGGGGTACGGAAAGGCCCCGGCCGAAGGGCGCAGGCGAGGGCCCGGCGCCCTGAACCGCATACGCGAAGGCCCCGGCGGCCCCTCGGAGCGAGGGACCGCCGGGGCCTTCGTACGGCCTACGCGGGGTTCTGGTTGGCCAGCGCCACCGAGAGCTCGGCGGCCACGCCCTGCAGGATCGGCACGAAGGACTCGGCCACGGCCTCCGTGACGCGGCCCGCCGGACCCGAGATGGAGATCGCGGCGGCGGTCGGCGAGTTCGGCACCGACACGGCGAGGCAGCGAACTCCTATCTCCTGCTCGTTGTCGTCGACCGCGTAGCCCGACTTGCGGACCTTCTCCAGCGCGTCGAGGAAGCCCTCGGGCGTGGTGATGGTCTTCTCGGTCGCCGCGGGCATGCCGGTGCGGGCCAGCAGGGCCCGTACCTCGTCGGCCGGGGTGTGGGCCAGGAGCGCCTTGCCCACGCCGGTGGAGTGCGGCAGCACACGGCGGCCGACCTCGGTGAACATGCGCATGGAGTGCTTGGACGGCACCTGGGCGACGTAGACGATCTCGTCCCCGTCGAGGAGGGCCATGTTCGCCGTCTCGCCGGTCTCCTCGACCAGACGGGCGAGGTAGGGGCGGGCCCAGGTACCCAGCAGGCGCGACGCGGACTCGCCGAGGCGGATCAGTCGGGGGCCGAGGGAGTACCGTCGGTTGGGCTGCTGGCGTACGTATCCGCACGCCACCAGCGTGCGCATCAGGCGGTGGATCGTGGGCAGAGGCAGACCGCTGGCGGCGGAGAGCTCGCTGAGGCCGACCTCGCCCCCGGCGTCGGCCATACGTTCGAGCAGGTCGAAGGCGCGCTCAAGGGACTGGACGCCACCGCTGGCGGCGGGGGTCTTTGAGGAAGCGTCGGTGGTGCTGGCGCTGGACGTCGGCACGGCGCGGTCCTTTCGGTGCTGGCAGGCAAGGGAGCAGCCTACCCGGCGGTCGGCGTCGGCCCCAGTGCTGGGTCGGGGTCGTCGCCGCCGGTCAGAGAGGGTTTGTCCTGGTGGCGGACGTCCTCGGGAAGTTATCCGCCCGCACCCCGGTGGTGGTAGCTACATTCTGTATAGCGAAATCTTAATTCCATCCTGTGGAAACATCCAATTGCGGTCCTGGTGTGTCAGTGGTCCGTCCGGGCGCTCTTGACTGGTTGCGGATCGGCGGGAAGACTCCGTCAACAGAACGTTGAATTTCGCTCTGTGGAAGTAGATGGGGAGGTTCCGGTGGCCGACGTGGCTGTGGAACTGGTACTGCGCTCGACGCGCGTCATCACCCCCGAGGGGACGCGCGCCGCTTCGGTCGCCGTCGCCGGCGGGAAGATCACGGCCGTGCTGGCGTTCGAGGCCGAGGTACCGGCCGGAGCCCGGCTGGAGGACTTCGGCGACGACGTCCTGCTCCCCGGCCTGGTCGACACCCACGTCCACGTGAACGACCCGGGCCGCACCGAGTGGGAAGGCTTCTGGACGGCCACCCGCGCCGCGGCCGCCGGCGGCATCACCACGATCCTCGACATGCCGCTGAACTCCCTCCCGCCCACCACCACGACCGACAACCTGCGCGTCAAGCAGGAGGTCGCCCGGGCCAAGGCGCACGTGGACGTCGGCTTCTGGGGCGGCGCGCTGCCGGACAACGTCAAGGACCTGGCGCCGCTGCACGACGCCGGTGTCTACGGCTTCAAGTGCTTCCTGTCGCCCTCGGGCGTGGACGAGTTCCCCGAGCTCGACCAGGAGCAGCTGGCCACCTCGCTGGCCGAGATCACCGGCTTCGGCGGCCTGCTGATCGTGCACGCCGAGGACCCGCACCACCTGGACGCGGCCCCCGTCGTCCCGGGCCCCAAGTACGCCGACTTCCTCGCCTCCCGTCCGCGCGACGCCGAGAACACCGCGATCGGCAACCTGATCGCCCAGGCGAAGCGGCTGAACGCGCGCGTCCACGTACTGCACCTGTCCTCCTCCGACGCGCTGCCGCTGATCGCCGCCGCCAAGGCCGAGGGCGTACGGATCACCGTCGAGTCCTGCCCGCACTACCTCACCCTCACGGCCGAGGAAGTGCCCGACGGGGCCAGCGAGTTCAAGTGCTGCCCGCCCATCCGCGAGGCGGCCAACCAGGACCTCCTGTGGGACGCGCTCGCCGACGGCACGATCGACTGCATCGTCTCCGACCACTCGCCCTCCACCGCGGACCTGAAGACCAGCGACTTCTCCACCGCATGGGGCGGCATCTCCTCCCTCCAGCTGGGCCTGCCGGCCATCTGGACCGAGGCGCGCCGCCGCGGCCGGACCCTGGAGGACGTCGTCCGCTGGATGTCCGCCGCCCCGGCCGCCCTCGCAGGGCTGGCGCAGAAGGGCGCGATCGAGGCCGGCCGCGACGCCGACTTCGCCGTCCTCGCCCCCGAAGAAACGTTCACTGTGGATCCGGCCGAACTCCACCACCGCAACCGGGTCACGGCGTACGCGGGCAAGACCCTGCACGGCGTCGTGAAGTCCACCTGGCTGCGCGGCACGCAGATCGCCGACCACGGCACCCCGACCGAGCCCACGGGCCTCCTCCTCGAAAGGCAGAACTGACCAGTGGCGATTGAATCCTTCACCGGTAACGCGAACCCGTACGGAGGCGGCGACCCGTACGCGGACTACCGCACTGCGGACTTCCCCTTCACCCAGTACGCGAACCTCGCCGCCCGTGAGCTGGGCGCCGGTGTCATCGCCGCCAACGACGAGTTCTTCGCGCAGCGCGAGAACCTGCTGATCTCCGAGGCCGCGCACTTCGACCCCGAGGACTTCGGCCACAAGGGCAAGGTCATGGACGGCTGGGAGACCCGCCGCCGCCGCGGCGTCTCCGCCACCCAGCCCTGGCCGACCGCCGAGGACCACGACTGGGCGCTCGTACGCCTGGGCGCCCCCGGCGTCATCCGCGGCATCGTCGTCGACACCGCCCACTTCCGCGGCAACATGCCGCAGGCCGTCTCCATCGAGGCCACCAACTGGGCCGGCGCCCTCGCGCCGACCCCGCAGGAGCTCCAGGGCGACGACGTGAAGTGGACGACCATCGTGCCCCGCACGGCGGTCGGCGGCCACGCGGCCAACGGCTTCGAGGTGGACGCCCCGCAGCGCTTCACCCACCTGCGCGTCAACCAGCACCCCGACGGCGGCATCGCCCGCCTGCGCGTCCACGGCGAGGTCCTGCCCGACCCGAAGTGGCTCGACGCGCTCGGCTCCTTCGACGTGGCGGCCCTGGAGAACGGCGGCTCCGTCCAGGACGCCTCCAACCGCTTCTACTCCCCGCCGACCAACACCATCAACCCGGGCCGCTCGCGCAAGATGGACGACGGCTGGGAGACCGCGCGCCGCCGCGACAACGGCAACGACTGGATCCGCTACCAGCTCGTCGCCGAGTCCGAGATCCGCGCCGTCGAGATCGACACGGCGTACCTCAAGGGCAACTCGGCCGGCTGGGCCTCGCTGTCGGTCAAGACGGGCGAGGAGGGCGAGTGGACGGAGTTCCTGCCGCGCACCCGCCTGCAGCCCGACACCAACCACCGGTTCGTCCTGGACGCCCCGGCGGTCGGCACGCACGTGCGGATCGACATCTTCCCGGACGGCGGCTTCTCCCGCCTTCGCCTGTACGGCTCGCTGACGGAGGGCGGCGCGGCGGCGCTGACCGCCCGTCACCAGGAGCTGGGCGGCTGATCCGGCCGTGGCCGACGCACAGCCCGCCCCGGGGGCCGACACCCCCGGGGCGGGCTGTGCCGTTTCAGCCCCGGTTCCAGCCCCGCCGGCGTTTGAGGCGCGGGGTCCGGGGCGGAGCCCCGTGCCCACAGCCCGCACCCGCCCGCCGGGGCGCGCGGCCTCGTGCCAGCGCTCCCGCGCCCGCCCGCCGGGGCGCGGGGCCTCGTGCCCACACCCCGCACCCCGCCCGTCGGGGCGCGCGGCCTCGTGCCGGCGCTCCCGCGCCCGCCCGCCGGGGCGCGCGACCTCGTGCCGACGCACCCGCACCCCGCCCGTCGGGGCGCGCGGCCCCGGAATCCGCCCGCACGCCCGGCCCGAGGGCTACGCACGCCCGGCCCGAGGGCTACGCGGCGTGCCCGCCGTCGACGGCGAGCTCCGCGCCCGTCACGTACGAGGCCTCCTCGCCCGCGAGGAAGGACACCACGGCCGCCACCTCCCGCGGCGCACCGAACCGCCCGAGCGCGGTCATCGTGGCCTGCGCCCCCGCGTACGGTCCGTCCGCCGGGTTCATGTCCGTGTCCACGGGCCCGGGGTGGACGATGTTCACCGTGATCCCGCGCCCGCCCAACTCCCGGGCGAGGGCCCTGTTCAACCCGATCAGCGCCGACTTGCTCATCGTGTAGAGCGCTCCGCCCGGCCCCGGCACGCGCTGGGTCATGCAGCTGCCGATGGTGATGATCCGCCCGCCGGGGCCGAGGTGCGCGGCCGCTGCCCGGGTCGTGTGGAACACCCCGCGCAAGTTGACCGCGAGCACGCGCTCCACGTCGGCCGGAGCCAGCTCCTCCAGCGGCCGGATCAGGCCCACGCCGGCATTGTTGACCAGCACGTCGAGCCGCCCGAAGCGCCGTACGGTCTCCCCGACGGCGTTCGCGGCCTGAGCGGCGTCCCCCGCATCGGCCCGCAGTGCGACGGCCCGCCGACCGAGCGCCTCGACCTTCCCGACGACCTCGGCCGCGGCCTCCGCGTCGCTGACGTAGGTGATCGCGACGTCCACCCCGTCCTCGGCGAGCCGCAACGCGACGGCCGCCCCGATCCCCCTGCTCCCACCGGTCACCAGCGCCACGGTGCTGCTGCTGTCCATGTCGTTCCTCCCGCATCGATTAGTTGCTGTTTCAATCAAATCTCCGCGGGATCAACACCGCTGGCAGGAATCCGACCTGGCGTTTCCACGCGGGGGAGGGGGAACGCGGAAGCGCCCCGCCAGGAGTGATCTCCCGGCAGGGCGCCCGTGGTTACCGCTGTTTCTCCTGGCTATCCGATGGTTAGGAAGGTGTTCCAGCCGTCCTCGTCACGACCCATGGGGCTCCCGATGGTGCTGGTTCCACCTTGGAAGATCCATTGGTTCTCGTTGGTCCCGACGGCCCAGATGTCGGGGATGCCGTCACCGTTGGCATCGGGGGTGCCGAGGACCTTGGGGTAGGCGGCCCTGCCCCAGCCGGTGGTGGCGTAGGTGTGGTCCTCGGCGCCCTCGGAGTTCGCCTTGGACTCCAGGGACGTGAGGTCGACGCCGCCGTTGACGCCCGGCTTGCCCTTGCGCAGGGCCAGGCCGCGGTTGGCGTTGGTGTTGTCCCGGAAGATCAGGTCCGGGACCTTGTCCCCGGAGACGTCCCGGACACCGACGATGTCGCGGCCTGCCCAGCCGGTGGCCATCCTCTTGTAGGAGGCGAAGCTGGAGCCGGTGTAACCGGAGAACACCCAGAAGCCGTCGGCGTCCAGGGCGAACAGGTCGCCCAGGCCGTCGCCGTCGATGTCCTCGGTGACGACGAGCTGCCGGAAGACGGACGGGTCGGGTGCGCTGAGCGGCATCTGCATCGGCATGCGGCGGCCGACGTCGAACTGGCCGGTGCCGGTGCCGGGGTAGATGTAGAGCTTGCCGTCGGGCATCCGTGCGATCAGGTCCGTGAGGCCGTCTCCGGGGTACCAGTCGGTGGCGTGACCGATGAGCGCGGACTGGCCGGTGGCCGGATCCTTCCAGTACCCGGGAGCCACGGGCTGGCCGTTCTCGACCGCGCCGGGGATGTAGGCGTCGGTGTCGCCGACGCTGTCTCCCGCGTAGGTGCGCAGGTTGCCGTCCTTGTCGATGGCCAGGAGGTCGGGGTTGCCGTCTCCGGTGACATCGCCGGGCTTGTCCTGGCCGGCCCTCGGCTTGACGAGGAACCCGTAGACGCTCTGGTTGGAGATGTTGCCGGACTTGCTGACGGTGCGGACGTAGAGGACGTTCGGACCGGAGGTGTCCACCTGGAGCGGGACGACGGCCTCGTCGCTACCCGCCTTGGGCGTGGCCTTCTGGTCGAAGTAGGGCCGGTTCAGGCTCCACTGGTACTCGTGGATGTCCTCCGCCTTGGCGCCGTTGCCCTTGACGGTGAAGGTCTGCCCGGGCGTGCTGGCGGGCTCGGTGCTCCACTCGGTGAAGTTGTCGCCCTGCGGGGGAAAGGCGGCGGAGGAGACGGCGGGGTTGGGCGGGACGGTGTGGCTGACGGTGAAGGTGCACCATCCGCTGCTTCCGGAGTTGAGCGGCCCGCTGCCGCCCGACCACGCGCCGTCCTTGTCCGTGGTGCGGGAGAGCCAGTAGTACGTCTGGCCATCGGTAAAGGTGTCCAGGGGTACCTCGGCGCTGACGACGCCATCGATGTTGGCCGGCAGCCACTGGTCGAAGACGGGCCCCCCGCCGGCGGCCGGCCACACCTCGATCTGGACCCGGTCGAGGTTCTGCTGATCGGGCCGGTCGTCGCGGTCGGAGCCCTTGACCTGGAAGGTCACGTTTGTTTTGCCGATGGCGGTACCGGAGCCGCTGGTCTGGCACGGCCCGCCGGGGATGGTCTGCATGTTCGCCGCGACGGGGATGTCGGGACGGTTGTTGTAGACGACCTCGATGTACGGCGCGGTCTCGCCGTTGGCGATGAACTTCTTCCAGTAGTACGAGTCCGACTCGTTCGGGGCGGCGAACCCCAGGGACAGCGCCCCCCAGCCGCTGTTGGCGGCTTCGGCGACAAGGCCCTTGATGTCGGGTGCGATCCAGTTGTCGGGGCACGAGCTGTTGTAGCCGTAGCCGGCACGCTCGGTCGCGACCTTCCTCGTCCAGAATCCGGTCGTGTTGTTCCACGTGCTCGACGACGTGATGTACGGAGTCGAGTAGATATCCGTCGGCTTCTGGTCGCAGGACCACGAATACGTCTGCAATGCCCGGACGCTGGCCGAGACTATTTCGGAGCCGTGGAGCTGGCTGCCGAAGTCGAAGTTGAATATGGAGCGAGATGTTCCGCCAGAGGTGGACTCGTATCCGACGCGGGCTTCGTGCGTGCCGCTCGCGTTGTAGTTCTGCCCGTTGTAGAAGCTTGAATTTCCTGCCGTCTTGTAAAGAAGGGTCCAAGCGTGCTTGTGACCCTTGAACGAGGGGTCGATGAAAACCGGATATACCGTCTCCGGAGCATTGAGCAGCGCATTGTCCGGGGTGAGGGACAGCGCGTTGTCAGCGAGCGCCGCCGCGACGGGCCTCAGACGCGCGCCTTCCGCCCCGGCCAGGCCGGATAGGGCCAGCGTCGGGTGCTGCTTCGCGACCGCGGTCGGCTTCCAGGCCGGCTCGTTGTCGGTCGTGGTGACCTTGCCGCTGGAGTCCCACATCATCGGGGTCGGGGAGCCCGCGATCTCTTCGCCCTTGGCGTCACGGGCGCTCAGCGCATCCGACTCGTCATCAAGGTGGAAGGTCATGTCGAGGCTGCTCAGACGGTACTTCAGCTGTCCCAGCAGTGGATCGGCCGCAGCCTGCTTGTCCTTGACGACCAGCAGGTGCGAGTAGCCGCCGTCCTGCGCGGTCATCACCAGGTCGATCCCGGGGCGGACGTTCTCGTACAGGGCGCGCGGGCCGTCGATGACGGGCGCGGGTAGGGCACCGGGCCAGCTGACGGTCATGTCGTGGCTGCCGGTGTTCAACCGGACCAGCTCAGTCCACACTTGGCCGGGTGCGTCCTGTCGCAGCGACACCCGGGTCACGCCACGCGAAGCGCGCTCTTCGCCGCCTGCCTGCTCCTTCGATCCCCCACTGAAGAAGACACGACCGTTGACCGCCTTGGCCGCGTAGCCGCCTTCCACCCGCTCCAGACCGGTGTCGATCGGCTTCCACCGCCCGTCCACGTTGGCGCGGAAGGCCGAACTGAAGATCTGCTTGCGGAACGACCCGTCAGGCTGCGCCCATGTCGTGGTGTTGGCGCTGCGCGCGGCGGTGACCTCAACCTCTTTGCCGCTCTTCTGGGCCAGTCGCCGCGCCTGCGGTTCGTCGACCGGAGCATCCTTGTCAGGTCGGTTGTGCGACTTCCCGTCGCCGATCACCTGTACACCGACCGGCACCGCGACGGCGGTGGCCAGCAGCACGGCCAGACCCCCCAGGGCACGCCGGCGCCTGTACCACCGACGCGCAGGTGCGGGGACTTCTGCTGCCCCGGCGCCCGTTGGCGGACTTTCGCCCGCGGAATCACTGACAGACACGACGTACTTCTCCCCCCTCGGGCGCCCGACATGGCAGCCCTCGGCACTCACTGAATGATTTGGGACCTTGGCCTGAACAACCTCAACGGCCGGCCCCGCCCGGCCGTTGAGGCGCAAGGCGTGCGAGCTGAGCATGAACCATCCCGGTGACATCTTCATCCCCGGCATTCACCGCCGGGCACACCGTTAGCGACTGATTTGCTCCGATTACCCAGGGCTAGACCACCCGTCAAGTGACAAAGCCCACACCGGATATCGGAACCGTGGCTTTTCCGGCCCGCTGGTCCCAGAATCAGTGATTCATTGTCAGTTTCCTGCCGGCCGTGTGCCATTGCCGTGGCGGCAGATCGTGGGGGGTCCGCATGTCGCCGTTCTCGGCGAATTTCCGCCTGCCCGGAAACAGAAAGGCGCGCGCAGCACGCGCGCGCCTTGCCGGGCGCACCGGCATCACTCTTTCCGTGGTGCTGGTCGCAACTCTTATGCCCGCCCAGGCCTGGGCGGCACCACCGGGCGACCGCAGTGGCGTTGAGCTGCCGGGGCTCCAGAAGGACCTCAAGGTCAAGCCCGACCCGGCCGCCATGGACGCGCTCGGTCGGTGGGTCGGCGATCCGCCGAAGACGCTCGAGGGGTACGCGCCGACCGCGGTGGCACCGCCCGCTGCGGCCTCGGACAGTGTCCCCCTGTCGTCCGTGCCTGCCGCCGAGTTCGTCCAGGTCGGCTCGCTCCCGGTCAGCATCGGCAAGGTTTCCGGGACCGGGGTCGCACCGTCGGGCACGTGGGGGGCGGCTGTCGAGAGCCGCGAGAAGACCGAAGCCGCCGGTGTCGATGGCGCCATCATCAAGATCACGCCGCCCACCGACGCGGTGAACCCGGTCGACATCAAACTGGACTACTCGAAGTTCGAAGACCTGTACGGCACCGAGTGGGCCTCGCGCCTGAAGCTGCGGCAGTACCCCGCATGCTTCCTCGACCACCCTGAACTGCCTGAATGCTCAGCGTCCGTGGAGGTTCCCACCTCGAACCTTGCCGCTGACAAGAAGGTCATCGCGACCGTCGACCCGGCTGCCACCCCTGTTCAGGGCATGCGGGCCATGACCGGGGGCGGCGCCGCTCCTATGGCGGTCGTCGCCTCCGACGGGGCAGCCGGTGCGGGCGGCTCGTACAAGGCCACTTCCCTTTCACCCTCCGGCTCTTGGACCGCAGGTGGCAGCGGCGGCGGCTTCTCCTGGACCTACCCGCTGGCCGTGCCCCCGGCGCCCGCAGGTCCTACCCCGTCCATCGCGTTCTCGTACTCCTCGCAGGTGGTGGACGGCAGAACGTCCGTGGCGAACGGCCAGGCGTCCTGGATCGGTGACGGCTGGGACTACAACCCGGGCTTCATCGAACGCCGCTACCGTTCCTGCTCCGACGACCTGAAGGCCTCGTCGCGCGGCAAGCCGAACAACGACAACGACACGGACAAGAAGAAGGGCGATCTGTGCTGGTCCGGCGACAACGTCGTCCTCTCCCTCAACGGGTCGTCCACCGAACTCGTCCACGACGCCGGCAGCGGAAAATGGGTCCCCGCCAGCGATGACGGCTCGAAGGTCGAGCTCAAGACGGGCGGCGGCAACGGCGCGAAGGACGGCGAGTACTGGGTCGTCACCACGCGCGACGGCATGCGCTACCACTACGGGCGCCACAACGTCGGCCCCCACGGGGACGGTACGTCGGTCAAGACCGTGACCGACTCCGTCTTCACCGTCCCGGTCTTCGGCAACCACCCCGACGAGCCCTGCTATCAGTCGGCCTACGCGAATTCCTCCTGCGCCCAGGCCTGGCGCTGGAACCTCGACTTCGTCGAGGACGTCCACGGCAACGCCATGGTCATCGACTGGGTGAAGGAGGAGAACCGCTACGCCAAGAACGAGAAGGTCAACGAGAAGGACCGCGCCAAGGTCGGATACATCCGCGGCGGCTACCCGACCCGCATCCTCTACGGACTGCGTGCCGACAACCTGGCCGGCGCCCCCGCGGGCAAGGTCGACTTCGGGGTGGAGCAGCGGTGCTTCGAGGAGAAGGACATCTCCTGCGCCGACTCCCTGTTCGGTTCCAAGAACGGAATCGGATGGTATGACACCCCCGCCTCCCTGAACTGCAAGATGGACGCGGCGGCCTGTGAAACCTTTTCGCCCACGTTCTGGTCGCGCATGCGCCTGGACCGGGTGACCACCTCCGGTCAGCGCACCGAGGGCTCCACCGAGCTCACCAAGGTCGACCAGTGGGCCCTCAAGCAGTCGCTGCCCAAACACCGCACGGACACCAGCCCCCCGCTGTGGCTGGAGTCCATCACCCGGACCGCCTACGCCGCCAAGAACAGCGGCCTCGGCCGTTCGCTGCCCCCGGTCTCCTTCAAGGCCAACGAAGTCGACATGCCCAACCGTGTCGTCAAGGCTCCCGTGAACGGCAAGGAGGACGCGGCACCGGACTTCGACAGGCTTCGGGTGGAGACCATCCTGACCGAGACCGGTGGCGCGATCGAGGTCAAGTACTCCGCTCCGTGCGCGAAGGGGACCGCTGTCCCCGATCCGGCGAAGAACACCACGCGCTGCTTCCCCGTCCAGTGGTCCGCAGACTCAGGACTGGACCCGGACAAGGTGCCGCCGGTCGAACTGTTCAACAAGTACGTCGTGAACAGCGTGGTCGAGAGGGACCGGGTGGCACAGCGCCCCGACGTCACGACCAGCTACACGTACGAGGACGCCGCCTGGGCCAAGGACGACGACGAGTTCACCAAGCCCGATCGCCGCACCTACAGCCAGTGGCGCGGCTACGCCAGCGTCCTCACCACGACGGGTAAGACCGAGAACGCGGGCAAGGCCAACGCCACCGAGCAGTCCCAGACCCGCACCCGCTACTTCCGCGGTCTGTCCACCGCTGCCTCCAAGGTCATCGTCAAGGATTCCACCGGCACGCAGGACCTTGGCGAGGACCTGCCTCAGATCCAGGGCCAGACCGCCGAGACCATCACCTACACGAAGCCCGGCGGCAGCGTCGAATCCCGTGAGCTGTCTTCACCCTGGCGTAGCGAGCGGATCGCCTTCCGGACCCGTGCCGACAACACCACGCTCGAGGCGTACCGCGTAGGCACGGCACGCACCGAGGCGATCCAGTCCGTCAGTGGCGGCAAATCCCGGATGGTGCGCACCCTCAACACCTACGACGAGAAGGCCGCTTCCCATGGTCTGCTGCTCACCACGCAGACCGATGTCCTGGAGAACCAGGGCACTGGCTGGAGCACCGTCAAGCAGTCCTGCAGCAAGCCCACGTACGTCCACAACCCGACGAACAACCTGATCGGTCTGCCGTCCGAGGTGATCGAGACGACGGGTGACTGTGCGGGCGGCGGTGTCGAGGCCGGCACGCGCCTCAGCGCCATCCGTACCTCCTACGACGCGCCGAACGCCTTCGGCGCTGCACCCACCAAGGGCCTCCCGTACCAGGTCGACAGCAGCGACGCGGCAGGCACGGGCTGGACGACGTCAGGGCGCACCGAGTATGACGCGCTCGGCCGCGCCATCAAGACCTACGACGCCGCCGGCAACCCGTCGAGCATCACCTTCAGCCCCGCCACCGGACCGGCATTCTCCACAACGGCGACCAACGCGCTCGGGCACACGGTGACCACCAAGGTGGACCCCGCCCGCGGCAGCGTCCTGGAAGCGACCGACGCCAACGGCCGCAAGGTCACCACGGTCTACGACGAACTGGGCCGGAGCACCGAGGTCCGGACCCCTTCGCAGAAGCCCACCGACCCGGCGGCCTACACGTTCGAATATCAGATCACCGAACTCAAGACGCCGGCCGTCATCTCCCGCACGCTCAAGGACAACGGCACCTACAGCACCTCCATCGCGATCTACGACGGATTGCTGCGCCCGCGTCAGACCCAGACCGAGGGCCCCGGCGGCGCACGGCTGATCACGGACACCTTGCACAGCGCGAACGGAACCGTCAGCCAGACCAACAACGGCTATCTCGCCGAAGGCAAGCTGAGCACGGAACTCTACGTCCCCAAGTCGGTTACCGAGGTGCCCAGTTCCACGCAGACCGCCTACGACGGCCTCGGCCGCGCCGTGCGCGTCACCACCCTGGAGAAGGGCCAGGCCCGGCAGTCCGCCATCACTCAGTACGGCGCCGACTGGACCTTGACCCGAAGCGGCATGTCGCCCACGGGGTCGACCCCTCTGGCCGGCAGCCGCGCCGCCAAGACGTGGACCGACGCCCTGGGCCGCACCTCCGAGATCGAGCACTACACCGCTACCGACCTCAGCACGTCGAACAAGACCAGCTACACCTACGACGTGCGCGGGAAGCTCGCCAAAGTCACCGACACCGCCAGCAACAACTGGACCTACGCATACGACGCCCGCGGGCGCCTGACCGCGTCGGAGGACCCCGACACCGGCAAGTCGACGTTCACGTACAACAACCTCGACCAGCAGGTCTCGACGACCAACGTCTACAACGTCACCCAGTACACGTCGTATGACGTCCTCGGCCGCAAGACGGCGCTGCGCGATGACTCCGAGACAGCCGACCCCATCGCCACCTGGACCTACGACACCCTCCCGGGCGGCAAGGGCCAGCCCGTCGCCTCCACCCGCAAGTGGGGGGCGGGTTCGTACAAGACCGAGGTCACCGGCTACGACAGCGAGTACCGGCCCACCGGATCCAGGATCACCATCCCCGACCTTCCTGCCACGAAGGGGTTGGCCGGCAGCTACGCCTACACGACCACCTACACGCCCCGGGGCAACGTCCAGTCGACGACCGTCCCGGCGACCGTCGGCGGTCTCGCCGCCGAGAAGCTGATCACCCGCTACAACGCCGACGGCATGGTGCAGACCATGTCCGGCCTGTCCTGGTACACCTCGGACACCGTCTACAGCCCGTACGGCGAGATCCTGCGTACCGCCTCCGGTAACGCACCCCACCGCATATGGACCACGAACACCTACGACCCCCACACCGGACGGGTCGCCTCGGCGACCAGCCACAAGGAGACGCGCGACCCGACGTCGGGTTCGAACCTCCTCTCCTCGCTCAGCTACACGTACGACCCGGTCGGCAACCCGACCTCCATCACGGACACCTACCCCGGTACCACCCCGCAGTCCCCGGCTCTCGTGGACCGTCAGTGCTACACCTACGACGCCATGGGCCAGCTCGTTCGCGCCTGGACGGGCAAGACGGACGGCTGCCCCACCAGTCCCACCGGCCCGGCACGCACGGAGGTGGGATCGGGTACGCCGGGTGATGCCTACTGGCAGGACTACCAGTTCGACGCCATAGGCAACCGCACCAAGCTCACCGATCGCGACCCCACCGACGGCGCCCTCGACGACGAAACGACGTACACCTACGGCGTGGAGATCACGGGCGGCGCCCTGCCGAACCCGAAGAAGCAGCCCCACGCCCTGACCAAGGTCAACAAGACCACCAGGACGCCCGGTTCCACGGTCGACTCCCTGTCCACGTACACCTACAGCGCGGCGGGCAGCACCAAGACCCGCACCATCGACGGTGACACCCAGACCCTGAACTGGGACCGCCGGAGCAAGCTCCTGTCGGCCACCAGCCCCGGCATCGGCTCCGTCGCCGTCACCGGCCTCTCCGGCAAGTGCCTCGACGTCCAGGAGGGCGGCACCGCCGACGGAACCCCCGTCCAGCTGCTGTCCTGCAACGAGAGCAAGCCCCAGCAGTGGCGCATCAGCGGCGACACCGTCCAGGCCCTCGGGAAGTGCCTCACCTCCGAAAACGGCAAGGCCGTCCTGAAGGCGTGCAAGCCGGGCGAGGCGAGCCAGAAGTTCACCTACCGGGAGACGGACAAGTCCCTCGTCACCGGCACCAACCAGTGCCTCACCGTCCCCAACGACAATGACGCCGAGGGCAACGACCTGCACACCTTCACGTGCGCCAGTCCTGCCCCCACTCCGGCCCAGCAATGGAGCTTCGGCAACCTCACCAGCTATCTCTACGACGCGTCCGGCAACCG
The DNA here is from genome assembly GCF_035989885.1 of Streptomyces sp. NBC_01232. Lineage (GTDB taxonomy): Bacteria > Actinomycetota > Actinomycetes > Streptomycetales > Streptomycetaceae > Streptomyces. The sequence continues at coordinate 6,577,956 of NZ_CP108518.1, forward strand.
GGTCATCCAGGAAACCGGCAGCGCCCGAACCCTGTACCTCGGCGAATCCGAGGTCACGGTCGACAAGGCCGGCAAGGCCATGGACGCCGTCCGCTACTACAGCAGCCCCGGCGCTCCGACCACCGTCCGCCGCACCAACGGCAAGACCACCGGCCACAACCTGACCCACCTGCTGACCGACCACCACAACACCGCGACCATCAGCGTCGAGCAGAAGGCCGGCCAGCCGACCACCCGTCGCAAGTCCGACCCGTACGGCAACCCCCGCGGCAGCCAGCCCTCCAGCTGGCCCGGCGACCGCACCTTCCTCGGCGTCGGCAACGACGACAACACCACGGGCCTCACCCACATCGGCGCCCGCGAATACGACGCCAGCACCGGCCGCTTCATCTCGGTCGACCCGGTCATCGACATCACCGACCCGCTCCAGATGAACGGCTACACCTACTCCAACGGCAACCCCGTCACCAACTCGGACCCCAGCGGCCTCAAGTACTACGAGGGCGACAGCGACGGGGGCTTCCAGGCGGAGGCCAGCAAGGTAGTGGAGGTCGCGCAGAGGCGCATCGTCCAGCGTGAAGCACGAAACGCCGCCTGGAAGCAGACGACCAAGACCGTAAAGAAGAAGAAGCCCAGCGCTTGGACCAACATCTGGACGGGTGTCGTACGCGGCTGGGCGAGTGCGGACCAGATAGCACCCCATGGCTGGATCATGTCGCAGCTCGGTTACTCGAATCGAGATCTGGTCAATTGGGGCTTCAAGAAGCTCGGCATCGATTCCGACGAGAACGCCTGGGAATCGATCATCGCTGAAGTACTCGCGCCAATGCCGCCCGCGGCCAAGGCGGCAGCGGGGCCGGGGCTGGTGCGGAGATCTGCAGCAGCTGTTGCCCGTCTGTTCAAGAAGCCGCCCTGCAATAGCTTCGTCGCCGGAACCATGGTCCTTCTGGCAAACGGAGGAAGTAAGCCGATTGAAGAGTTGGCCTCCGGCGACGAAGTGCGGGCCACCGACCCCGAAACCGGTGAGACCGATGCCAAGGCGGTCACCGCAACCATCCATACCGAGGACGACAAGAAGTACAGCGACGTCACGGTCCGGACCGGCGATGGCGCCAAGACCATCACTACAACGGATCATCACCCCTTCTGGTCTGAATCCGACCGTGCATGGAAGGACGCCGAAGACCTCAAGCCGGGCGAGAACCTCCGTACCGACGATGGCGAATCAGTTGCTGTAAGCGCGATCCGCACGTACGAGGCCTTCAATGAGACCTACAACCTCACTGTCGCCGACCTGCACACGTACTATGTGCTCGCAGGAGCAACTCCGGTACTCGTTCACAACACGGGCACTTGCCCGAACCACATCGCCGAAGTAAGTGTGCTCGACGGAAAGGGGAAAGTCCGAGCAGATGCAGGTGATGAAGGTCCATCCACGTTTTGGTCGGGAAGGCAGTCGGATGCGGAGAAGGCGCAGGGAAAGTATAAGGGTGGCTTGATTTCGCACACTGAGTCACGTGCGACGCGGGCCGCAGGATCGCCTCATCCTTACTGGAAGGGCGGGGATGATCCACTCCTGGGTCGCGCTCCAGCCATCGAGGGAGATACCTATCTCGTCAGGGGGCTGCTCGAGCCCTGTGGGTGGTGTCAAACCGCGATGGAGGAAGCTGCGCTTTCGACCAATACGACCTGGGTTTATACGTGGAAGGGTGCGGATGGAGTTCGGCAGTTCTGGTGGCGCGGGCCTCAAGGTTGAGAGGTAGGGGCTTAAGTTGATCACTATTGTGATTCGTGACGTTGAAATCGAAGATTCTCCTCCCGTCGTGTTTGTTGGGATGAGTGAAGGAGGTGAGGAAGGTGGGGCGGATTTCATCTTCATGGCGGACCTTCGGCACAACGATTTTCGCGAGGGAAGTAACTGGCCGGAAGGTGAATCGTATTGCGTCACAAATTCTGGCGGGCTGACTAGCTACGGAGGTGTTCTCGAGGCGGAGTTGGATTCCGGCCTTCTGCGTGTAAAATTCTCGGATCGTACGGCCGAGGTGCTTGTGTTGGCCGGTTCGGAAGTGTCCTTCCGGGTTGATGCAGAGGGTGTTGACTTCGCTCACCTCGCGACTTCATTGCGGAGGATCCTCACCTGTGGCCGGCCGGAGTATTTCCCCCGACTCGTCGGATTCGCAGACGGGCCTTAGCGTTCCTGCAGGCGTGCTGAACGAACGGTAGAAGGTAAATGGTGAGGGAACGCTGCTGGTGCGGCGTTCCCTCACCATTGTTGTAGGGGCGGCACTGCCCACCACGACGCACATGGTGGGCAGTGCTGCCCTCCCCGGCGCCGGAGGTCGGCCCCGATGCTCGCAGGTATGAACAAGCCGGATTAAACGGGCGGGGGGCTTGCGTGGCGTCGCGATGAGTTTCTGGCGGTCCGGGAGTCTGCATCTGTGGACGGACCACCGAGAAGGAGCGCGGAGACATGGGGAAGCTGACGCTGACCACCTTTGTGACGTTGGACGGCGTGATGCAGGCGCCCGGTGGGCCCGATGAGGATCCGAGCGGGGGGTTCGAGTACGGCGGGTGGGTCGCGCCGTTCGCCGACGAGGGGATGGGGGAGTTCATCACCGAGGTGTTCGGGCGGGCCGAGGCGTTTCTGCTCGGGCGGAAGACGTACGAGATCTTCGCCGCGTACTGGCCGGTGCACGACGACCCCGCCGACCCCATCCCCGCCAACCTGAACCGGCTGCACAAGTACGTCGCCTCGACCACGGTCAAGGAGCCGGCCTGGGGGCCGGTCACCGTGCTCGACGGGGAGCACCTGCAGAGCGAGATCGTGCGGGTCAAGGACGCGCTCGACGGGGAGCTCCAAGTGCACGGCAGCGGGCAGCTCGCGCAGTGGCTGCTGGCCCGCGACCTCGTTGACGAGCTGAACCTGTTGGTCTTCCCCGTGGTGCTCGGCGCCGGGCGCAGGCTCTTCCCCACCGGCGGGCTGCCGACCGCCTACGAGCTGACGAGCTCCCGCACGACGCCGGCCGGCACGGCCATTCACACGTACCGGCCCACGGGGCGGGCCGCCTTCGGCACCATCGGCGAATAGGCCGCCGTCTCTACCGGAGGTGGATCAGCGCGGGTCCAGCGCCAGCTGGACCACGCGGCCCTCGCGCAGGACCAGGAGGTCCGGGGCCTCGTTCTCGTAGTGGCGGATCCGGCCGACCGGGCCCGGCGGGCGGATGTGGGGGGCCAGGAGCAGCAGGAGGTCCTCCACGTCCGGGAGCTGTTCCTCGTGGACCTCCTGGCGGGCCGTCAGGGCCCAGCCGCCGCGGTCGGCCGGGGCGAACTCGCCCACGAGCATGCCGCCCACCCGCCACGCCGGGCCCCGGGGCGAGAACAGTCCGGCCCCCGTCAGCTGGCGCCGTACCTCCGTGAGCACGTCGTCGGGCGTGGTGTCGAGCAGGTCGAACGCCAGGTCCAGGGCGTAGAGATCAGCCATGCCGCCGATGCTACGGGTTCGCCGCTCACGGCCCGGAAAGCAGTCGCTCCGCATGATCGGCTCCGGTACGGTGTGCCCGCACCCGTGCGAGCCGCCGATGTCTCCACCCACTGAAGAGCCGTTGGAGACATCCGGTGACCGTTGCCGCCCCCGCACCCGCCCCCTTCGAAGCCACCCCCCGCCGGGCCTGGCTCGCCGATCTGCCCGTGCTGGCCGTCGCCGTCGTGTGGGGCGGCAGCTATCTCGCGGCCAAGGGCATCACCACCACCCACACCGTCGTCGCCGTGCTCGTGCTGCGGTTCGCGCTCGTGCTGCCGGTCCTGGTCGTCGCCGGGTGGGCGCGACTGCGCGCGCTGAGCCCCGCCCAGCTGCGCGGCGCCGGGCTGCTGGGCCTCGTACTCGGCGGGATCTTCCTCCTGGAGACCTACGGGGTCGTCCACACCTCCGCCACCAACGCCGGGCTGATCATCAGCTTGACCATGATCTTCACCCCGCTGGCAGAAGCGGCCGTGAGGAAGCGGGCACCCTCCGCCGGATTCCTCGGCGCCGCTGCCGTCTCCGTCCTCGGCGTCGTGCTGCTGACGCAGGGCGCCGGATTCACCGCGCCCAGCCTCGGTGACCTGCTCATCCTCGGTGCCGCTCTCGCCCGGACCCTGCACGTCCTGCTGATGGCCCGCATCGAGGCCGTCCAGGACGCCGACTCGCTGTCCCTGACCACCGTGCAGCTCGGCGCCGCGGTCCTCGTCTTCGCACTGCTGGCCTCCCTACCCGGCACCGGCGACAGCCCCTGGGCCGCCGCGGCCGACTTCGGGCCCGCCGAGTGGGCCGGGCTCGCCTTCCTCTCCGTCTTCTGCACGCTCTTCGCCTTCTTCGTGCAGATGTGGGCCGTACGCCGCACCTCGCCCTCCCGGGTCAGCCTGCTGCTCGGCACCGAGCCCCTGTGGGCGGCCGTCGCCGGTATCGCCATCGGCGGGGAGGAGACCGGCCTCCTCGGGTACGCAGGAGCCCTCCTGGTCCTCGTCGGCACCGCATGGGGGCGGCGCGCCGTGACCAACTCCTGAGCCTCCCGAGCGTGGCCGGAATACGTCGCAGCCGCAGGTGATCACCGGCCGTAGTGTGGCCCCGTGCCCCCCTTACAGAGCCGGCAGGTCCGGGAGCTCCTCCAGCCGCACCCGGCGCCGCTCCCTGCGCGAGAGCTCGCAGGCCTCCGCGATCCGGAACGCCGCCAGCGCCTCCCGGCCGTCGCACGCGTTGGTGCCCGCGCCCCGCACCAGCTGGACGAAGGCCGCCAGCTCGGCCTCGTAGGCCGGGGCGAAACGTTCGAGGAAGCCGGTCCACGGCTTGCTCGCCGGGGGCGGGCCGTGCGGTTCGGTGGAGGCGATCGGCGTCCGGTCGTCCAGGCCCACCGAGACCTGGTCCCGTTCCCCGGCCAGCTCCATCCGTACGTCGTACCCGGCGCCGTTGCACCGCGTGCCGGTGGCCGTGACCAGGGTCCCGTCGTCCAGCGTCAGCACGGCCGCCGCCGTGTCGATGTCGCCGGCCTCCCGGAACAGGGCGGGACCGGCGTCCGACCCGGCCGCGTACACCTCGACCACCTCGCGCCCGGTCACCCAGCGGACCATGTCGAAGTCGTGCACCAGGCAGTCCCGGTAGAGCCCGCCGGAGGTCGCCAGATAGGCGGCGGCCGGCGGCGCCGGATCGGCCGTCATCGTCCGGACCGTGTGCAGCCGCCCCAGGGCGCCCGAACGGACCAGCTCGCGGGCCGTGCCGTATCCCGCGTCGAACCGGCGCATGAAGCCCACCTGGAGCAGGCCGCCCGCGGCCGACACCTCCCGCAGCGCCGCCAGGGTCCGCTTCAGGTCCGGGGCCAGCGGCTTCTCGCAGAACACCGGAAGCCCGCCGCGGACCGCCCGTACGACGAGGTCCGCGTGCGCCTCGGTCGCGGAGGCCACCACGACCGCGTCGACGCCCCAGGTGAAGACCTGCTCCACGGAGGGCGCGGCTGTGGCCCCGAGCCGGTCGGCGAGTCGCGCCGCCCGCGCGGGATCGGCGTCCGCGAGCAGGAGCGAGCCCGCTTCCGGGTGACGGGCCAGAACCGTCGCGTGGAAGGACCCGATCCGGCCCGTTCCGATGAGCCCGATGCGCATGCACTCAACCTGGCCCCCCATGGGGAACCTGTCAATCCGCCCACGCATGTCAACCTGCCCGCGCGTGCCCCGATGCCCCTTCATGGTCGACTGTGGCGGATACTGAGCGGCTGGACCGGAATGGAGCCGGAATGACCGGATTGGTGACCGGCTCGACGGCGGACCGAATTGGTGACGAGGGAAGGGCGCGGCGACGTGGCTAGGGTTCGGACAGGGGTACGCGTCGTGGGCGCGGTGCTCGCGGCGGTACTGGGGGCCTCGCTCGCGGGCTGCAGCAGTACGGGTGGCAAGCGCGCCGAGGAGCGCGCGAAGGCCGCCCAGGCGGGCCGGCCCGCCGTCTCGACCCCGCGTTGGACCTTCGCGATGGTCACGCACGCGGGCGACGGCGACACCTTCTGGGACATCGTCCAGAAGGGCGCCAAGGAGGCCGCGGCGAAGGACAACATCAACTTCGTCTACGCCCACGACGACCAGGCACAGCAGCAGGCACAGTTCGTGCAGAACGCCATCGACCAGAAGGTCGACGGGATCGTCGTCAGCCTGGCCAAGCCCGAGGCCCTCAAGGACGTCCTGGCCAAGGCGGTCAAGGCCGGCATCCCGGTGATCACGGTCAACTCCGGCTCCGCCCAGTCCGCCGCGTACGGGGCACTGACCCACATCGGCCAGGACGAGGAGATCGCGGGCGAGGCCGTCGGCACCGAGCTGAACAAGCGCGGGAAGAAGCGCGCCGTCTGCGTCCTGCACGAGCAGGGCAACGTCGGCCACGAGCAGCGCTGCGCCGGGGCCAAGAAGACCTTCTCCGGCACCCTGGAGAACCTCTACGTCGAGGGCACGAACATGCCCTCCGTGCAGGCGGCCCTGCAGGCCAAGCTCCAGGCGGACCCCTCCATCGACGCGATCGTCACCCTCGGCGCACCCTTCGCCCCCACCGCCGTCAAGGCGAAGGACGCGGCGGGCAGCAAGGCCGAGGTGGACACCTTCGACCTCAACGACTCGGTGGCCCGCGACCTGAAGTCCGGCGCCCTCGGCTTCGCCGTCGACCAGCAGCCCTACCTCCAGGGCTACGAGGCCATCGACCTGCTCTGGCTCTACCGCTACAACGCGAACGTGCTCGGCGGCGGCCGCCCGGTGCTCACCGGACCGCAGATCGTCACCGCCGCCGAGGCCTCCAAGCTGGAGGAATACATCAAGCGGGGCAGCCGATGAGCACGGCCGGTCCCGCCGACGGGCTCGACGAACGGCTCGCCCCCACCTCCGCCCTGCGCAAGCTGCTCGGCCGCCCGGAGCTGGGCTCGGTGGTCGGCGCCGCCGCCGTGTTCGTCTTCTTCTCCATCGCCGCCCCCAGCTTCCTGCAGGCCTCCAGCCTCAGCACGATCCTGTACTCGGCCTCCACCATCGGGATCATGGCCGCCCCGGTGGCCCTGCTCATGATCGGCGGCGAGTTCGACCTCTCCGCGGGTGTCATGGTCACCACCTCGGCGCTGGTCAGCTCGATGTTCAGCTACCAGATGACCGCCAACGTCTGGGTCGGTGTCGGGGTGTCCCTGTTGGTCACCCTTGCCATCGGCTTCTTCAACGGGTTCATGCTGACCCGCACCAAGCTGCCGAGCTTCATCATCACGCTCGGCACCTTCCTGATGCTGACCGGCCTGAACCTCGGCTTCACCAAGCTGATCACCGGCACGGTCTCCACCAAGACCATCGCCGACATGGAGGGCTTCTCCTCCGCCCGCGCCCTCTTCGCCTCGCAGTGGAACATCGGCTCGGTCACCCTCAAGGTCACCATCCTGTGGTGGTTCGCCATCGTCGCCGTCGCCACCTGGATCCTGCTGCGCACCCGGGCCGGAAACTGGATCTTCGCCGTGGGCGGCGGGGCCGACGCGGCCCGCGCCACCGGCGTGCCCGTCGTGAAGACCCGTATCGGGCTCTACATGGGCGTCGCCCTGTGCGCGTGGATCTCCGGCCAGCACATCCTCTTCTCCTTCGACGTGGTCCAGTCGGGCGAGGGCGTCGGCAACGAGTTCCTCTACATCATCGCGGCCGTCATCGGCGGCTGTCTGATGACCGGCGGCTACGGCTCCGCCATCGGCTCGGCGGTCGGCGCCTTCATCTTCGGCATGACCAGCAACGGCATCGTGTACGCCCAGTGGAACCCGGACTGGTTCAAGTTCTTCCTCGGCGCGATGCTCCTGCTGGCCACGCTGCTCAACGCATGGGTCCGCAAGCGGGCGGAGGCGACCAAGTGACCGCGACGGAAAAGACGACGACGGAGCCCGGGGCGGCCCCCGCCCTGGTGAAGCTGACCGACGTCAGCAAGTTCTACGGCAACATCCGCGCCCTCCAGGGAGTCTCCCTGGAGGTCTCGGCGGGCGAGATCACCTGTGTCCTCGGCGACAACGGCGCCGGCAAGTCCACCCTCATCAAGATCATCGCGGGGCTGCACCGGCACGACGCCGGAACCTTCGAGATCGAGGGGGAGGAGACCGTGCTCGCCAACCCGCGCGCGGCCCTCGACCACGGCATCGCCACCGTCTACCAGGACCTCGCCGTCGTCCCGCTCATGCCCGTCTGGCGGAACTTCTTCCTCGGCTCCGAGCCCACCCGCGGCCGCGGACCCCTGCGCCGCCTCGACGTGGAGTTCATGCGACGGACCACCCGCGCCGAGCTGCTGCGCATGGGCATCGACCTGCGCGACGTGGACCAGCCCATCGGCACCCTGTCCGGCGGTGAACGGCAGTGCGTGGCCATCGCCCGCGCCGTCTACTTCGGCGCGAAGGTCCTCGTACTCGACGAGCCCACCGCCGCCCTCGGCGTCAAGCAGTCCGGAGTGGTCCTCAAGTACGTCGCGGCCGCCCGGGACGCCGGCCTCGGCGTGGTCCTCATCACGCACAACCCGCACCACGCGTACCTGGTGGGGGACCGTTTCGTCCTCCTCAAGCGCGGCACCATGGCGGGCAGTCACACCCGCAGCTCGATCACGCTCGACGAGCTCACCCGACAGATGGCGGGCGGCTCCGAGCTCGACGAGCTGAGCCACGAGCTGGAGCGAGTGGCAGAATCAGGGACAGGCACCCCGGACGCCACGGCCGGCACGGACGCCACGGACGGCGCAGCCGGTCCGGGCGGCCCGGCCGACGGGGCCCGACCGGAATCCCGAACCACCGCACCCAAGAGGGACGACACGACTCGATGAGCACGTACCGGGACTTCACGCTCACCCACCGGGGGTCGGCGCGGAGCACCGTCCTGCGGACCATCGGGAGCCGGGAGCGCCGCTCGCACCTGACGGCCCCCAGGGTCCCGACGGTCGGCATCGACATCGGCGGCACCAAGGTGATGGCCGGCGTCGTCGACGCCGACGGGATCATCCTGGAGAAGCTCCGCACCGAGACCCCGGACAAGTCCAAGAGCCCCAAGGTCGTCGAGGACACCATCGTCGAGCTGGTGCTGGACCTCTCCGACCGGCACGACGTGCACGCCGTCGGTATCGGGGCGGCCGGCTGGGTCGACGCGGACCGCTCCCGCGTCCTCTTCGCACCCCACCTGGCCTGGCGCGACGAGCCGCTGCGCGACGCGCTCCAGTCCCGGCTCGCCGTCCCGGTCATGGTCGACAACGACGCCAACACCGCCGCATGGGCGGAATGGCGCTTCGGAGCCGGGCGCGGCGAGGACCACCTGGTCATGATCACGCTCGGCACCGGCATCGGCGGGGCCATCCTCGAAGGCGGCCAGGTCAAGCGGGGCCGCTACGGGGTCGCGGGCGAGTTCGGCCATATGCAGGTCGTCCCCGGCGGCCACCGCTGCCCCTGCGGCAACCGCGGCTGCTGGGAGCAGTACAGCTCCGGAAACGCCCTGGTCCGCGAGGCGCGCGAGCTGGCCGCAGCCGACTCGCCGGTCGCGTACAACATCATCGCCAAGGTCGGCGGCAACGTCCACGAGATCACCGGACCGCTGATCACCGAGCTGGCCCGCGAGGGCGATGCCATGTGCATCGAGCTGCTCCAGGACATCGGCCAGTGGCTGGGCGTCGGCATCGCCAATCTCGCCGCCGCCCTCGACCCGTCCTGCTTCGTCATCGGCGGTGGCGTCAGCGCCGCCGACGACCTGCTGATCGGCCCCGCCCGGGACGCCTTCCGCCGCCACCTCACCGGGCGCGGCTACCGGCCCGAGGCGCGCATCGCCAAGGCCCAGCTCGGCCCCGAGGCGGGCATGGTCGGAGCGGCCGACCTCGCCCGGCTCGTCGCCCGCCGCTTCCGCCGAGCCACCCGCCGACGGGTCGAGCGGTACGAACGGTACGAGCGCTACGCGCAGCAGCTGGGCCGGCGCGACCCCGCCGCCCCCGGCCCCGAGGACCAGGACAAACAGTGAACCCGCCCACCCTGCCCCACCAGGCCTCCGCCCCCGACGCGGAAGGCTCCCCGCCGCCCACCGCCGAGGACCGCCGGCACGTCGTCAAGCGCCGCTGGATCACCGCGATCATCATCCTGCTGCTGGTCGGCGTACCCGCGGGCTACCTGGCCATCTCCACCCAGCAGAGCCGCGAGAGCGGCCGCGACAAGGCCGCCAAGATCGGTGCCTCCAAGGTGCGCCCCGGCTGGCCCTCCAAAGTGCAGCGCAGCATCTACGAGGTCCCGGTCCCGGACAAGGCCTGGCGCGTCGGGTTCCTGGAGACCAACAACTGGCGCACCAGCCGGCTGTACGTCCAGTTCGCGGTCACCCCGCCGGAACTGGACGGCTTCCTGGCCTCCCTCGGCATCCGCCGCGAGGACCTGACCCACGGGGTGTCGATCTCCGAGCACGACACCGCCGTCGCCGGCTGGAACTGGAAGCGGCAGACCGACTGGCTGGGCACCACCCTGGAACAGGACGACCCCCGGCCCAGCCGGGACATCACGGTCGACCTCACCGACCCCAAGGTCTTCAAGGTCTACGTAGTCTCCTCGACCACGCCCTAGCCTGGGATCATGAAGCTCACCAAGCGGCTGCACTCCTGCGTCCAGTTGGAGAAGGACGGGCGCACGCTCGTCATCGACCCGGGCGCCTTCAGCGAGCCGGACGCGGGCCTGGGCGCGGACGCCCTGCTGGTCACGCACGAACACCCCGACCACTTCGAGGAGGGACGGCTGCGGGCCGCCCTCGACGCCGATCCGGCGGTCCGGCTGTGGACCCTGCGCAGCGTCGCGGAGAAGCTCGCCCCCGCCTATCCGGGCCGGGTGCACACCGTCGGCCACGGCGACACCTTCACCGCGGCCGGGTTCGAGGTCCAGGTGCACGGGGAGCTGCACGCGGTGATCCACCCGGACATCCCGCGCGTCACGAACGTCGGCTTCCTCGTGGAGGGTTCCCTCTTCCACCCCGGGGACGCGCTGACGGTGCCCGGGGTCCCCGTGGACACGCTGATGCTCCCCGTGCACGCCCCCTGGAACAAGGTCTCCGAGGTGATCGACTACCTCCGCGAGGTCAAGCCGCGCCGGGCCCTCGACATCCACGACGCCTACCTGTCCGACCTCGCCCGGCCGATCTACGACTCCGCCCTGAACGCCCTCGGCGGCACCGATCACGGGCGACTCACCGCCGGGGACTGCGCCGAACTGTGACTGTCGGTGCCGGGCGGTAGGTTGGCACGTATGCGTATCGCCACCTACAACGTCAACTCCATCACCGCCCGGCTGCCGCGTCTGCTGGCCTGGCTGGAGAGCTCCGGCACGGACGTCCTGTGCATCCAGGAGACCAAGTGCTCGGCGGAGCAGTTCCCGCACGCCGAGCTGCGCGAGCTGGGCTACGAGGCGGCGGTCAACGCCACCGGTCGCTGGAACGGCGTGGCCCTGCTCTCCAAGGCAGGCCTGGAGGACGTGGTCCTGGGGCTGCCCGGCGGACCCGACTACGAGGGCGTCCAGGAGCCCCGCGCGATCTCCGCCACCTGCGGGGGCGTGCGGGTCTGGTCGGTGTACGTGCCCAACGGCCGCGAGGTGGAGCACGACCACTACGGCTACAAGCTGAACTGGTTCCGCTCCCTGGCCGCGGCCGTCGCCGAGGACGCGGCCGGCCCGCGTCCCTTCGCGGTGCTCGGCGACTTCAATGTGGCCCCGACCGACGAGGACGTCTACGACCCGGCCGTCTTCGCGGGCCTCACCCACGTCACCCCCGCCGAGCGCGCCGCCCTGGAGGCGCTGCGGGCCGCCGGGCTCTCCGACGTCTTCCCGCGCGCACTGAAGTACGACCGCCCCTACACCTTCTGGGACTACCGCCAGCTCGCCTTCCCCAAGAACCGGGGCATGCGCATCGACCTGGTCTACGGCAATGAGCCCTTCACCAAGGCCGTCACCGACTCCTTCGTCGACCGCGAGGAGCGCAAGGGCAAGGGCGCGTCGGACCACGCGCCCGTGGTCGTGGACCTGGATCTCGAGCGGTAGGCATCCGGGCCGACGGATCCAGGCGCGCCCTGTGGCCAGCGGCGGGTCCTGGTGCGACGCTGGGCGGTATGAACATCCCTTTCCTGGACAACTGGCTGAACCGACGTGAAACGGAACAGGGTGCGGGACTCGCCGCAGCGTTCGCGGTCGACCCCGAGGGTGTCGCCGAGTTGTTCTCGGAGTGCGAGATGCTGCGCAGCCAGGCAAGGGCGGCCGGGCTCGAACTCGACGAGAGCCAGGCCTCGTTGGAGGCGCTGGACCAGTTGATGCCCCGCTGGCGGCGGGACCCGGAGGCGGTGCCCTGGCTCGGCAACGACGCAGGCTTCTACCTCGGGACCGTGATCATCCGGACCATCCCGGAGGCCGCCTGGCGGGTGTGGCCCAACGGCCAGCCGGTGATCCGGCTGGCCTCGGGCCGCGAGCTGAACGTGATCGAGTCGGGGGTGTCCTGGGCGGTGACCGGATCCCCCGAGCTCAGCCAGGCGTACGCGGAGGCTTCCGAGGGCTGAAGTCGATGACCCGGCGTGTCGGAGTCGCCACTGCGCGCGAAGTACCCTTCCCCGGCTGGATAGTTTGCGCGGGACCCCCCGACACACCGACACCGACGAGTGGGCAGGGCAGTACATGGCCGTCGAACCGTTGATCGAGCTGCGCGACGTCAACAAGCACTTCGGAGAGTTGCACGTGCTGCGGGACATCAATCTCACCGTCGGCCGCGGTGAGGTGGTGGTGGTCATCGGCCCCTCCGGTTCCGGGAAGTCCACCCTGTGCCGGGCGATCAACCGGCTGGAGCCCGTCGAATCGGGCACGATCCTGCTCGACGGCGAGCCGCTGCCCGCCGAGGGCAAGGAGCTGGCCCGGCTGCGCGCCGAGGTGGGGATGGTCTTCCAGTCCTTCAACCTCTTCGCGCACAAGACCATCCTCGCCAACGTCTCGCTCGCGCAGGTCAAGGTCCGGCGGCGGGGGAGGGGCGAGGCGGACCGGCGCTCCCGGGAACTCCTGGAGCGTGTCGGCCTCGCCGACCAGGCCGCGAAGTTCCCGGCCCAGCTCTCCGGCGGCCAGCAGCAGCGCGTGGCGATCGCCCGCGCCCTCGCCATGGACCCCAAGGCCCTGCTCTTCGACGAGCCCACCTCCGCCCTCGACCCGGAGATGATCAACGAGGTGCTGGAGGTCATGCAGCAGCTCGCGCGTGAGGGCATGACCATGGTCGTGGTCACCCACGAGATGGGCTTCGCCCGCTCCGCCGCGAACCGGGTGGTCTTCATGGCGGACGGCCGGATCATCGAGGACCGCACCCCGGAGCAGTTCTTCACCGCCCCCGAGAGCGACCGGGCCAAGGACTTCCTCTCCAAGATCCTCAAGCACTGAGGGGCCGGAGCGGGGCCGTCCGGGCCCGGCCGCCGCCGTGCATCACCGCTCGCGAAGCGGCACCGAGACGTAGCTGGGGTCGCCCTGCGGCGAGGAGAAGGTCAGCTGCGCGCCGGTGGGGTTGTGCTCGATGTAGAGCGGGTCGACGGTGTCGACGACGAGGGCGAGCCGGTGGCCCGCGGGCACGTCGTAGGCGGTCGAGAAGAGCTCCAGGTCCACGCCGAAGGCCTGGCCCGGGGTCTTGCCGTGGAAGGTGTACGGGGCGTTGCTGACCAGCTTGCCGATGCCGAGCGGGCCGACGTCGTAGAGGTAGGCGACGAAGGTGCCGTCGCCCTTGGTGGGCGTGACGGTGGTGTGCAGCTTCGCGGTGCCGCGGATCCGGCGGGCCCGGTCGTAGCGCTCCGACTGCCAGACGCCGGCGAAGGCCCGGGGGAGGAGCGGGATCGAGGCGACCGGGGGCGCCTTGAAGAACTGGTCGAGGACGCTGGAGAGCAGGACCACGCCGCCGTTGGCCCCGGAGTCGACGTTCGCGAAGAGGTGCTCGCTGTCGGAGAGCGCGAGTCTCTCGGTGCCGCCGGAGCCGACCGACGCCCAGTCGGCGTAGCCCTCGTAGCCGCTGTCGCTGCGGGACTTGATCTGTACCGGGGCCTCGGTGTCGACGCCGTTGCGCTCGCCCTTGAGGTAGCGGTCGAACCAGCGGTGGGCGTTGGTCCAGGTGTCGTTGGGCAGGCCGAGCAGGCCGGTGCCCTCGGCGGTGGCGTGGTCGCCCGGCCGGAACTCCAGCCGCTTGGGGCCGGTCAGCCGCTCGTAGAACTTCGCGTACTGGTTGGGCGGGAAGATCGTGTCGCCCCAGGCGTTGCCGAGCATGATCGCGGCGCCGTTGGCGTTGATCCGGTCCACCTGCTCGGCGGCCGAGCGCTTTCTGCCCCACTCGATCATCTGCTGTTCGCGGTCCAGCCGGGAGCCCAGGAAGTCGCCCAGGATCGACTGGAGTTCGGGGCCGGGGCGGCCGGTGAGGTAGCCGGCGGCGCCGAGCAGCCCGGCGGCCTGGAGGTGCTGGGTGCGGCCCGAGTAGATGGATTCGATGAGGTCGGCCCAGCCGCTCATCGCGACCACGGCCTTGACGCGCGGGTCGTGCGCCGAGGCCAGCAGGCTGATGCCGGCGCCGTACGAGACCCCGCCCAGTCCGATGCGGTCCGCGTCGGCGGGGGTGTTGGCGAGGGCCCAGTCGATGACGGCGGAGACATCGGCGATGTCCGGCGGCCCGGCCACCTCGATCCGGCCGCCGGAGAGCCAGAAGCCCCGTGAGGTGTAACTGACCACGACATAGCCGGAGTCGGCGAGCTTCTTGGCCTGGGCGATGTATTCGATCTGCGGCATGCCCCAGCTGGTGGGCAGCACGATCAGGGGATACTTCCGGCCGCTCTGCGCTCCGGCCGGGGTGAAGACGTTGCCCTTGAGGGTGATGCCGCCGGATCCGGGGATGTCGTGAAAGCGCAGGTCCGCCGGAGCGGCCTGCGGGGCGGCGGCGGTGGTGGTGGCGGCGGGCGCGTTGGCCGCCTGGGCCTGGTGGGGGGCCAGGCCCAGGGCGGTCGCCGCCAGGAGTGCCGCCACGGCTGCGGCGGTGGTGGTGCGTTCCATCGGTCGCTCCTCGCGTGCACCGGAGTCCTGAAAGTGACCCGACGGTAACGGGAGCGGCTTACCGAAGGTAACCCGTCGGTAAGTTACGTGGTGGTAACAATTGAACGAGAGTCAGGAAGGGAGGTCCGCAGGTCAGCCGTTCTGCGGGGCGGCCGACAGGGCGCTCTTGGCCTTCCACTCGTCCCAGGAGAGGTTCCACTCGCCGTAGCCGTTGCCGATCGGAGCCTGGCCCTTGGAGCCCTCGCCGACCACCTCGAAGAGGTCGCCGACCTGGGACTGGCCGAAGAACTCCTTGGCGTTGGCGTCGCTCATCCCCACGCAGCCGGAACTGCTGTTGGAGCGGCCGAAGTTGGCCTCGTTCCACGGCGCTGCGTGCGCGTACATGCCGGACCAGGTCAGGCGCATCGAGTAATCGACCATCTTGTCGTACGCGTTGTCCAGGCCCACCGTCTGGGAGTCCATCCGGATGGTGCCCTCCTTGGTCATGATCACCATCTTCCCGGACCAGGAGGCCTTCTTGCCGCCGGGAGTGCCGGCCGAGATCGGGATCGCCTTCTGCGCCTGGCCGTCCTCGGTCACCGTCAACTTCTTGGAGTCGAGGCTGACCTGGACCCGGCGGTCCTTGCCGATCTTGAACTCGGTGTTGTAGTCGCGCGCGAACAGCCCGCCGCCCTTGCCGGAGTCGACCCCGTTCAGTTGCATGTCGACCTTCACGTCCGTGCCGGACTTCCAGTAGTCCTTGGGCCGCCAGTCGACGCGGTCCTTGCCGTCGTGGTCCTTCATCCAGCCCCAGGAACCCTCGGTGTTGTCCGAGGTGGTGACCTTGAGCTGCTTCTCCACGTCGGCCTTGTTCGTCACCGGGTTGTCGAAGACGAGGGACACCGGCATCGCCACGCCCACCGTGCTGCCCTTGGAGATGTTGATCGAGACCTTGTTCACCTTGTCGGCGGGGCCGGTCTTGAACTGCGTGGTGGCGCTCTGGCTGTCGGTGTTCTGGGCCTCGACCTTGTACTCCGCACCGGGCGGGGCGTTGCGCTCCGAGGTCCAGGACTTCCCGTCGTCGGATATCTTCCCCGGCAGCTCCGCGCCCTTGGCGTCGGTCACCTTCACCTGCGCCAGCTTGCCCTCGGCGACGGTCACCGTCACCGGCTGACCCGCCTTGACCTGATCGCCCGTGAGGTTCACCGAGACCGCCATGGGCGCCTTCGGCTTCGACTCTTCCTTGCCCTTGTCGTCGCTCGCGCCGTCACTCCCGCCCGAGCAGGCGGTCAGCGCGGCGGCCAGGAGTGCGGTGCCCGCAATGGCGGTGCGGCGTGTGCGGCTCAACGAAGGGCCCCTTCGAGTCGTGATGGTGTGAACGTCCGCAAAAGGAGATGCGGACGAGTCGACTTTAGGTTCCGCAATCCGGGGAAAAGCTCTTCGATTCGCTTGTGACGTCGACCGCAGCGAAACGGTCATCGTCCGGTCACAATCGCCGCGCACGTCGGTCACGGGCGCCTGTGACAGTCCTGTGAGAGACCGTCAGGACGACAGGGAGGCCGTCAGCCGTGTGTGCACTGCTCGTGAACCCAGCTCAGCAGGACCGTGACCAGGACCGGGGGCTCCGGGTGCGCACCCTGTCCATGTCCGAGTACCAGGCGTTCCTTTCCCGCCACGGCGGGGCCAGTTTTCTCCAGTACCCGTCCTGGGCCCGCGTAAAGGACCTCTGGCGGTCGGAAAAGGTCGGATGGCACTATCCGGACGGTGAGATTCAGGGTGCGGGACTCGTTCTCTACCGGCAATTCCCCGGCACCCGGAAATACTTCGCCTACCTTCCCGAGGGCCCCGTCGCGGACTGGTCCGACCCGCACATAGACCGCTGGCTCACCCCGCTCATGCGTCACCTGCGCACCTCCGGCGCCTTCGCCGTCCGCATCGGACCCACCCCCGCCTACCGCCGCTGGGACGCGGCCACCGCCAAGTCCGGCGCCGGGCCCGGCCGGCAGATATCCGACGTCCTCGCCACCGAGGTCGACCCGGTGGGCGCGGCCCTCGCCGACCGGCTGCGCACCCGGGGCTGGACGCGCTGCGGCGGCGAGGACGACGGCGACGCGCAGCCCCGGCACGTCTTCCGCGTACCGCTGGCCGGCCGCACCCTCGACGACGTGTGGGCGGGCCTCAACCAGGAATGGCGGCGCAACGTCCGCAAGGCCGAGAAGGCCGGTGTGCAGACGGTCATCGGCACCTTCGCGGACCTGCCCGAGTTCTACCGGCTGCTGCGCATCACCGAGGAGCGCGACGGATTCAGGCTCGGCCGCTCCCTCGCCTACTACGAGCAGCAGTACAAGGTCCTCAACGAGGAGGAGCCCGGCCGAATGCGGCTCTACCTGGGCGTCCACCAGGGGGAGATCCTCGCCGCCCACACGATGATCACCGCCGGGAAGCGGGTCTGGTACCAGACCGGCGCCTCCGCCGACCACCGGCGCGAAGTGCGGCCCAGCAACGCCCTGCAGTGGCGCATGATGTCCGACGCCCATGCCCTCGGGGCGGAGGAGTACGACATGCGCGGGGTACCCTCCACCCTCGACCCCTCGGCGCGTTCGTACGGTCTGCTGCGCTGGAAGCTCGGCACCGGCGGGCAGGTCGTCGAGACACTGGGAGAGTGGGAGACAGCGATGGACGGAGTCGCCAACACGGCGCTCTACAAGGCGTTCCAGGCATATCTGGCCCGCCGGTGACAGCCACGCACACCGGAACCGATGCCGAGACCGACACCGCCCCGGGCACCGGCACCGCCCACGGCACCGGCACCGGAGCGGGCGCCCCGGACACCGGCAGCGCCGGCACCGGCGCCACACCGGCGAAGACCTCGGTGCTGCGCAGCGGCGCGCTCATGGCGGCCGGTTCCATCGTCTCCCGCGCCACCGGCTTCGTCCGCTCCGCCGTCGTCGTCGCGGCGCTGGGCACCGGACTCCTCGGTGACGGTTACGCCGTCGCCAACACGGTCCCGAACATCATCTACATGCTGCTCATCGGCGGCGCGCTCAACGCCGTCTTCGTGCCCGAACTCGTCCGGGCCGCCAAGGAGCACGCGGACGGCGGATCCGCCTACACCGACCGCCTGCTCACCGCCTGCACCGCGGCCCTCGTCGCGCTCACCGCCGTCGCGGTCCTCGCCGCCCCGGTGATCGTCTCGGTGTACACCCCCTACAGCGGGGCCCAGGCGAGCACCACCGTGGCCCTGGCCCGGTACTGCCTGCCGCAGATCCTCTTCTACGGGCTCTTCACCCTCCTCGGGCAGGTGCTGAACGCCCGCGGCCGGTTCGGCGCGATGATGTGGACCCCGGTCCTCAACAACCTCGTGATCATCGGCGTCTTCGGGCTCTTCCTCTACGTCTCCCACGACGCGGCGGGCGGCCTCACCGCCGCCGAGACCCGGCTCCTGGGCCTCGGCACCACCCTCGGCATCGTCATCCAGGCCCTCGCCCTCGTCCCCTCGCTGCGCGCCGCCCGCTTCCGCTGGCGCCCCCGCTTCGACTGGCGCGGCAGCGGCCTCGGCCGCCCCCTGCGCAACGCGGGCTGGACCGTCATGCTCGTCCTCACCAACCAGATCGCCTACTGGGTCGTCACCCGGCTCTCCACCACCACCGGCCGGCACGCCGTGGACGCCGGACTCGCGGGCGGCGCCGGCTACACCGCCTACAGCAACGCCTACCAGCTGTGGATCGTCCCGCAGGGCATCATCACCGTCTCCCTCGTGACCGCCCTGATGCCGCGGATGAGTTCGGCCGCCGCCGAGGGCGACCTCGCCGCCGTGCGCCGTGACGTCTCCTACGCCCTGCGCTCCAGCGCCGCCCTCGTCGTGCCCGCCGCCGCGCTCTTCGCCGCCCTCGCCCCCTGGGTGATGGGCAGCGTCTTCGAGTACGGCCGCACGGGCGCCGCCGACATCGAGGTCATGGCGGGCATGCTCATCGCCTTCGCGCCCGGCCTGATCGCCTTTTCCGCGCAGTACGTCCTCTCCCGCGGCTTCTACGCCCTCTCCGACACCAGGACCCCCTTCTTCCTCAACCTGGTCATCGCCGCGCTCACCGCCGGACTGTCGGCCGCCGCCTACTTCGCGCTGTCCCCGCGCTGGGCGGTCACCGGCATGGCCGCGGCCTCCTCCGTCGCCTTCGTCGCGGGCGCCGCCGTCACCGCGTACACGCTCACCCGCAGGCTCGGCCCGCGCACGGGAACCCGTACCGAACGGCGCGCGAGTGCCGTACGCACCCATGTGCGGCTGCTGGTCGCCTGCGTCCCGGCGGCCGTCGCCGG
Organism: Streptomyces sp. NBC_01232; assembly: GCF_035989885.1. GTDB lineage: Bacteria > Actinomycetota > Actinomycetes > Streptomycetales > Streptomycetaceae > Streptomyces. Next base: position 6,597,299 of record NZ_CP108518.1, read on the forward strand.
TTACGCGGCCGCCCGGGCCGCCGACGGCCTCGGCAACTTCGCCGCGGTCGGGGCGGGAACCGTCGCGCTGGCGCTGGTCGTCGTACTCCTCGCCGGGCCGTTGCGCCTGACGGAGATCAACGACCTGCTGAACTCCCTGCGGCGCAAGACCGGCCGGTAGGGGGAGCCGAGGCCACGCACCACCTTGGGATACTGACCGGATGCCACGCGTACTGCTGATCGAGGACGACCCATCCATCCGCGAGGGCGTGGCCCTGGGCCTGCGCCGCCGGGGCCACGAGGTGAGCTCCGCAGAGACCGGTGAGGAGGGGCTCGCCCTGATGCGCGCCTTCCGTCCCGAGCTGGTCCTGCTCGACCTGATGCTGCCCGGCATCAACGGGGTCCAGGTCTGCCGCCGCATCCGGGAGACCAGTCAGGTGCCGATCATCATGCTCACCGCACGCGGCGACGACTTCGACATAGTCATCGGCCTGGAGGCCGGCGCCGACGACTACATCGTCAAACCCGCCCGCACCGAGGTCATCGAGGCCCGCATCAAAGCCGTACTGCGCCGTCTCAGCGACCCCGTGGGCGCCCGCCCCGGGCTCGAGCACCACGGTGAGCTGACCATCGACCGGGCCGGGCTGAGCGTCGCCAAGAACGGCGAGCGCGTCCCCCTCGCCCCCAGCGAGATCAAGCTCCTGCTGCACCTGTCGGCCTCGCCCGAGCAGGTCTTCTCCCGCCAGCAGCTCCTCGAGTACGTCTGGGACCACAGCTACCACGCCGACGCCCGGCTCGTGGACGCCTGCGTCCGCCGGCTGCGCCACAAGGTCGAGGACCCCGACGCGAGCCCCCGCTACATACAGACCGTGCGCGGCTTCGGCTACCGCTTCGGCCCCCTGTAGGCCGTGGTGAGACGCATAGCGCCGCTCGGCCTGCGCACCCGGCTGATCGCGGCCTTCCTGCTGGTCGCCGCCATCAGCGCGGGGACCACCGCCGCCCTCACCTACCAGCAGGCGCGCAACGCGATTCTCAAACAGACCCAGGACACCGCCGTCAGCAGCCTGCGGGACCAGATCGAGCAGCAGGAATTCCGCATGCCGATGGACCAGCAGGAGCTCCAGCGCATCGTCATCGAACTCGGCAAACGCGGCAAACCGCACCCCTGGATCGTCTTCGGCGAGTACGGCAGCGTGCGGGTCTCCACCAACCCCGGCACGCCCACCTCCGGCGTGATCACCGACGACCTGCGCAACAAGGTCCGCAGGAACCCGTACACCGCCTTCCAGCGGGTCGAGGACAGCCGCGGCAACCCGTGGCTCACGATCGGCGTCCCCGCCCTCTTCACGCACAACGGCTACACCGAGGCCACCGGTGTCGTCTTCTACGCCAGCGTGCCGCTCTCCGCCGAGAAGCTGACCGTCGAGGCCATGGTCGATGCCGCCCAGCAGGGCGCCGTCCCGGGGCTGGCCATCGCCATCGTGCCCGCACTGCTCGCCGCCCGCAGCGTGCTGCGGCCGGTCCGCGACATGCGCCGGGCCGCCCAGCACCTCGGCCGCGGCCGGCTCGACACCCGCATCGAGGTCCGGGGCGCCGACGAACTCGCCGGGCTCGCCCGCACCTTCAACGAGACCGCCCGCGCCCTGGAGGAGTCCGTGCGCGAGCTCCAGGACGCGGAGGTCCGGGCCCGCCGCTTCGCCTCCGACGTCTCCCACGAACTGCGCACGCCCCTGGCCGGAATGCTCGCCGTCACCGAGGTCCTCGACGAGGACGCCGAGCGCCTCGACGCCGACACCGCCAAGGCCCTGCGCCTGGTCAGCGCCGAGACGGGCAAACTCGCCGTCCTCGTCGAGGACCTGATGGAGATCTCGCGCTTCGACGCCCGCGCCGCCGAGCTCAACCTCGACGACGTGGACATCGCCGAAGCCGTGCGCAAGACGCTCGAACGCCGCCACTGGGTCGACGACCGCGTCGTCACCGTGCTGCCGGACGGGGTACGGGCCCGGCTCGATCCGCGCCGCTTCGACGTGGTCCTCGCCAACCTCGTCGGCAACGCCCTGCGGCACGGCGGCGCTCCCGTGCACGTCACCGTACGGACCGCACCGGGGAGCGACGGCGAACGGCTGCTGATCGACGTCGCCGACAGTGGACCCGGCATCGCCCCCGAGGTGCTGCCGCACATCTTCGACCGCTTCTTCAAGGCCGACGCGGCAAGGACCCGGTCCGCCGGCAGCGGCCTCGGGCTCGCCATCACCCTGGAGAACGTCCGCCTGCACGGCGGCACTCTCCTCGCGGGCAACGGACCCTCCGGGGGAGCGCTCTTCACCCTCGACATGCCGCTGGAGGCCCGCGCATGAAAGGCCCGCGCATGACAGGCCCGTGGCCGCGACGCCCCCGTACGGGATCCCGGGCCGCCGCGGCCACGGCGGTGCTGCTGAGCTGCGGCCTCCTGCTCACCGGATGCGGGATCAAGCGCACCGGGGTGATCGAGAGCGGCCACGCCGCCGCCATCAAGATCCCCGGCGGCAAGAACGCGGCCGTCCTCTACTTCGTCTCCAAGGAGGGCGACCGGCTCGTCCCGGTCCCCTTCACGATCGGCACCGACTACACCCTCGCGCCCGTACCGCTCCTGCGGCTGCTGCTGAACGGTCCCAGCGGTGTGGCCCGCGCGGCCGGGCTCACCACGGCGCTGCCCGAGGTGCCCAACGACCGGACGGACAAGGCGACAGTGAGCCCGCCCGTGCAGGGCAACGAACTGACGGTCACGGTGCCGTTCGCCGTCGGCGGCCTCTCGGCGCTGGCCCGCAACCAGGTGGTGTGCACCATCGGCGTCTCCACCGTGCCGGACACCCTCAGCCCCGTGGCCCTGCAGGGCACCGACACCACCCTCCCGGCCGCCGACTGCGATCTGCAGCCCTGACGGGCGCGGCCCCGACGCGCGGCCCCGGCGCACCCGGCGGGGGCGCTCTTGCGGCCGGGGCCGCACACCCGTCACGGTGACCCCATGGACCACGCCGCGGACGTCCCCGACGTCTTCGACCCCCGCATCTACGCCTCCGGCGTCCCGCACGAGCGCTACCGGCTGCTGCGCGAGCGGCACCCCGTGGCCTGGCAGGCCGAGCCGGAGATCCAGGGCTGGTCCGCCGGCCCCGGATTCTGGGCGGTCACCCGGCACGCCGACGTCGTGCGGGTCCTGCGCGACCACCGGACGTACTCCTCCTGGCTGGGCGCCACCCAGATCCGCGACCCCGACCCGGCCGACCTGCCGTTCCTGCGCCGCACCATGCTCAACCAGGATCCGCCCGCCCACGGCAGGCTGCGCCGGCTCGTCGCCCGCGCCTTCACCCCCGCCCGAGTCGACGCCTTCACCGGGCGGGTACGAAACCGGGCGCGCGACCTGCTGGCCGCCGCCCGGGAGGGCGCCGAGGACGGCGCCGCCGACCTCGTGCGCACCGTCACCGACGAGTACGCGCTGCTGAACCTCACCGACCTGCTGGGCGTCCCGGCCGCCGACCGGGCCCTGCTGCTGGAGTGGACCGTACGGATCATCGGCTACCAGGACCCCGACGACGCCCCGCCGCCGGTCCTCGGGCCGGACGGCAAGCCGCTCAACCCGCGCTCCCCGGCCCTGCTCGGCGAGATGTTCGCGTACGCCCGCGAACTGGCCGCCCACAAGCGCGCCCACCCGGGCGACGACGTGATGACCGCCCTCGCCGAAGCCGGACTCGACCCGGCCGAACTGGAGATGTTCTTCTTCCTGCTCACCGTCGCCGGCAACGACACCGTGCGCAGCGCCGCCCCCGGTGGCCTGCTCGCGCTGGCCCGGCACCCGGACGCCTACCGCCGCCTCGCGGACGGATCCGTCCCCTTCGACCAGGCCGTCGACGAACTCCTGCGCGTCCATCCGCCGGTGCTCAGCTTCCGCCGCACCGCCGCCGTCGACACCGAACTGGCCGGGCAGCCGATCCGCGCCGGGGACAAGGTGGTGGTCTTCCACGCCTCCGCCAACCACGACGAGCGCGTCTTCACCGACCCCGGGCGCCTGGACCCGTCCCGGACGCCCAACCCGCACGTCTCCTTCGGGGACGGCCCGCACGTCTGCCTCGGCGCCCACTTCGCCCGGCTCCAGCTGCGCGTCCTCTACGAACAGTGGTGCGTGGCCATGCCCCCGCCGGAACTGGTCGGCCCGCCGCGCCGGCTGGTGTCCAACTTCATCAACGGGATCACGCGGCTGCCGGTTCGGGTGTCAGGGCGGCCCGGGTGACGTCGGCCACGAGCTCGGTCACATCGGGGCCGTACGCATGGGAGTTGATCACCTTCAGGACCAGGCAGAAGGGGTCCGTGCCGTACTTGCGGGCCAGCTGTCCGTGGTTGCGGGCCAGGAAGCGGGCCGCTGCCTGGTTGCTGACTGCGGTCTGCCCGGACAGCAGGAACACCGGCCGGCCGCCCTCCCCGCCCGCGAGCCGGGCCAGCACCACGTGCTCCACCCGGTCCTTGTCCCACCGGTAGCTCTCCCCGCCCACCACGATGGCGCCGCGGTCCTCGTGCTCCCGGCTGTCGATGTTGACCCGCACCCCCGGCAGCATGGAGGCCAGGTGGGCCACCGTACGGGTGTTGGAGGTGGGGCCGCCGACGCAGAACTCGGCGCGCTCGCCGAAGCCCTGACGCGCCTCGTCGTGCGTGACGATCTGGACGTTCGCCCCGCAGTCCTTGATCAGGGCGGATATCTCCAGCAGGGCGAAGGCGTCGTTGCGGTGCACCGACGATTCCTTGCCGCCCATCTGCCGGTTGACCACGAACAGGCAGTCGGAACCGGTCGGCAGCCCGAAGAACACCTGCTTGCGGCGCAGCGTGCGGCGCCACAGATAGGTCCGGGCGAACCAGCCGAACCCGCCGCTGAGGGCGGTGGCTATCACCCCGAGCACGATGTTGCGCACGTCGTCGTTCATGCGGCGGATGGTAGCGGCCGCCCGGCCGTCCTGACGCGGGGGGTGCCGTGAAGTTACGCTGCGCGAACCAGGCCTGACCGGCCGTCGACTGGAGGAACCGGATGCGTGGTCCCGCCGCACGTCAGTTAGCGCTAGTAGCCCTCGCCGGGGCGCTCGTCTCCACCGGGGCCGCGGCCCCGCCCACCGCCGCGTCCCCACCGGCACCGGCCAAGGTGCCCGTAGCCGCCGGATACGGCGGGGCCGTCGCCAGCGTCGACGCCGACGCCTCCGCCGCGGGCATCGCCGTCCTGCGCTCGGGCGGCAACGCGGTGGACGCGGCGATCGCCACCGCCGCCGCCCTCGGGGTGACCGAGCCCTACTCGGCGGGCATCGGCGGAGGCGGCTACTTCGTCTACTACGAAGCGCGCTCGCGCCGGGTGCACACCATCGACGGCCGCGAGACCGCCCCCGCCACCGCCACCGAAACCCTGTTCCAGGAGAACGGCCTGCCCATCCCCTTCGCGGAGGGCCAGACCAGCGGACTCGGCGTCGGCGTCCCCGGCACCCCCGCCACCTGGAAGAGCGCCCTCGACGCCTGGGGCACGCGCCCGCTGGGCAAACTGCTGAAGCCCGCCGAGAAGCTGGCCCGCGACGGCTTCACGGTGGACGGCACCTTCCGGGCCCAGACCGAGCTCAACCAGGACCGCTTCAAGGACTTCCCGGCCACCTCGAAGCTCTTCCTGCCGGGCGGCGCCCTGCCGGTGGTCGGCTCCACCTTCAAGAACCCCGACCTTGCGGCCACCTACGCCGAGCTCGGCCGCAAGGGGACCGGCGCGCTCTACCGCGGCCCCATCGCCGAGGACATCGTGCGGGCCGTCCGCACACCCCCGGTGGACCCGGCGGCCACCCGCAAGGTCCGCCCCGGCGATCTGACCACCGGCGACCTGCGCGCGTACGTGACCAAACGGCAGGACCCGACCCGGGTGGGCTACCGCGGCCTGGACGTCTACAGCATGGCGCCCTCCTCCTCGGGCGGCACCACCGTCGGCGAGGCGCTGAACATCCTGGAGGGGACCGACCTCTCGAAGCTGTCCGAGAGCCAGTACCTGCACCGCTTCATCGAGGCCTCGCGGATCTCCTTCGCCGACCGGGGCCGCTGGGTCGGTGACCCGGCGGCGGTGAAGGTGCCGACGCGCGAGCTGCTCTCGCAGCGGTTCGCCGACTCGCGCGCCTGCCTGATCGCGCCGGACCGTACGCTCACCAGCCCGCTCGCGCCCGGTGACCCGCGCAACCCGGCGCCCTGCGCCACCACCGGCCGGGCCGCGCCGACGACGTACGAGGGGGAGAACACCACCCACCTGACGGCCGCCGACCGCTGGGGCAATGTGGTCAGCTACACCCTGACCATCGAGTCCACGGGCGGCAGCGCGATCACCGTCCCGGGCCGCGGCTTCCTGCTCAACAACGAGCTCACCGACTTCTCCTTCTCCCCGGCCGCGCCCGGCGTGCCGGACCCGAACCTGCCCGGTCCCGGCAAGCGGCCGCGCTCCTCCATGTCCCCGACGATCGTGCTGGAGAACGGGCGCCCGCTGCTCGCGGTGGGCTCCCCGGGCGGCGCCACCATCATCACCACCGTGCTGCAGACGCTGACCGGCCACCTGGACCGGGGCCTGCCGCTCGTCGACGCGATCGCCGCGCCGCGGGCCAGCCAGCGCAACCAGACCACCACCGAGCTGGAGCCGGGCCTGTGGAACAGCCCGCTGCGCGCGGAACTGGAGGCGATCGGCCACGGCTTCCGGCAGAACCCGGAGATCGGCGCGGCGACCGGCGTGCAGCGGCTGCCGGACGGGCGCTGGCTGGCGGCGGCCGAGACCAGCCGCCGCGGCGGTGGCTCGGCGATGGTGGTCCACCCGCACGGGAGGCCGTAGCGCCACGTCCCTCACCGCCCTCTAGGGGGCGGTGAGGATCCGCGGACCGTCGGCGGTGATCGCGACGGTGTGCTCCGAGTGGGCGGCCCGGCTGCCGTCGACGGTCCGCAGGGTCCAGCCGTCCGCGTCGCACGTGTAGTCGTCCGTACCGCCGGCGATCAGCATCGGCTCGATGGCGAGGACCAGACCGGGGCGCAGCTTCATGCCGTGTCCCGGCGGGCCCTCGTTGGGCACGCCCGGGTCCTCGTGCATGGCGCGGCCGATGCCGTGACCGCCGAAGCCGTCGGGGACGCCGTACCCGGCGGCGCGGCAGGTGGTGCCGATGGCGTGGGCGATGTCGCCGATCCGGTTGCCGGGCACGGCGGCGGCGATCCCGGCCGCGAGGGCCGCCTCGGAGGTCTCGATCAGCCGGAGGTCGGCGGGGCGGGCGCTGCCGACGGTGAAGCTGACCGCCGCGTCCCCGGCCCAGCCGCCGAGCAGTGCCCCGAAGTCGGCGCTGACCAGGTCCCCGTCCCGCAGCGGGTCCTCGCCGGGGATGCCGTGGACGATCGCGTCGTTCACCGAGAGGCACAGCACGGCGGGGAAGGGCACCGGGGCGAACTGCGGCCGGTAGCCCAGGAAGGGTGAGGTGGCGCCGGCCTCGCGGAGCACCTCGCGGGCCACCCGGTCCAGGTCCAGCGGGGACACTCCCACGTCGGCGGCCTCCCGTACGGCGGCCAGGGCGCGGGCGACCACCCGGCCCGCGGCGCGCATCTCGTCGATCTCTCGGTCCGTCTTCAGTTTCACCATGCCAATAACTATACCGGTATAACAATAACGGGATAGTTATTGGTGTCCGGGGTAGGATGAGGTCATGGTCCGTACCCCTCTCACACCCGAAGAGCGCGAGCGCGGCGAGCGGCTCGGCGTCCTGCTGCGCGAGGCCCGCGGCAGTCGCAGCATGGTCGAGGTCGCGGCCGGCGCCGGGCTCTCCGCCGAGACCCTGCGCAAGATCGAGACCGGCCGGGCGCCCACCCCCGCCTTCTTCACGGTCGCCGCCCTCGCCGCGGCGCTCGGGCTCTCCCTCGACGACCTGCTGCGCCGCTGCGCCGTCGTCCCCGCCTAGGTCGTCTCTTCCGGATCTTGCCGGGCTCGCGTCGACCGACAAGATCCAAAAGAGACGACCTAGGTCCTGCCGTTCGGGCGGGCCCGGCGGCCGAACGGCCCAATCGGCGGTGGGAGGTCCGGAGCGCGGGGCAAGCGTGAAGGCGTGTCAGCCATGAACGCATCCAAGCGCGTCGGTTTCGCCCTCGTCGGCGCCCTCCTCGCGGGCGGCCTGCTGCTCGCGGCGTGCGCCGTGCCCGAGGACCGGGCCCGCGAGGCGGACTTCCACCACCCCGGCGTCGTCGTCGGCGACGCCCAGCTCCGGCAGGCGAAGCAGATGGTCGCGGCGGGCCGGGAGCCCTGGCTGTCGGCGTACCGGGCACTGCTGAGGACCCGCTACGCCTCGCTCGGCTACACCCCGCACCCGGCCGACGTGGTGCCCTGCCCGTTCAACAGCGGACCGCAGTCCTGTCTCGACGAACGGCAGGACGCGATCGCCGCCTACACCCACGCCCTGCTGTGGTCGGTGAACGGCCGGACCGCCCACGCCCGCAAGGCCGTGCAGATCATGGACGCCTGGTCGGCCGTGATGAAGAAGCACCGCGAGGACAACGCCGGCCTCCAGGCCGCCTGGTCCGGGTCCAGCTGGGCACGGGCCGCCGAGCTCGTGCACGCCGGCTACCCGAACTGGGAGGAGCCGCGGGTCACCCGCTTCAAGGAGATGCTGCGCAAGGCCTACCTGCCGGCCGTCCGCGCCCAGGTGCCCGCCTACAACGGCAACTGGGAACTGGCCATGACCGACGCCGCCGTCTCCATCGCCGTCTTCCTGGAGGACCGGGTCGTCTTCCGGGAGTCCCTGGAACGGTTCCGGGCGCGCGTACCGGCGTACTTCTACCTCAGGATGGACGGCCCGCGCCCGATGGCCCCGCCGTACGCCGCCATCGAGACGGCCGACCAGGTCAAGGCGTACTGGTTCGACCAGGGCACCTACGTCGACGGCATCGCCCAGGAGACCTGCCGCAACCTCATGCACGTCGGCTACGCGCTCGCCGCGTCCGCGCACATCGCCGAGACCGCCTGGCACCAGGGCGTCGACCTCTACGGGGAGCAGTCCGCCCGGCTGCGGACCGCGCTGGAGTTCCACTCGAAGTACCAGCTCGGTGCCGAGGCCCCGAAGTGGCTGTGCGGCGGCAAGGTGGAGCGGACCATGGGGCCCGACCTGGAGGTGGCCCTGCACCACTACGAGACGCGGACCGGCGCGAAGCTCCCCTACACCCGCGCCCTGGTCGAGGAGATGCGTCCGGCCGGGACGGACGAGCTCTTCGTGGCCTGGGAGACCGTCAGCCACGGAGAGGCCCCACCCGCCTGACACCGTCCACGGCGCACGCCTAGGGTGCCGGTATGGATCTCGAGGAGCTCGGCAGAGCGCGGTACGTCAGTCTCACCACCTTCCGCAAGGACGGCACGCCCGTGGCTACCCCCGTGTGGGCCGTGGCCGACGGGGGCGAGCTGTACGTGTGGACGCGCACCGATACGTGGAAGGTCAAGCGGATCCGTAACAACGGGCGGGTCGTCGTGACCGCCTGCGACGTCCGCGGGCGCGTGCAGGAAGGGGCGACGGCGTACGAGGGCGAGGCCCGGCTGCTCGACGAGGCGGGGCTGCGGCGGGTGCGGAAGCTGATGTCGCGCAAGTACACGTGGCAGTACTGGTTGGTCGACGTGCCCGCCACTCTGGCGCGCGGGGGCAAGCGTCCGCACACCGCGATCGCCGTCAAGCTTTGAGATTCCCGTAGCCCGCCCGTAACACAGGTGGGATCCAATGCGGTCATGGAGACCGCGACTTCACTGGCGATCAGTCAACTCTCGGGATATTTACGGGGATTGACGCAGAGACTGGATCCCGGGGCAGGCTGGTACGGGGAGTTTCTGCGCCGGGATCCCCAGGGCGTGCGGGCCTGTCTCGACGGGGCGGCGATGCCCCCGTGGGACGTGGTGGAATCGCTGCTGCGCGACCTGGCCGGCGCGCGGGGCGCGGAGTTCGCGGCCCGGGAGACCGTATACGCGGCCCGGCTGCGGGCCGCGGCCGTCACCGCGTGGGACCGGCTGCCGGGCGGCGAGGAGGAGCTGCGGACCCTGCTCGGGGCGGCTGCCTCCCAGCGGGCCGAGTCGCAGGCGGCCCTGCGGGACCTGACGGTACGGCTCGGCGGGTCCACCGGCCGGGCGGAGACGGACGCCCTCACCAGGGAACTGGTCTGGGCCCAGGACGACGTGGCCCGCGCCGCGGCCCGCCACGAGGATCTGTCGGCGCGTCTGCGGGCCCTGCGGGCGGGCCCGCAGGGGTTGTGGTCCGCCCGGCCGGAGGTCGCGGAGTGGCTGCCCGGGGTGCCCCGGCAACGGCCTGCGCAGGCCGGACCGCCCGCCGGCCGGACGGGGGCGGAGGAGCCCCCGGCCCGGCCCGAGGCGCCCCCTGCCCGGCCCGAGACGCCGGTCGGCCGCGCCGAAGGGCGGTGGCTGCGCGGTGCACGGCGCTCCGGAGGCGCCCGGTACGCGGGCTCGGCGGCCCCCGCGGCCCCGGCCTTCACCCTGCCGCCGGGGTACACCGACGGGGACGGCGCGCCGGATTCGGGTCCCGGCGCGGCCCTGCCCGCGCCGCGCGGAGCCCGCTTCGCCGGCCCGGCCCCCGACCCCGAGCCCGACCCCGAGCCCGACCCCGAGCCCGGCCCCGCAGCCGACCCCGCCGCCGGGCCCGCAGGAGGCGAAGCCGCGCCCCCTGCCGCACACCACCACCCCACCGACCCCGCCGCCCACCCCGCGCCGCCGGCGAAAGCTCCCGGAGCCGTCGCTGCCGCCCTGCTCGCCCTGCGCGCGCAGGGCCGCAGCGGCGAGGCGCACGCCCTGCTGTGCGAGGCCGCGGCCCGGCCCGCCGAGCACCTGCCCGCCCTCGCCGCCGAGCTGACCCGGGCCGGGCTCGCGGCCGACTGGGCCACCCTGCTGTGGGAGGCGGCCTCGCTCCCGCCCGAACGGCTCGCGGCGGCCGCGGCCGCCCTCGGCGCCGCCGGCCGGGAGGCCGACTGCGACGCCCTGCTGCGCCAGGGCGTGGCCCGACCCGTCGCCGAGGTCGCGGACGCGGCGCTCGCCCTCGGCGGGTCCGGCCGGATCCGCGAGGCCGACGCCCTGCTCGGCGCCTTCGTCCGGGTGCGCACCGCCGAGGAGGCGGCGGGGCTGGCCCGGCACGACCCGCAGTGGTTCGCGCCGCGGCTGCTCCGGGCGGCCCGGGCGCTGTCCGCAACCCGGCACCGAGACCTGGCCCACGCCCTCCGGGTGGCGGGCATCGGCGGGGCCTGGGGTTGCTAACCCGCCCGTCTGCTGACCGCATTCGACCGCGCGGCGACGTAACGTGATCGACTACTCCAACCGCGCACGGCGCTCTTGCCCCACGCTGTGACGAGGCCTACGTTCTACTCCCTACGCACACCGTCTACGTGCGTAGAACCCGGCGTTCCCGTCGCGAGGAGCAGCTCATGGCCCAAGTCGTCCGCGCCGCGCTGGTCCAGGCCACCTGGACCGGAGACACCGATTCGATGATCGCCAAACACGAGGAGTACGCCCGCCGGGCGGCTGCCGAGGGCGCGAAGATCATCGGCTTCCAGGAAGTCTTCAACGCCCCCTACTTCTGCCAGGTCCAGGAGCCCGAGCACTACCGCTGGGCCGAGGCCGTCCCCGACGGCCCGACCGTACGCCGTATGCAGGACCTGGCCCGCGAGACCGGCATGGTGATCGTCGTACCGGTCTTCGAGCTGGAGAGCGAGGGCTTCTACTACAACACCGCCGCCGTCATCGACGCCGACGGCAGTTACCTGGGCAAGTACCGCAAGCACCACATTCCCCAGGTCAAAGGCTTCTGGGAGAAGTACTACTTCCGTCCGGGCAACCTCGGCTGGCCCGTCTTCGACACCGCCGTCGGCCGGATCGGCGTCTACATCTGCTACGACCGCCACTTCCCCGAGGGATGGCGCCAACTGGGCCTGGCCGGAGCCCAGCTGGTCTACAACCCGTCCGCCACCTCCCGAGGCCTGTCCGCATACCTGTGGCAGCTGGAGCAGCCCGCCTCCGCCGTCGCCAACGAGTACTTCATCGCCGCCATCAACCGCGTCGGCCAGGAGGAGTACGGCGACAACGACTTCTACGGCACCAGCTACTTCGTCGACCCGCGCGGCCAGTTCGTCGGGGAGGTCGCCAGCGACAAGGACGAGGAACTCGTCGTCCGCGACCTCGACTTCGACCTGATCAAGGAGGTCCGCGACCAGTGGGCCTTCTACCGCGACCGCCGTCCCGACGCCTACGGAGGGCTCGTACAGCCGTGACCAACCCGACCCCGCTCCACAACCGCCACCGCACCGTGCTGCCCGACTGGCTCGCGCTCTACTACAAGCACCCCATCGAGCTCACCCACGGCGAGGGCCGTCACGTCTGGGACGCGGACGGCAACCGCTACCTCGACTTCTTCGGCGGCATCCTCACCACGATGACCGCCCACGCCCTGCCCGAGGTCACCAAGGCCGTGTCCGAGCAGGCCGGGCGGATCATCCACTCCTCCACGCTCTACCTCAACCGGCCGATGATCGAGCTGGCCGAGCGGGTCGCCGCCCTCTCCGGCATCCCCGACGCCCGGGTCTTCTTCACCACCTCCGGTACCGAGGCCAACGACACCGCCCTGCTGCTCGCGACGACGTACCGCCGCTCCAACCAGATCCTGGCGATGCGCAACAGCTACCACGGCCGGTCCTTCTCCACCGTCTCGATCACCGGCAACCGCGGCTGGTCCCCGACCAGCCTCTCGCCGCTCCAGACGTACTACGTCCAGGGCGCCGTCCGCACCCGCGGCCCGCTCGCCCACCTGGACGACGCGGCCTTCACCGCCGCCGCCGTCGCGGACCTGGAGGACGTGCTCGGCCAGGCCCGCGGGGGAGTGGCCGCCCTCATCGCCGAGCCGATCCAGGGCGTCGGCGGCTTCACCTCACCGCCCGACGGCCTCTACGGTGCCTTCCGGGAGGTCCTGGACCGCCACGGCATCCTGTGGATCAGCGACGAGGTGCAGACCGGCTGGGGTCGCACCGGTGAGCACTTCTGGGGCTGGCAGGCGCACGCCCAGAACGGCCCGCCGGACATCCTCACCTTCGCCAAGGGCATCGGCAACGGCATGTCCATCGGCGGGGTCGTGGCCCGTGCCGAGGTGATGAACTGCCTGGACTCCAACTCCATCTCCACCTTCGGCGGTTCCCCGGTCACCATGGCGGCCGGCGTCGCCAACCTCGCGTACCTGCTGGAGCACGACCTCCAGGGCAACGCCCGCCGCGTCGGCGGCCTGCTCCTGGAGCGGCTGCGGGGGATCGCCGCCACCGTGCCCGCCGTACGGGAGGTCCGCGGCCGGGGCCTGATGGCCGGCCTGGAACTCACCAAGCCCGGCACCGACGAGGCCGACCCGGACGCGGCCGCCGCCGTCCTGGAGGCGGCCCGCGAGGGCGGCCTGCTGCTCGGCAAGGGCGGCGGGTACAACACCAGCGTGCTGCGCATCGCGCCGCCGCTCTCCCTCACCGTCGCCGAGGCGGAAGAGGGCGCCGAGATCCTCGAACAGGCCTTGCGCAGCATTTGAGTAGGGGGATCACATGAGCATCCGCACCCTGATCCGCGGCGGCCTCGTCGTCACCGCCTCCGACGAGGTCCACGCGGACGTCCTGATCGAGGACGGCCGCGTGGCGGCGCTGGCCGCGCACGGCTCGGCGGCCGCCGGGGCCTGGACGGCCGACCGTACGATCGACGCCACCGGGAAGTACGTCATCCCCGGCGGGGTCGACGCGCACACCCACATGGAACTCCCCTTCGGAGGCACCTCGGCCTCCGACACCTTCGAGACCGGAACCAGAGCCGCCGCCTGGGGCGGCACCACCACCATCGTCGACTTCGCCGTGCAGAGCGTGGGCCACTCCCTGCGCGAGGGACTCGACACCTGGTACGCCAAGGCCGACGGCAACTGCGCCATCGACTACGCCTTCCACATGATCCTCTCGGACGTCAACGAGAGGACGCTCAAGGAGATGGACCACCTCGTCGGTGAGGGGGTCACCTCCTTCAAGCTGTTCATGGCCTACCCCGGAGTCTTCTACAGCGACGACGGACAGATCCTGCGGGCCATGCAGCGCGGCGCCGCCAACGGCGGGCTGATCATGATGCACGCCGAGAACGGCATCGCGATCGACGTACTCGTCGAACAGGCCCTCGCCCGCGGGGAGACCGACCCCCGCCACCACGGCGAGGTCCGCAAGGTGCTGCTGGAGGCCGAGGCCACCCACCGGGCCATCCAGCTGGCGCGGGTCGCCGGCGCCCCGCTGTACGTGGTCCACGTCTCCGCGGAGGAAGCGGTCGCCGAGCTCGCCGCCGCCCGCGACAAGGGTCTCCCCGTCTTCGGGGAGACCTGTCCGCAGTACCTGTTCCTGTCCACCGACAACCTGGAGGAGCCCGACTTCCAGGGCGCCAAGTACGTGTGTTCCACCCCGCTGCGTCCCCGGGAGCACCAGGCGGCGCTGTGGCGGGGCCTGCGGACCAACGACCTCCAGGTGGTCTCCACCGACCACTGCCCCTTCTGTTTCCGGGGCCAGAAGGAGCTGGGCCGCGGGGACTTCTCCAAGATCCCCAACGGGCTGCCGGGGGTGGAGAACCGCATGGACCTCCTCCACCAGGCCGTCCTGGACGGGCACATCAGCCGCCGACGCTGGATCGAGATCGCCTGTGCGAGCCCGGCCCGGATGTTCGGTCTCTACCCGCAGAAGGGCACCATCGCGCCGGGTTCCGACGCCGACATCGTCCTCTACGATCCGCACGCCGAGCAGGTCATCTCCGCCGAGACGCACCACATGAACGTGGACTACTCGGCGTACGAGGGCAAGCGGATCACCGGACGCGTCGACACCGTGCTCTCGCGCGGCGAACTCGTCATCGACCAGCGCGAATTCACCGGCCGGGCCGGCCACGGCGCCTTCGTCCACCGCTCCACCTGCCAGTACCTGTAAAGAGCGTCAAGGAGCCGCCCGTATGGACTTCGGCCTCGTCCTGCAGACCGACCCGCCCGCATCCCAGGTCGTCAGCCTCATGAAGCGCGCCGAGCGCAACGGCTTCCGCTACGGCTGGACCTTCGACTCCGCCGTGCTGTGGCAGGAGCCGTTCGTCATCTACAGCCAGATCCTGGAACACACCCGCAAGCTGCACATCGGCCCCATGGTCACCAACCCCGGCACCCGCACCTGGGAAGTGACCGCCTCCACCTTCGCCACACTCAACGACATGTTCGGCAACCGCACCGTCTGCGGGATCGGGCGCGGGGACTCGGCGATGAGGGTCGCCGGGCGCAAGCCCAACACCCTGGCCCGGCTCGGCGAGGCCATCGACGTCATCCGGGACCTGGCCGAGGGCCGCGAGGCCCTGGTCGACGGCAACCCGATCCGCCTGCCGTGGGTCCGCGACGGGAAGCTCCCGGTGTGGATGGCGGCGTACGGGCCGAAGGCGCTGGCCCTGGCGGGGGAGAAGGCCGACGGCTTCATCCTCCAGCTGGCCGACCCCTACCTGACCGAGTGGATGGTCAAGTCGGTCCGCGAGGCCGCCGTGGCGGCCGGCCGGGACCCGGCGGAGATCACCATCTGCGTGGCGGCCCCGGCGTACGTGAGCGAGGACCTCGCGCACGCCCGGGACCAGTGCCGCTGGTTCGGCGGCATGGTCGGCAACCACGTCGCCGACCTGGTCGGCCGCTACGGAGAGCACTCGTCGATGGTTCCCGACGAGCTGACCGAGTACATCAAGTCCCGCGAGGGCTACGACTACAGCCACCACGGACGGGCCGGGAACCCGTCCACCGACTTCGTCCCCGACGAGATCGTCGACCGCTTCTGCCTGCTGGGCCCGGTCGAGGCGCACATCGAGAAGCTGAGGACCCTGCGCGACCTGGGAGTCGACCAGTTCGCCGTCTACGACATGCACGACGCACGGGAGGCAACGATCGACGCGTACGGCCAGCACATCATCCCGTCGTTCAACTGACCCCCACGCGCACCGCGGGGCCGACCGGGAGGCCGGCCCCGCAGCGGGCTGCCGACGGCGCTCGGCCCCGGGACAACACGCCGTGGAGGTGAGGACGGATCACTGGCCGGCAGTGCGCTGGGCCAGGTCACAGGCCGAAGATCCGTGCGATGAAGAACGCGCCGACGAGCAGAGCGCCGGCGACTATCAGCCACAGCCAGAATGCGGGATGCTCCCAGACGCCGCCATCCGCGCGTTCCTGGTGTGCCTCCGCTGTCGATCCTTCGGCCGGTGGGGTTTCCTCAGGCGGTACGAGTGGATCGGACATGGCTCACGCTCCCTCCGGTTCTCTTCTCTGTCCCCTGACGCCTGCTGCACGGATCAGGTCTTCGCCGGTTGCCGACGCATCGGCAGGAACAAGGGTTTCTGCACGCTCGTGGTGCGCGAGAGCCAGGCCGAGCGACCCGGCCATTTCACCCCTCATTCGCCTCGTGCGCCGCCCCCGGATGCACCGCCGTATCAGTCGACGCCCTCCGCGGTCCCGCATCTGTGTCCCCTCCTCGACGAGCCACAGGTTTCGAACAGCGTTCGGACGGCCGAGACCTCAGGGCGCCTCGCCCTCCCGGTCGTGTTCCTGGCGGAGCAGTTGCGGCAGATCGTCCAGCCGGTCGAGACCCCGCACGGCGCCGGCCGTGCGGGCGTTGTGCCTCAGGAGGGCTTGGTGGCGGTGGAGGAAGGACCAGTAGCCGGCGGTGAACGGGCAGGCGTCTTCGCCGACGCGGGAGCCGGGGCGGTAGCGGCACGGCCCGCAGAGGTCGCTCATGCGGTTGATGTAAGCGCCGCCGGACGTATAGGGCTTGGTGGTCATCCGGCCGCCATCGGCGTACTGGGACATGCCGACCACGTTGGGCAGCATCACCCAGTCGTAGCCGTCGACGAAGGAGCGGTGGAACCAGTCGGTGAGGGCTTCCGGGTCCCAGCCCCGCTGGAGGGCGTAGCTGCCGAGGACCATCAGCCGTGGGATGTGGTGGGTCCATCCGGTGTCCCTGACCTGGCGGAGTACGGTCGAGAGGCAGTGGGCCGATACGGCGTCGGCATCGAGCGAGACCCACCAGGCGGGCAGGGGAGCGGTGTGCCCCAGGGCGTTGGACTTCCGGTAGTCCTCTCCGAAGTGCCAGTACAGGTGCCAGACGTACTCGCGCCAGCCGGCGACCTGCCTGATGAAGCCCTCGGCGGAGTTGAGCGGTGCCCTGCCCGTTCGCCAGGCGGTCTCTGCACGGCTCACGCACTCGGAGGGATCCAGCAGGCCCAGGTTGAGGGAGGAGGACAGCAGGCTGTGGCTCAGTACGGGATCGGCAGCCAGCATGGCGTCCTCGTGGGCGCCGAAGCCCGGGAGCCGGAGGTCGACGAAGCGCCGAAGTGCGGCGAGCGCCTCTCGCCTGTCGGCGGGGAAGAGCCGGGGGCCGTCCCGGCCGACGAAACAGACATCGCCGGTGCGCTCCCAGCGGTCGAGGTCCTCGCGGACCAAGGCGTCGATCTCGTCCTCGCGAGGGCGGTAGGGGGCGGGGGAACCAAGCGTCCGAGCTCCCCGCGGCGGGGGCTGCCGGTTGTCGTGGTCGAGGTTCCACTGTCCTCCCACCGGTTCGCCCCCGTCCATCAACAGGTCGTGTTCCCTGCGCACATGGCGGTAGAAGTTCTCCATCCGCAGCCCGCCTCCGGGGTGGGAGGCAGCCCATGCGGCGAACTCCTCCCGGGTGATGAGGAAGCCGCGGGGAGGGAGGACCGTGACGTTGTCCAGGGAGTTCACGAAGACCGCCGCGGCCCGGGAGGTCGGGTGGCAGACGGTGACGGGCTTGCCGCCCACCGCCCGGCGCAGGCCCTCACGGTAGGTGTCGGCCTTGACGTAGACGACGCGGTCGCCGAGTTCGGCGGCGCGGTGCCGCATCGCTGAAAGAATCAGGTGGGCCTTGGCCCGGTGAAACCGGCGGCGCCGGAATACGGCCCGTGATTCGATCATCACCACCGGACTCTCGCGGGAGGGCCCGCCGTCCTCCCCCGCGGCGGTGAAGGCCGGTCCCAGCTGGTCCCCGAAGAGCCAGTGCGTGCTGTTCATGCGGCCGCCTCGTGTCGTCGTGGCCCGCGGCGCTTTCGGGCACGGCCCGTCAAGATCGCCACAGGCGCTCCTGAGTACGGATGGAGCGCCTTGTGCGCGTCCGGTCCCCTCCCTTGTTCGGCGTGCGGCCGGGGTCCGGATGCAGCCGTGCTCCCGGCCTGCAGCCAGACACCCGGCTGCCGCAGCGGAGGGGAGCGAGCAGGGCCGCTTGCGTGCCGTACGGCAGCCGGAACCACCGCCCAGGCATCCATGCATGCTGATTCGGGCGAAGAGAAAACAAGGCGCAGTAACACATCCTGGACCGGCGGACGAGGTTCGCTCCGCACGTTCGCCATGGCCCTCAAGGGCGGCGGCCGGCTGGACAGTATGTGAGGCCGCGCCGTCACCAGACGGACGGGAGGCTTCTCATGGGCGGAAAATACACAGGAGACGGTGGCGGTTCCCGGAGCCGGGAGTCGGTGTGGGACTATCCCCGCCCACCCCGGATCGAGGCTGACACACGGCACGTGGTGGTGTGTCACGCGGGTGTGGCGCTGGCAGACTCCCGGCGCTGCCTGCGGGTGCTGGAGACCAGCCATCCGCCGGTTTTCTGCATTCCACGGGCGGATGTGCGTGTCGCATTCCTGTCCGCCTCGGAGCGGCGGAGCGTATGCGAGTGGAAGGGCGTGGCCACCTACTGGAACCTCGCTCTCGCGTCGGACCGTCCGCCGGAGCCCGAGGTGGCGTGGAGCTACGAGGCGCCGCACCCGGGCTACGCATCGATCAGGGGCCATCTCGCGTTCTACCCCGGCCGGGTCGATGCGTGCACGGTGGACGGCGAGCGGGTGCGGGCCCAGCCGGGCGGGTTCTACGGCGGGTGGATCACGGACGAGATCACAGGTCCTTTCAAGGGAGGGCCCGGGACCGTGGGCTGGTGACGTGGGCGGATGCCGTGCATCCGGGGACAGCCCGGCAGGCGAACCAAGGGCAGGGGGATCCTGCGGAGGGAGTGCTCATGCGTGGATCGGACGTGCGGGTCCTTGTCGTGGGTGCCGGCGGCGAAGTCGGCGGCATCGCGGCTCGCCGGCTTGCCGGGCTCGGTGCCTCGGTCGCGCTGGCGGGGCGCAACCGCGGCCGGATCGCGCAGCGGGCCGAGGCGCTCGGCGGCCTGCCGTGGTGCGTGTTCGACGCCTACGACCTGGACCGCTGCGCGGGCCTGTCGGCATGGGCGAAGGCTGCACTCGACGGGCTCGACGCGCTCGTGGTGACGATCGGTGTGGCCGGCTTCGGGCGGGCCCCGGAGGTGACCGACACAGTGTGCGAGCATCTTTTCACTGTCAATGCCATGGCTCCGATCGCCATGGTGCGCGGCGCGATCGGAGTGCTGTCCGAGGGTGGTGC
Source organism: Streptomyces sp. NBC_01232 (assembly GCF_035989885.1). Lineage (GTDB taxonomy): Bacteria > Actinomycetota > Actinomycetes > Streptomycetales > Streptomycetaceae > Streptomyces. The sequence goes on from NZ_CP108518.1 coordinate 6,616,777, forward strand.
GGCCGTCGTGGTGACCGGCGAGATCGTGGACCGGCCGGCTCTGGGCATGGCTGACTACGCGGCGTCCAAGACCGCGCTGGCGACCTGGCTGGGAGTGGCCGGCCGGGAGGCCCGACGCCAGGGGATCACGGTCACGGACGTGCGTCTGCCCCACCTCGACACCGGTTTCGCCGGGCGCGCGGTGGTGGGCCGGGCCCCGGCACTCGGGCCGGGAGCCGATCCGGAGGAAGCAGTGGACCGCCTGGTCGTCGTGCCGATACTGGCCGCCCGCGGGGGACCGGGTCATCTGCCGCGACGCGCCGCAAGCTCCGTGCTCCGTACACGCGTGGATTCCGCGTTCTAGGGGGTGGGGTGCCATGCCTGACACGTCGCCCCGCGTCACAACCGGATCCGTGGCCAGACGCCTTGGGATCTCACCCACGACGCTCAGGTCCTGGGACCGGCGGTACGGCATGGGCCCGGCGGCCCGCGAGGACGGGCGCCACCGGCGCTGGACCCCCGAGGACATCGCGATGCTGGAGGACATGTGTCGGCTGACCACCTCCGGAGTGCCCCCGTCGGAGGCGGCCGGTGTGGCGCTGTCCCGGGCGGGCCGGCCCCGTCCGGCTCGTACGCGACCGGCCTCCTCCGTCGTTCCGCGGCCCGTTCGCGCCCCGGGCTCGAGCGAGGGACTGCCGCTCGGCGACGTCCGCCACGCGTTCCGGGGCCTGGCCCGGGCCGCGGTCCGACTCGACAGCCTGACCATGGACGAGCAGCTGGCCGAACTGATGGCCACCCAGGGGCTCGTGATCGCATGGGAAGAGGTCATGGCGCCGACCCTGCACGCCGTGGGCCGCAAGTGGGAGTCCTCCGACGACCGCTACATCGAAGTCGAGCACCTGCTCTCCTGGCACATCTCCACCGCACTGCGCCGGTTCACCGGCAATGCTCCTCCGCCGGCCCGGGATGCCCCTCCGGTGCTGATGGCCTGCGTCCCCGACGAGCAGCACACCCTCCCTCTCGAAGCACTTGCCGCGGGCCTGGCCGAACGCGGACTGCCGACCCGCATCCTGGGAGCCGCGGTCCCCGCCGAGGCCCTGAACGCGTCGGTACGGCGGGTGGGCCCGTCCGCCGTCGTCCTGTGGTCCCAGGCCCGCCGCACCGCCGACCACAACCTGGCCCGCCACATCGTCGGCACCGGCTTCGGCGTCAGGGGCGCCCGGACGCACCCGCTGGTGCTGCTGGCCGGCCCGGGCTGGAGGAACAGTCCCTTGACCGCGGGCATGATGCGGCCCGGTGGTCTACGCGAGGCGCTGGAGGTACTGGCTCGGCATTGCGCTGCTGTCTCCGCTCCGCTGACGGCCCCCGCATCAGCCGACGGCCGACAGCTGACCGGCTCGCCGACCGCGGCGCGAAGCCGGGCGCAGCACCGCACAGGCACCGCCCGCCGACCCGGCGCGCGGTCTGCACCTGCGTCAGATCGCCTGAGTACGTGAGTGCCAGGACCTCACGCTGCACGCGCGGCAGACACACCGGCTCGCCCGTGACCACCACGCGGTCCGGGAGGCGGTCGTGATCATGGGCCGAGACCGCGGGCGGTCGTACGGCGGCTGCGGCCGAGGCGAGTTCGCGTCCGCGAGCACGGTCGGACGGCGCATCGGCGATCTTGTAATGGGCGCAGAGCCTCCAGCGGTCACGCCGCGCACGGACCCATCACGCCACGCCGGGCACGCCCGGCACCAGGCAGAACGCGAACGAGTCCGTCGGCCGGCCCCGGCGCCCGCCGCAACGGGAGACGGGAAGGCTTCTATAGGCTGATCGTGTGGCCAGCAGCGATGACCAAGACCCGACCAGCCCTCCCGGCAGCCTCCAGGCTTTCGCCGTCGCCCTGCGGCGTACGCACGGGGAGATCAGCAGGCTGGTCCACGGCTTCGCTCATGCGCAGGGACTGCACTCGACCGACGTACAGGCCCTCGCCGTGGTTCTGGACAGCCCGGAACCCCTCACCCCGGGGCGGCTGCGCGAGCACCTGGGCCTGACCTCGGGTGCGGTCACCGCCTGCCTCGACCGACTGGAGAAGGCCGGCCACATCCGCAGGACCCGCGACACCGCGGACCGCCGGGTGGTCCACATCCACTACGAGACCGGGGCCCGCGCGGCCGCGCGCCGGCACTTCCTGCCGCTGGCAGAGGCCGCCGCCCGGGCGGCCGACCGCTTCGACGAGCAAGAGCTGGCTACCGCGCTGCGGTTCCTCACCGCCCTCAACGACGAGTTGGCAGACCTGCGCGTACCGCGCCGCTGACCCTTCCGGCCGGCCACTGCCGACCAGCCGCCCACGCGCTGTGTCGACGACGGGCAAAGCCCGCCCGACGGGCGAAAGTTCCGGTGCATCCAAGACACCGCCTGCGGGTGAAGAGTGCGTGCACCGTTGTCCGGATGCTGTCCGGCAACCCGGATGCGGAGCAGCGGGTCGTTCGTGTCACAATTTATTTCAATCATTGAGATTCTTAATTGTTGTGATAGGACTCGGAGCCCAGATGACCAGCCGTCCGTCCCGTTGGCGCTTCCTGCTTCCCCTTGCCCTGCTCGTCGTATGGCTCGCGATCGGCGGCGGCCTCGGCCCGTACGCGGGGAAGCTGGGCGAGGTCTCCAGCAACGACCAAGCCGCGTTCCTGCCCCGCAGCGCCGAATCCACCCGCGTCATCGAGGAGCGGCGTGCCTTCCGGCAGGCGGAGACCCTGCCGGCGATCGTCGTATGGACGGCGCGCGGCGGTGGCCCCCTCGCCTCCGGGTCCCAGGAGCGGGCGACCGTCACGATGGCCGGCCTCGCGGGCGATTCGCGCGTGGTCGGAGCGCCCTCGCCCGCACTGCCCGCCGAGGACGGCGAAGCCCTCCGCGCGATCGTCCAGCTCCGACCGGACCTCGGCGAGGAGCTGACCGAAACCCTCGGCACGATCCGCGAGCGCGCCCAGGCCGTGTCCGGCACCACCGTGTGGATCGCGGGGCCGGCGGCGACGCAGGCCGACCTCTCGGGCGCGTTCGCCGGCATCGACGGACTGCTCCTCGGGGTCGCCCTGACCACGGTCCTGCTGATCCTGCTCCTCGTGTACCGCAGCGTCCTGCTGCCCCTGGCGATCATCCTGGGGGCGGTGTTCGCCCTGGGACTGGCGTGCGGCATCGTCTACTGGCTCGCGGACGCGGGCGTCGTACGCGTCGACGGGCAGGTGCAAGGGATCCTCTCGATCCTGGTGATCGGGGCCGCCACCGACTACGCCCTGCTGCTCTCGGCCCGCTACCGTGAGGAACTGGGCCGGCCGGGAGTCGAGCGATACGCAGCGATGGGGGCGGCTCTGCGCCGCTCGTTCGGGCCGATCGTCGCCAGTGCTGCCACCGTGGCGCTCGGCCTGATCGCGCTGCTGGCGAGCGATCTGTCGAACAACCGCGCGCTGGGACCGGTGGGAGCCATCGGCATCGGCTGCGCCGTGCTCAGCACGCTGACCTTCCTGCCCGCGGTGCTGGTACTGACCGGCAGGGCCTCGTACTGGCCCGCCCGGCCCAAGGCGGAGGGCTCGGCGGACGGGTCGCACGGTATCTGGCGCCGGATCGCCGCACTGGTGGATCGCGCCCCGCGGAAGGTCTGGACGGCCACCCTGGTGGCCCTTGTGGCCTGCGCCGCGTTCGCCCCGGCCCTGAACTCCCGGGGGGTCCCGCTCGACGAGATCTTCGTCAACGACGCGCCCTCCGTGGCCGCACAGGCCACCCTCGGACGCCACTTCCCCGCCGGCTCGGGCAACCCCGCCGTGATCATCGCCGACGCACCCGCAGCCGCCCGAGTGGCGGAGGCGGCGGCCCAGGTCGACGGCATCGACTCGGCCGCCCCGGTCGACGCCACCGGCCGGCCCGCGCCCGCCTCGCCGCTCGTCGTCGACGGGCGGGTGAGGATCGACGCCACGCTGTCCGCGGCGGCGGACAGCGACACCGCCAAGGACGCCGTCGCCCGCTTGCGCACCGCCGTGCACGCCGTGCCCGACGCGAACGCGCTCGTCGGCGGCTACACCGCCCAGCAGTACGACACCCAGCGCACCGCCGAACGCGACCGGATGCTCATCGTCCCGGTGGTCCTCGCGATCATCCTGCTCATCCTCGTGGCACTCCTGCGCTCTCTGGTCCTGCCGGTCCTGCTGGTCGCCACCGTCGCGCTGAACTTCGCGGCCACCCTCGGCGTCGCCTCTCTCGTCTTCGAGCACGTACTGGGCTTCACCGGCACCGACGCCTCGGTGCCGCTCTACGGGTTCGTCTTCCTCGTCGCCCTCGGCGTGGACTACAACATCTTCCTGATGTCCCGGGTCCGCGAGGAGTCCATGAAGCACGGGGTCCGCCAGGGGCTGCTGACCGGACTCACCGCCACCGGCGGCGTCATCACCTCGGCCGGCGTCGTACTCGCCGCGACCTTCGCGGCCCTGGGAGTGATTCCCCTGGCCTTCATGCTCCAGATCGCGTTCATCGTCGCCTTCGGCGTCCTCCTCGACACCCTGGTCGTACGGTCCCTGCTGGTGCCCGCCCTCGTCCGCGACCTGGGCCGGCATGCCTGGTGGCCCGGACCGCTCGGTCGCCCGTCCGCCCGGGAGGCGCAGGCCACGGCGCTCGGAGGCTGAACCGCGTCCGGCGGCGGCCGGAACGTGCCGCCGTCCCCGGTCCTCGGCTGCCGCGGAAGCCGTGGAGAGCCGGGAGCGGCGGCCCAACCCGCCCGGGATTACTTGGGCATCAGGACGGTGTCGATGATGTGGACGGTGGCGTTGGAGGTGGCCACGTCACCGCAGACGATGGTGGCCGTGTCGTTCACCTTGTAGGCGTCCCCGGATCCGCCGGTGGTGAGCGTGCCGCCCTCCAGGGTCTCGAACGACCCGTCCGCCAGGTCGGCCTTGTCGACCGTCCGGCCCACGGCGTGGTAGGTGAGGATCTTCGTCAGCGTGTCCTTGTCCGCCAGCACCTTGTCCAGGTCTGCCTTGGGAATCTTCGCGAAGGCGTCGTTGGTCGGCGCGAACACCGTGATGTCCTTCGCGTTGTTCAGTGTGTCCACGAGTCCGGCCCGCTCGACGGCCGCCACGAGAGTGGACAGAGCCGGGTTGCTCGAAGCCGCTGTGGCGACCGGTTCCTCGGCCATGTCGGTGAAGCTGCCCGCGCCCTCCTTCGGCACGGAGGCGCAGCCGGGTCCGAACGGCACGTCGCCCTGTCCGGCCCAGGCCTGTGGGGCGAGGACCCCCAAGGACAGGGGGAGGGCCGCGGCTGCGAACGCCGCGGCGGCACGGTGGCGTGTGTGCGAGATGTTCATGATGCGCTCCTTCCGCGGAGCGGGTCCCCACGGGCGCGGAGACCACGGCCCGGCGGTGCTCTCACAGAGCATTCGGTCCGGACCGGGGTTTCGGATGGGCCCGACAGCGATTGCCCGGTCGTGCATCGTTTGCGCGTCGTCTGACGGGTCTGGACGTCCAACCGGCGTCACGCGTCATCGCAGTGATCGAGGCCCGGCTGCTCGGTGTCGCATCAACGACATCAAGGTCGGGGCAGCGCTGTGGCGTTGGCCGGAACCAGTCCTGGCCTTGATCGGCGCCGTCACCGCCGGATGCCCCGCCTGCACCGGCCGCTTCCCGGGCGGCTCCGCGGACATCGTGTGGGCGGAAGACCCTGCGGTCGCGGGAACGGCGTCCAGCACCGGCAGCAGGCCGTCCGTGGGCCCTCGCGGCCTGCATCGCCCTGGCCCTGCACCGCCTCACCCGGGCGGCCGGCGGACGGCCTTGACCCGCACGGCCGGCCACCGGTCCTGCGCCCCGGCCGAAGGCCCGACCGGATCCCCCGCCGGCCGGGGCCTTCCCGTGCCCCGGGGGCGGTTCACCCGGCGGACACCCGGTGTCCGGGCGCCCGTCCGGGATTGGCGGTGGGGTTTGTCGGCCCGGCGTGCTTTGCTGGGGGCATGATCGATGAGTTCCTGGCCCATGGCCTGTCCGATGTGGAAGAGGCCGTCCGCAAGGCGGCGGCCATCGAGATCATGCCGCGATTCAGGCAGCTCGCCGAGCACGAGGTCGATGAGAAGAACGGCCCCCACGACCTGGTGACCGTGGCCGACCGCAAGGCCGAGGAGCACCTCACGGCCGCGCTGACGCGACTGCTGCCCGGCTCCGCCGTCGTCGGCGAGGAAGCCGTGCACGCCGACCCGGGCGTCTACGCGGCGCTGCGCGCCGACGCCCCGGTGTGGATCGTCGACCCCGTCGACGGCACCCGGCAGTTCGTGAATGGCGACCCCGCCTTCTGCACCCTGGTCGCCCTGGCGCTGCGCGGGGAGATCCTCGCCTCCTGGACCTTCGCCCCGGCGCTGGAGGAGCTGGCGACCGCCGTGCGCGGACAGGGCGCGTACGTCAACGGCAACCCGATCAGGAGCGGTTCGCCCGACGCGGGCGAGGCCCTGAAGGTCGCCATCGCCCACCCGCTCTACACCAGCGACGCGGACAAGCGGACCCTGGCCCGCCTCGACGTGCCCGGCGTCGCGGCCCGGCCGTGCGGTTCGGCGGGCCTGGAGTACCTGAAGGTGGCCCGCGGGGAGATGGACGGCCTGGCCTTCACCTGGCCCTCGGCCTGGGACCACGCGGCCGGGCTGCTGCTGGTCGCCGAGGCCGGCGGGGCGCAGAGCACCGTCGACGGTGTCCCCTTCCGGGTGGACCGGGACAACGCGCTGCCGTTCGCGGTCGGGCGCGACGAGCCCACGGCCGTACGCATCCGGGAGCTGCTCCGGGGCGCCTGAGCGGGTCCGGGCCGGTCCGGACGGATCCCGGACCGGCCGAGAGGTGTCCGGCCCGCCGCGTGCGGCGGAATATCCTGGGGGTGCAGGCGCCGCCGGAAACGAAGGAGTCGCAAGTGCCGTCGATTCTCGATGTGGTCGTGGTGGGGGCGGGGCCGAACGGGCTGACGGCCGCCGTCGAACTGGCCCGGCGCGGCTTCTCGGTGGCGGTCTTCGAAGCCGCCGACACGGTCGGCGGCGGCGCCCGGACCGAGGAGCTCACCCTTCCCGGCTTCCGGCACGACCCCTGCTCGGCGGTGCACCCGCTCGGCATCGGCTCGCCGGTCTTCGCCACGATGCCGCTGAAGAGGTACGGGCTGGAGTGGCTGCACGCCCCGCTGCCCATGGCGCACCCCTTCGACGACGGCACGGCCGCCGTCCTGTCCCGCTCGGTCGCCGAGACGGCGGCGTCCCTCGGGCCGCGCGACGCGGGCGCCTACCGGCGACTGGTCGGTCCGTTCCTCGGCAAATGGGACACCCTGGCCCGGGACTTCATGTCGCTGCCGAGCACCGCCCTGCCCCGGGACCCGCTCACGCTCGCCCGCTTCGGCCTCCGCGGACTGCCGCCCTCCACCTGGCTCCTGAGCCGCTTCCGCGACGAACGGGCCCGCGCGCTGTTCGCGGGCCTCGTCGCCCACGTCATCGCACCGCTCGACGGGATCGCCACCAGCGCCGTCGGCCTCGTCTTCGCGCTGGCCGCGCACGCGAACGGCTGGCCGATGCCGCGCGGTGGCTCGCAGTCCGTCTCCGACGCCCTCGCCGGATACCTGCGCGACCTCGGCGGGACCGTCCACACCGGCTTCGAGGTCAAGCGGCTCGACGACCTCCCGCCGGCACGCGCCTACGTCTTCGACACCTCGCCGACCGCGCTGGCCCGGATCGCCCGCCTGGGGCGCGCGTACGACGGCTACCGGTACGGCGCCTCGGTGTTCAAGCTCGACTACGCGCTGGACGGCCCCGTTCCGTGGACGGCCGAGGAGCCGCGCCGCGCCGGCACCGTCCAGATCGGCCCGCGCGCCCGGGACATCGACGCCGCCCTGCAGCTCGCCTCCGGCGGCCGGGCCCCGCGCAACCCCTTCCTCATCACCGCGCAGCCCAGCCTGGTCGACCCGAGCCGGGCACCCGAGGGCAAGCACGTGTTCTGGGCGTACGGACACGTCCCCGCGGGCTGGGACGGCGATCTCACCGAGGCCGTCGAATCCCAACTGGAGCGCTTCGCCCCGGGATTCCGCGACCTGGTGCTCGCCCGCGCCACGGCCGGCCCGCCCCGGCTCGCCGCCCGCAACCCCAACTACGTGGGCGGGGACATCGCCTGCGGGGCCGCTTCGGGACTCCAGCTCCTGCTGCGCCCCAAGCTGTCCCTCACCCCGTACTCGACGGCCCACCCGGCGGTCTTCCTCTGCTCCTCGGCGACCCCGCCGGGCCCGGGCGTGCACGGCATGTCCGGGCACAACGCCGCGAAGGCGGTCTGGCGGCACCTGCGAAAGGGCTCCTGATGGTCCGTATCACCCTGGTCCGCGGCGACATCACCGCGGAGAAGGCCGACGCCATCGTCAACGCGGCCAACTCCTCGCTGCTCGGCGGCGGCGGGGTCGACGGCGCCATCCACCGGCGCGGCGGGCCGGAGATCCTCGCGGCCTGCGAGGACCTGCGCCGCTCGCACTACGGCAAGGGGCTGGCGACGGGCCGGGCCGTCGCCACCACGGCCGGGCGGCTCGCCGCCGGGCACGTCATCCACACGGTGGGCCCGGTCTTCTCGCGCGACGAGGACCGCTCCGAGCTGCTGGCCTCCTGCTACCGCGAATCGCTGCGGGTTGCCGACGGGCTGGGAGCCCGCACGGTCGCCTTCCCGGCCATCTCCACCGGAATCTACGGCTGGCCGATGGACGACGGGGCGCGGATCGCGGTGGAGACGGTGCGCGGCGCCCGGACCGAGGTGCAGGAGGTGCGGTTCGTGCTCTACGACGCGGCCGCCTTCGAGGTATTCGAGGCGGCGGTGGCCGCCGCCGGCTGAGGCGCACCCCGGGGATCCGTCAGCGCGCGGAGCGTCCCGCCGCGCCCGGCGCGGGCCGGGGGTAGGTCCGGGACTGCTTGACGCTGCCGAACGCGAAGCTCGATTCGATCGAGGCGATCCCGGGGATGGCGTGGATCCGGTGGCGCACCAGGGACTCGTAGGCCTCCAGGTCCTCGATGACGACGCGGAGCAGGTAGTCGCTGCTGCCCGCCATCAGGTAGCAGTCCTGGATGTGCTCGATGACGGCGACGTGCTCCTCGAACAGCCGCACCGCTTCCGCCGTGTGGCGTTCCAGGCGGATCCGGACGAAGACGGTGACCGGAAGCCCGAAGGCGACCTGGTCCACCATGGCCGTGTAGCCGCGGATCAGGCCCGCCTCCTCCAGCCGTCGTACCCGGCGCAGACAGGGCGACGGGGACAGCCGGACACGGTCGGCGAGGTCCTGGTTGGACAGGCGGCCGTCGGCCTGCAACTCCCTGATGATCTGCAGATCGACTGCGTCCATGGTCACTCCTTGGCAGATTCTGCCCCAAACGTATGTCCGAGAGGCAGAACTGGCAATCGGCTGCCCCGGCCCAAGCCCTAGCGTTGCCCTCGCACGGACCGGATCGGTCCGGGTCTCAGAGGCTGGAGCACTTCCTTGGTCGCGACGAACACCACCCGGGCGACCCTGCCTCCCGATGCGGCGGGCCCGCGGGCCGGACACCCCGGCCGGCGCGGGCTCTCCCCACAGACCGAGGGCATGCTGGCCCTGCTGGTCACCGTGTCGATCTGGGCGGCCTTCGCGCTCAGCGCCCGGGCCCTGGCCGGTTCCTCGCTGCTTCCCGCCGACGCCGCCCTGCTGCGGTTCGGTGTCCCCCTGGTCGTCCTGTTCCCCGCCCTGTGGCGGCGCCGTCGCGCCATCGCCGCCGTGCGGCCCGGACCCGCCGTGAAGATCGTCTGCGGTGCGGGGGTGCCCTTCTTCCTGGCCGCGATGCACGGCGGCGCCCTGACCTCCGCCGCCTTCGTCGGCTCCATCGTCCCCGGCATGGTCCCGCTCTTCGTCTCCGCGATCATGATCCGTCGCGGCCACGGCCTCCCCCGCGGGACGCAGACGGCAGGGCTCGCCCTGATCGCGGCCGGAGTGATCGCCCTCGTCTGGCGCTACGTCGTACCGGTCGACACGGACGTACTCGCCGGCGCCGGCACGCTCCTCGTGGCCAGCGGGCTGTGGGCCCTCTACACGGTGGGACTGCGCGAGGTGGACCTCGATCCCGTCGGATCGATCGGCCTGCTCTGCCTGCCCTCCTTCGCGGTGATCGGCGTCCTGGTCCTCACCGGGGTGCTCCCGACCGGCATCGCGCACGCGGCGGGCAGCGACATCGCGCTGTTCCTCGTCGTACAGGGACTGGGCGTCGGACTGTGCGCGGGCCTCCTGTACGCCTTCGCCATCCGCCGGCTCGGCGCCGAGCGCAGCGCCGTCGTCGGCAGCCTGAGCCCCGTCGCCGTCGTCCTGCTCGCCATTCCGCTGCTCGGCGAGACCCCGACCCTCGCCGTGCTCGTCGGCGTACCCCTCATCACCGCCGGCGTCGTCCTCGCCAACCGCCGCCCACGACCCAAGGTTCCCGCAGATGCTTGAGCTCCTCCCCACGCCGCCCACCGACCCGCTGTGGGACCTCACCTACGAGTTCGGCAGCGACGAGCGGCCCGAACGTCTGAACCTCGTCCTCGGCGTCTACCGGGACCAGAGCGGAACCACGCCCGTCATGACGGCCGTGCGCGAGGCCGAGATCCGCCTGGCGGAGCGCTCCGCCTCCAAGGAGTACCGCGGGCTCTCCGGCAACGCCGCCTTCAACCGCTCCCTGCTGGAGCTGGTCCTGGGCCCGGGCGGGCCGACCGACCGCGCCGCGGCCGTCCAGACCGTCGCCGGGTCCGGCGCGCTGCGGCTGCTGGCCGATCTGATCTGCCGGACCCGCCCGGGCGCCACGGTGTGGATCAGCGACCCGGCCTACGTCAACCACCGGCCCATCCTGGAGGCCGCCGGACTGCGCGTGCGCACCTACGGCTGGCGCGACGCCGAGGGCGGCTTCGACACGGCCGGAGTGCTGCGGGAGCTGCGGGAAGCGCAGCGGGACGACGTCGTCCTGCTCCAGGGCTGCTGCCACAACCCCACGGGTGTGGACCCGCTGCTCGACGACTGGGAGGCGCTCGCCGAGTCGGCCGTCCGCGGCGGCTGGGTGCCCTTCGTGGACCTCGCCTACCACGGGCTCGGCGACGGCCTGGAGTCCGACCTGCTGCCCACGCGGATGATGGCGGCCCGGGTGCCGGAAATGCTGATCGCGGTCAGCTGCTCGAAGAACTTCGGCCTCTACAGCGACCGCGTCGGCTGCGCCATCGTGCTGGGCGCCTCGGACCGGGCCGTCCGGCACGCCGAGACCGCCCTGCAGAACGCCGCCCGGACCCTGTACTCGATGCCGCCCGAGCACGGCGCGGCCGTCGTGACCACGATCCTGCAGGACGAGGGGCTGCGCGCCGCCTGGCGGGTGGAGCTGGACGTCATGCGGGGCCGGATCATGGACAACCGGGCCGACCTGGTCGCGCACCTGAGCGCGCTCGGCTGCGCGGAGCAGGCGCGCTCGCTCGCCCGGCAGAAGGGCATGTTCTCGATGCTGCCGCTGGACGCCTCCCAGATGCTCCGGCTGCGCAGGCAGTACGCCATCTACGGCACGACCTCGGGGCGGATCAACATCGCGGGCATCCCCGCGCACCGGATTCCCTGCCTCGCGCGGGGCATCGCGGGCGTCCTCGGCGCGGGCAGCGCGGGTGAGGCGGCCGACGCGCTCCGGACGCTCCCGCGGCAGCAGTCCGGACCGGCCACGGCCGGCGCCGTGCAGTCCCAGGGGTAGCAGCGCGGCAGGAAGCGGGGGAGCCGGAGCGGTAGCGGTCGCACGGGCCGGGCCGCGCCGGCCCCGGACATGACAGTCCCCGGCAGTCCGTCGTTGCCATGAGCCATCCGCCGTCGCCGATGGCTCCCGTGGTCGACAAGTGCTGCCGGGGGCCTGGCCAGAGCCTGGACAAGGGTCACGCGGGCCTGAGGACGTCTCCAGAGGGAGGTGCGGCTCTTTCCGGTTATCCGGTGTATAGATGAGTTTCCTCCCAATTTGCCCTCAGTCAAGGCTTTCTGGAGACGTACTCTGTAAAGAAATCCGCGTCGCGCCCGGCAGGAGCCCGACGAAAGGTGCTGCCATGACCGCATGGCCCGTCCCACACGATTTCCGAGGGCCCGGAGCCACCGTCTGGACGCCCGAAACGGTCACCGCCGACCCCTACAACGCCCAGACGCCGTGGGCCGCCCTGGCCGAACCCGTCACCCCCGTGGGGGCCTTCTTCGTACGCGACCACTTCGGCGTCCCACGGACCGCGCCCGGCGACTGGCGGCTGCGGATCGGCGGCACCGCGGCCGCCGCCCCCTTCGCCATCGGCTACGAAGAACTGCTCACGATGGAGCACCGGGAACTGGACGTCGTCGTGGAGTGCGCGGGCAACGGCCGGGGCCTGATGGCACCCCGCCCGCCCGGCCTTCCGTGGAGCCAGCAGGCGGTGGGCTGCGCGCACTTCGCCGGGGTGCCCTTCCGTGCCCTCGCCGGACGGGCCCTGATCGGCCCGGCGGCCGTGGAGGTCGTCTTCACCGGAGCCGACTCCGGCCCCGTGCGCGGCCGCCGGACGGCCTTCGAGCGCAGTATCCCGCTCGCCGTCGCCCTCCACCCGGACACCCTCCTCGTCACCCGCATGAACGGCGAGCCGCTCGCCCCCGAGCACGGGGCGCCGGTCCGGCTGGTGGTCCCCGGGCGCTACGCCGTCGCCGACGTGAAGTGGCTGGTAGGGGCACGGGCCGTCACCCGGCCGTTCACCGGCGTCTTCCAGACCGAGCAGTACAGCTACGTGGCCTCGCGCGGCACCCCGGACGGGCCGGTGGCCGCCGTGCGGGTCAAGTCGCTCATCACCGAGCCCGAACCGGACACGGCCGTACGCCGCGGCCACGAGACGCTCGTCCGCGGCCGGGCCTGGTCGGGCGGCGGTGTGCCGCTGCTGGGCGTCGGGGTGCGCGCCGAGTACGAGGAGGAGGACGACAGCCACCACGAGCGCGGCTGGCACGAGGCCGTCCTGGAACCGGCCCCCGGCCCCTACGGCTGGAGCGCCTGGTCGTACCGGTGGACGCCGCAGCGGCCCGGCCCGTACCGGCTGCTGTCCCGTGCCACCGACGCCCACGGCGACGTACAGCCGGCCACGGCCCCGTGGAACGCCGGCGGCTACGGCTGCAACCCCGTGGCCTCCGTCGACGTGGTGGTCGTATGAACCCTCCCCGCCACGCGCGGCGCCCGCAGGTCCCCTCCCGGCGGCCGGGCCGCCGACCGCCGGGACCGGCGGCCGACACAGAGCCCCGAGTCCATGCCTCGGATAGGGTGAATCGGTAGGAATCAGGCCCCCCGGGGTGAGGTCGGTGCGTTGGACACTTACCAGTCGACGAGCGAGGTGCCCGATCCGCCGGCGGCGGCTGTCGGGTACGCGGGCGTACTCCGCGAGCTGCTGCCGATCGCGCTGTGGCGGGAGGACGCCGACGGGCGCATCGTGGAGTGGTCGCTGGCCGCCCAGGACCTCCTCGGGCACCGCCCCGAGGACATCATCGGCCTGCCCGGCGCCGCCGTACTCGTGCCTGAGGCCAACCACGAGCTCGCCGAGCAGCTGACCCGCCGCGTCCAGTCCGGCGAGACCGTCGTCGGCACCCTGCCCGTGCGCCACCGCGACGGCCACCGCGTCCCGATGGAGATGTGGATCGTCCCCGCCGTCGACCCGCAGGGCCGGATGGGGGCGCTGCTCATCGCCGTGGAGACCTCCGAGGTGCTCCACATGCGGGACTCCCTCGCCGCCCTCCAGAGCCTGTTCACCCAGTCGCCCATCGGCCTCGCCACCCTCGGCACCGACCTGCGCTTCCTGCGCGTCAACGACGCCCTGGCCCGGATGAACGGCGTCTCCGCCGCCGAGCACCTCGGCAAACGGCTCACCGAGGTGGTGCCCGGCGTCAACGCCGTCGCACTGGAGGCCACGATGCGGCAGGTCCTCGACCGGGGCACCGCCGTCGTCGACGTCCGCCGCACCGGCCGCACGCCCGCCGACCCCGAGAACGACCGGACCTGGTCCTGCTCCTACGCCCCACTGCTGGACGGCTCCGGCCGGGCGCTCGGCGTGATCGCCTCGCTCATCGACATCACCGAGGGCCAGCAGGCCCAGGCCGACGCCGAACGGGCCCGCCACCGGTTCGCCCTGCTCGCCGAGGCGGGCACCCGCATCGGCACGACCCTGGACCTCCACCAGACCGCCCAGGAGATCGTGGACGTCCTGGTCCCGCAGCTCGCGGACTCGGCCGACGTACAGCTGCTGGAAGCCGTCCTGGGCCCCGACGAGGGCCCGGTCCCCGCCGCCTCCACCCGCGGTGTCCTGCGCCGCCTGGCGGCCCATTTTCCCGACCCGACGGCCCCCACCGCGAAACTCGCCGCCGGCCAGACCTTCCAGATCCCCACGGGCACCACCTACGAGCAGGTCATCTCCGAAGGCCGGCCGATGAACCTCTACCTGTCCGACATCCCGGCCCTGATCACCTCCCCGCGGGCCGAGGCACTGCGCACCTACCTCGCCACCCTGGGCTCGGCCCGGCTCGTCCCGCTGGTCGCCCGAGGCACGGTGCTGGGCGCGGTAGCCGTGACGCGCACGCGCGAACGCGAGCCCTTCGACGAGGAGGACTGCGTCCTCGTCGACGAACTGGTCGCCCGCGCGGCCCTCAACATCGACAACGCCCGGATGTACACCCTGCAGCGCCAGGCGGCCCTGACCCTCCAGCGCAGCCTCACCAACAGCGCGCTGCCCGAGGTCCCGGGCCTCGAACTCACCGGGCGCTACCTGCCCGCCAGCGACCACGACGTCGGCGGGGACTGGTACGACGCCATCCCGCTGCCCGGCGGCCGGACCGGGCTGGTCATCGGGGACGTCATGGGCCACGGGGTCCACGCCGCGGCCGTCATGGGGCAGCTGCGGACAGCCGTACGGACCCTCGCGCGCCACGACGTACCGCCGGCACAGCTGCTGCGCTCCCTCGACGCCGTCGTGGCCGACCTGGGCGAGGACGAGATGGCCACCTGCGTGTACGCCGTCCACGACGCGGCGTCAGGCGTGTGCGCGGTCGCCCGCGCCGGCCACCCGCCGCCCGCCGTGGTCGCCACCGACGGCAGCATCACCTTCCTCGACGGCCCGCCCGGAACCCCGCTGGGCGCGGGCGGACAGGACTTCCGCACCGAGGAGGTACGGCTGCCCCCGGGAAGCCTGCTCGTGCTCTACACCGACGGCCTCATCGAGGCCCGGGACCGCGACCTCGACCAGGGGATGGCCCAGCTGGCAGGAGCCCTGCGCCGGGTGGAGCAGCCCCTGGGGCGGCTGTGCGACGGGATCCTGCGGGCGCTCCTGCCGTGCGCCCAGCAGGACGACGTGGCGGTACTGCTGGCCCGCGCCCGGCAGACGTGACCGCGGGCCGACCTGCGGACCGGCTCACCAGGCCAGGTCCTCCAGCGCGTCCAGGTCCAGCGGATCCGCGGCCTCCGGCTCAGGGCCCCCGGTCAGCGGCAGTTCGGCCCAGATGACCTTGCCGCGCTCCGTGTAACGGGTGCCCCACCGGTCGGCGTACTGCGCGACGAGGAACAGTCCGCGCCCGCCCTCGTCGGTGGTGGCCGCGTACCGCAGGTGCGGCGAGGTGCTGCTGCCATCGGAGACCTCGCAGATGAGGCTGCGGTCGCGCAGCAGACGGACCCGCACGGGCGCGCTCCCGTACCGGATGGCGTTGGTGATCAGCTCGCTGAGGATCAGCTCGGTGGTGAAGGAGATGTCCTCCAGCCCCCACGCGACGAGCTGCGCCGCGCCCGCGTTGCGCACCCGCGAGACGGCCGAGGGATCGCCGGGCACCTCCCACTCGGCGATCCGGTCGGCCTCCAGCCGCCGGGTGTCGGCGATCAGCAGGGCGATGTCGTCGCTCGGCACCGGGAACAGCATCGTGGCGAGCACGTCCGCACAGGCCTCGTCGGGGCTGCGGCCGGGCCGGTCCAGGGTCTCGCCCAGCAGCCGCAGACCGGAGTCGAAGTCCCGGTTGCGATCCTCCACCAGGCCGTCGGTGAACAGCACCAGCCGGCTCCCCTCCGGGAGCGTGAACTCGGCGGCCTCGAAGGGCATGCCACCGACGCCCAGTGGCAGCCCGGCCGGCAGCTCGGGGAACTCGACGTCCCCGCCGGGCCGGATCAGCGCGGGCCCGGGGTGACCGGCGCTGGCCATCAGACACCGCCCGGCGACCGGGTCGTAGACCGCGTAGAGGCAGGTGGCGCCGGTGACCCCGGCCGGCTCGGACACCCCGTCCGAGAGGTCCTCGTCCGTCCCCTCCCCGTTCCCGATCCCGCTCTCGTTCTGGTCGATCCGGTTGATCAGCTCGTCGAGGTGCCCGAGCAGCTCGTCGGGCGGCAGGTCCAGGGTGGAGAAGTTGTGCACCGCGGTCCGCAGCCGGCCCATGGTGGCCGCCGCGTGCACCCCGTGCCCGACGACGTCGCCGACGACCAGGGCCACGCGGCCGCCCGGCAGGGGGATCACGTCGAACCAGTCCCCGCCCACCCCCGCCGTCGCGGGCAGGTAGCGGTAGGCCACCTCCACGGCGTTCTGGGCGGGCAGCACCCGGGGCAGGAGACTGCGCTGGAGCGTCACGGCCATCGCGTGCTCACGGGTGAAGCGACGGGCGTTGTCGATGGACACGGCCGCGCGCGCACCCAGCTCGGTCGCGAAGGAACGGTCCTCCTCGTCGAAGGCCTCCGGGGTGTCGGCCGCCCGCCAGAAGTTCGCCATGCCCAGGACCACGCCCCGGGCCCGGAGCGGTACGGAGATCAGCGAGTGCAGCCCGTAGTCCAGTGCCACGCGGGTGCCCTGGGAGTCCTGGGCCCGCCAGCCCATGGCCGCGTTCAGATCGGCCGCGAGCACCGCGTGCCCTGCGTCCAGGGCAGCCGCCATCGGCGCCGTCGGCACCACGAAGCGGATGATGTCGCCGACCGGCTGGAGCGGCGAGTCGGGGCGGATGCCGGTGATGGCCGCCCGGCGCATCTCCGTGTAGACGCCGTTGACCGACGAGGGCTCGTCCCCGTGCAGCACCGGCTCCAGCAGCTCCACCGTGACGAAGTCCGCGAACCGGGGGACGGCGACCTCCGACAGCTCCTCCGCGGTCCGCACCACGTCCAGGGTCGTACCGATCCGCACACCGGCGTCGTACAGCAGCTGGAGCCGGCCGCGGGCCACCTCGGCCCGGCCGGAGAGCGCGGCGAGCTCGGTGGAATCGCGCAGGGTCACGACGCTGCCCGTGGGCATGCCCCGGTACTCCTTGGTGGGCCGTACGTTGACCGCGAGCAGCCGGTCGCCCGCCAGGTGCACGTGGTCGGTCACGACCCGGCCGGAGACGAGCAGTTCGGTGGTGCGCTCGTCGAGGCCGAGGTCGGCGACGTACCTGCCCTCGGCGTCGGGCGGCAGGGCGAGGAGCCGGCGGGCCTCGTCATTGGCCAGGACGAGCCCCTGGTCGGCGTCGATGATGACCACGCCCTCGCGCACGGCGTGCAGCACGGCCTCGTGGTGCTCGTTGATCCGGGTCATCTCGGCGGCGCCCAGGCCGCGGGTCTGGCGCCGCAGCCGGCCGCTGACCAGGGCGGCGCCGCCGGTGCCGAGCACCAGGGCGCCCGCGGCGGCGCCGAGCAGGAGCGGGAGCTGGCCCTCGACCACCTGGGCGACGTTCTCGACCTCTATGCCGGTGCCGACCAGGCCGACGACCGTGCCGTCGGCGTCCCGTACCGGCACGACCGCCCGGACGGCGTCGCTCGGTTCGCCCGTGAAGGTCTCGGTGAAGGCCTTCCCGGCGATGGCCCGGCTGAGGTCGCCCGTGGCCCGTTGTCCGATCAGCTCGGGCCGGGAGTCGGTGTAGCGGACCCCCTTGATGTCCATCACGGCGATGAAGTCGACGCCCGAGCCCCGGCGGGCGGCCTCGGCCAGCGGCTGCAGCACGGCGGTCGGATCCGCCGCCCTCAGCGCCGACGCGATACCGGGGGAGTGCGAGAAGGCCTCCGCCGCCGCGAGCGAGCGGTGGCGGGCGTCGCGCAGGCTGTCGTACTGGGCCTGCAGCACCAGGGCCGCCGAGGCGGCGGCGATCAGCAGGACCACGATCACCGCCTGGAGGGCGAAGACCTGACCCGCGACGCTGTGCGCCCACCGGACCGGGCGCGCGGGCAGGCGCGAACCCCACCCGGTCGGCTGGCGACCAAAACGTCCGGTCATGAGCCCTTTCTAACACTGTCCGGAGGGTTTGGTGCGGCTGCCGGTGCACAGGAGGCCGCACGGTACGCCCGGGGACCGAGGCCGACGTGGGAGGTGAAGTGCTGGCGGAAGGTGACCTCGCTGGCGAAACCGGCCCGGCGGGCCACCTCCGGCACCGGATGATCGGTGCGTTCCAGCAGCTTGCGGGCGGCGTCCAGACGGTGTCCGAGCAGCCACCGGTGCGGGGTGGTGCCGGTGGCGGCGGCGAAGTGCCGGGCGAAGGAACGCGGGGACATCCCGGCCCAGTCGGCCATGGTGGCCACCGACAGGGGCTCGTGCAGCGAGCGCAGGGCGCGCTCCCGTACGGCGGCCAGTGCCTCGGCGGTCCGGTCCGCGGCAGGGACGGGCCGGTCCAGGTACTGGGCGTGGTCCCCGGTGCGGAAGGGGCCCGTCACCATGGAGCGGGCGATGGCGGCGGCGGCCTCGGCGCCGTGAGCCTGCCGCACGAGGTGCAGACACAGGTCGATGCCGGAGGCCACCCCGGCGGAGGTCCACAGCCCGCCGTCCTCGACGTAGAGCGGGGCCTCCTCCACCAGGATCCCCGGGTAGCGGGCGGCGAGCTCGGGGGCCAGCCACCAGTGGGTGACCGCGCGGCGGCCGTCCAGCAGACCGGCCTCCGCCAGGATGAACGCCCCGGCGCACAGGGCGGCGATCGGCACGCCCCGGCCGTGCGCCTCGCGCAGGGCGGCGAGGACCGGCTCGGGGGTCGGGTCGGCGGGCTCGGCCAGCGCCGGTACGACGACCAGGTCCGCCGCGGCCAGCCAGTCGAGCCCGCGGTCGGGGGCCAGGGTCAGCCCGCCGGGCAGCGGGATCGGACCGGGTTCCACGGCGCACCGGCGGAGCTCGAAGCCGGGCACCCCGGCGCGGCTGCGGTCCGGGCCCCAGACCTCGGTGATGACGGCGAGGTCGAAGCTGCGGATACCGGGCTGGACGACGATCGCGACGCGGCGCATGCGGCCAGTGTGCCAGGGGATCAGACTGCCATCCTGGCAGGATCCCATCGGTACGGGGCCACGCAGCCGCTGTCGGGCCTGCGGCCCGGCGGACAGCATGGAGCCATGACGACGACCGCGATCGAGATCGCCCCCAACAGTGCCCTGCTGGTCATCGACGTGCAGAAGGGCTTCGACGAGGAGTCCTTCTGGGGCCCGCGCAACAACCCGGCGGCGGAGGACAACATCGCCGCCCTGATGGACGACTGGCGGGCGGCCGGCCGCCCCGTGGTCCTCGTGCAGCACGCGTCGGTGCAGCCGGGCTCCGTCCTGGCCCCGGACCACCCCGGGTACGGCTTCAAGGACCTGGTCGAGAAGCGGCGCGAGGGGGCGCTGGTGATCACCAAGACCGTGAACTCCGCCTTCTACGGCACTCCGGACCTGGCCGACTGGCTCACCGCCCGGGGCATCGGCCAGGTGGTGGTGGTCGGCATCCAGACGAACATGTGCGTCGAGACCACGGCGCGGATGGCGGGGAACCTGGGCCTCGACGTGCTGGTCCCGCTGGACGCCACCCACACCTTCGACCTCGCCGGGCCGGCGGGCCTCGCCCTGACGGCGGACGAGCTCGCCACCGCCACCGCGGTGAACCTCGATGGCGGCGGCTTCGCCCGCGTGATCACCACGGCCGACCTCCTCGGCTAGCCCCGCCCGAAGCCTCGGCCGGGCCAATTCCAGCCTCGCCGGCGTTTGAGGCGCGGGGTCTGGGGCGGAGCCCCAGGAAACCCGGCTCCGCCGGGCACCGGGCTCTGCCCGGACCCTCCCCCAGCTACCGCTGGGAGGTGCCCCCTGCTCAAACGCCGGAGGGGCTGGATGTGGCGAGGCCGGATCGCCCGGCGGGGTCGGGACAGGTGAGGGCCCCGCCCCGGGGTGGTGGGGGCGGGGCCCTCGGAGGTGGCGGCCGCGTCAGAGCACGTCGGCGGCGATGTTGGCCGCGACCTGCTCCAGCAGGGGACCCGCGTTCGGGATGGACCTGGCCGGGTCGGGCTCCAGGTCCGTGAGCGGGTACGCCTTGCGGATACCGGCCCCCTCCAGGGCCTCCTGGGTCAGCAGCAGCCGGCCGCAGACCGCCACCACCGGCTTGCCCGCGGCGCGCGCCGCGGCCGCGACACCCGCCGGTGCCTTGCCGTGCAGGGTCTGCTCGTCCAGGGAGCCCTCACCGGTGATGACCAGCGTGGCCCGCTCCAGCGCGGGGGCGAATCCCAGCACCTCCAGCATCAGCTCGATGCCGGGACGGAACGTCGCGCCGAGCAGCAGGGCTCCGTAGCCGATGCCGCCCGCGCCACCCGCACCCGGCAGCACCGCGCACTCGGCGGCCTTCGCGCCGATCGACTTCTCCAGCACCACCGCGAAGTGCGCCAGCGCCGCGTCGAGCGTCGCCACGTCCTCGGGCGAAGCGCCCTTCTGCGGGCCGTAGACCGCCGCGCAGCCCTTCGGGCCGGTCAGCGGGTTGTCCACGTCGCTCGCGAGGACGAACTCCACCTCCGCGAAGCGCGGGTCGACGCCGGACAGGTCGGCCGAGGCCAGCTCGGCCAGCGCGCCACCGCCCGGACCGACCGGTTCGCCGTTCGCATCCAGGAACACCGCACCGAGCGCGGCCAGCATGCCGGCGCCGCCGTCGGTGGTGGCGCTGCCGCCCACGCCGAAGACGATCGAGCGCGCGCCCGCGTCCAGCGCGGCCTTGAGGAGCTCGCCCGAGCCGTACGTGGTCGCCGTCAGCGCGGCGAAGGTGCCGGCCGGCAGCAGCTGCAGCCCGGAGGCCTCCGCCATCTCGACCACCGCGGTGCCTCCGCGCAGCGCGAAAGCGGCCGTGACCTGGTCGCCGAGGGGTCCGGTGACCCGTACCTCCCGGCGTTCGAAGCCGGCTGCCACGGCTGCCGCGACCGTTCCGTCGCCGCCGTCCGCGACGGGGAGGGTCTCGATCTCCACGTCCGGTACGGCCCTGCGGAGTCCGGCCGTGACCCGCTCCGCGACCTGAACGGCCGTGAGCGAGCCCTTGAATTTGTCCGCGGCGATGAGCACGCGCGCGGTCTCAGTTACTGCTCCGTCCGTCACCTTGCTATTCCCTTGCTATCGAACAGTGCAGTCGCGCCGCCATGAGCTTATCCGGAGGATCCTCCTATGCCCATGAGTGGCCTGGGCCACACCCGGCGCGGCATGCCCCTAAATCGGGATATACGCCTGCATAGTGTGGCCGCATGAGCGCGGAATCCCTGGAACAGCCACGTCCGGACACCCCCGGAGGCGGATCCGACGGTCCCGCGGACGGCACCCCCGACCACGTCGTCGTCACCGTGGGTGTGATCGCCGTGCTGGCCGTCGTCGCCTGGGCGGCACTGGGCAAGGACTCCTTCGACACCGCCTCGGGCACCGCGCTCTCCTGGGTGCTGGGCAACTTCGCCTGGCTGTTCGTGATCGCAGCCGATGTCTTCCTCGTCATGTGCGTCGTGCTCGCCATCAGCCGCTTCGGCCGGATCCGGCTCGGCGCCGACGACTCCGAGCCGGAGTTCACCAACCTCGCGTGGATCGCGATGATGTTCAGCGCCGGCATGGGCATCGGCCTGATGTTCTACGGGGTGGGGGAGCCCTCACCCATTACCTGGCCCCGCCCCCGGCCTCCGGGGCGGCCCCCGCCACCGGCGCCGCCGCCCTCGCGGCCATGGAGTACTCCTTCTTCCACTGGACCCTCACCCCCTGGGCGATCTACGGCATCGCCGGCCTCGCCCTGGCCTACGCGACCTTCCGCAAGGGCCGCGGCAACCGCCTCAGCTCCGCCTTCGTCCCCCTGATCGGCGAGGAACGGGCGGGCGGCCCGGCCGGCCGGGCCATCGACCTGCTGGCGGTGTTCGCCACGGTCTTCGGCACCGCCACCAGCCTCGGTCTCGGCGCGCTCCAGGTCTCCAAGGGGCTGAACCTCACGACCGGCGTCGAGGACTCCGTCACCCTGGAGCTGATCATCATCGGCTCCCTGTCGGCGGCCTTCGTCCTCTCCGCCTTCTCCGGCCTGCACAAGGGCGTGAAGTGGCTCAGCACCATCAACCTCGTGCTGGCCGCCGTCCTGATGCTCTTCGTCTTCGTGCTCGGCCCCACCGTCTACATCCTCGACGTGCATCCCCTCCAGCATCGGCGGCTACCTGCACGAACTGCTGCCGATGGCCAGCCGCACCGGTGCCTTCACCGACTCCAAGTGGCTGGGCGCGTGGACGATCTTCTACTGGGCGTGGTGGCTCTCCTGGGCGCCGTTCGTCGGCACCTTCATTGCCCGCATCTCGCGCGGCCGCACCATCCGCGAGTTCCTGATCGGCGTGCTGCTCGTCCCCAGCGGGGCCACCGTCATCTGGTTCTGCGTGATGGGCGGCACCGCCATCCGCCTCGACTCCACCGGCGCCGTGGACTTCGCCGTCAAGATCAAGGACGGTACGGAGGCCTCGCTCTTCGCGATGCTGGACGCCCTGCCGCTCTCCGCGGTCACCTCATGGGTCGCCATGGTCCTGGTCATGACCTACTTCGTCACCAGCGCCGACTCGGCCTCCCTGGTGATGGGCTCGCTCACCAGCCGCGGCTCCCTCAACCCGCCCACCTGGCTCGTCGTCACCTGGGGCGTGCTGATGGCCGCCGTCGCCGCCGTCCTGCTCGTCGCGGGCGGCCTCAAGTCGCTGCAGACCGCCACCATCCTGGTCGCCCTGCCCTTCGTCGTCGTCATGCTGCTGCTCTGCTGGGCCCTGGTGAAGGAACTCCGCACGGACCCCGGCGCCGGACCCGCCCGCCACCACCCCCTGCACGGCATGCGGGACGCGGTCCGGGCCATGGTCGGAGACGCCCTCACCGAACAGGGGACGACCGGACACCACCGCCTGCGACGCGTCGCCGCGTCCCGGGGAGGCGACCGCGAGGACGGTACCGGCGGGTCGCGGCCCTGATCTCGGTAGGGTGGCCGGGTGACCACCACGGATGACTACGCCACGTACATCGCGAGCCTGCCCCGGGTGCTGGCCGGCGCGGCCGCGCTCTACCGGGACACCGCCGGACGGGTCCTGCTTGTCGAGCCCAACTACCGCGAGGGCTGGGCCCTGCCGGGCGGCACCATCGAGTCGGACCAGGGCGAGTCACCGCGCGCCGCCGCCCGTCGCGAGAGCGCCGAGGAGATCGGCCTCGACCTGCCGCTGGGCCGCCTCCTCGCCGTGGACTGGGTGCTGGGCACCGGCCGCCCGCCGGTGGTCGCGTACGTCTACGACGGGGGTGTGCTCGACGACGCCCAGCTCGCCTCGATCGTGCTCCAGGAGGACGAACTGATCTCCTGGCGGCTGGTCGAGCCGGCCGAACTCACCACGTACCTGCTCGGATCGCTCGGACTGCGCACCCAGGAGGCGTACCGGATCCTGCAGTCGGGCGAGGGAACGGCGGAACTGGAGAACGGCCGGCGCCCGGCCGCCCCGTAACACCGGGCTTACTTCGACCAGGACAGAATCAGCAGATGATCACGATGTACGCGTGGCCCAGCACCGCCGACGGGCCCGACGCCCTCCCCATGGTGCACTTCACCACCGACCAGCAGGCCGGCGGTGAGGTGACCCCGGAGGGAACCCCGGTCTGGATGTTCGACACCGCGATACGCGAGGGCGGCTGGGCGCAGTTCACCGATTTCGAGGCCTGGTCCGCACCGGCCGCCGGCTGGCAGGCCTTCTACCGCCGCGAGGACGACCTCCTCGCCGTCACCGGACCCGGCTCCTGCGAGGGCTGGTACCAGGGCAACCTCGGCGCTGACGCCGACTGGGTGGCGGCCGCCGCCGCCCAGCAGAGCGTGGTCCTGCTCGCCGCCCCGGTCCAGCACCCCTCGCTGTACAGCTACGCCGTGGAGGCGGGCGCCGCCTTCGCGCTGCTCGTCCCGCTCCTCGTCGTCTGACCCCGCGGGGTCAGGCCAGGAGCTTGGCCTTGGCGCGGTCGAACTCCTCCTGCGTGATGTCGCCCTTGTCCTTGAGCGCGGACAGTTTGTGCAGCTCGTCCGCACTGCCGCCGCCGGAGCCCGCCGTCTTCTGGACGTAGTCCCGGAAGGCGGCCTCGTTCTCCTGGACCTGCTTCAGGTCGCGTTCGCCCATGCTCTTGCCCCGGGCGATCAGGTAGACGAACACGCCGAGGAAGGGCAGCAGGAGTACGAAGATCAGCCATCCCGCCTTCCCCCAGCCGCCGAGGCTGTGGTCACGGAAGATATCCGTGATGATCTTGAAGAGCAGGAAGAACCACATGATCCACAGGAACAGGTACAGCATCGTCCAGAAGATGTTGAGAAGCGGATAGTCGTCCATGCCCGACTCCGATCATGTAGCGGTATCTCATTGATACAACCGCTTCATGAGGTCCGCATGCGGAGCGCTCAGGCACCCTCACCGGACTCGAAGGCCAGCAGGCGCACCTTGCGGTCCACCCCGCCGCCGTAGCCCGTCATCCCGCCCGACGCGCCGATCACGCGGTGGCAGGGCACGATGATTCCCACCGGGTTCTTCCCGTTCGCCAGACCCACCGCGCGCGAGGCGTTGGGCTTGCCCAGCCTGGCCGCGAGCTCCCCGTACGACCAGGTCTTGCCGTACGGGATCCGTACGAGCTGGTCCCAGACGCTGCGCTGGAAATCGGTGCCCTCCAGGCGGAGCGGGAGGTCGAACTCGGTGAGCTCCCCGGCGAAGTACGAGTCCAGCTGGCGCACCACTTCGGGGAACGGCTCCTCGGCGGCGTCCACCCGCTCTCCGAAGGACTCCTCGGCGGGCCGGTGGCGCTGCCCGGTCATGTACAGGCCGCTGAGGACCCCGTCCGTGGCGACCAGCGTCAGCGGGCCGTACGGGCTGTCGACGACGGTGTGCCGCTTGGCGGCGTTCATGGTGGATCGCATCGCTGGTGCTCCTCAGGCGGGCAGGTGGTTGATGGGGTGGGCGTCCGTGGCCCACAGGTACTGGACGGCGTACGCACGCCACGGCCGCCACGCGGCCGCCCGCGCGGTCAGCGCCGAGGGCGTGGACGGCAGCCCGAGCCCCTGCGCCGCCCGCCGGACCCCCAGATCGGACGGAAGGAACGCGTCCGGGTCGCCGAGCGCCCGCATCGCGATCACCTCGGTGGTCCAGGGGCCGAAGCCGGGCAGCGCCGACAGCTGCGCCCGCGCGCCGTCCCAGTCACTGTCGAAGCCGAGGGGCAGCGAGCCGTCGGCGAGGGCCGAGACCAGGGTGGTGAGCGTGGCGCGCCGGCTGCGCGGCAGGGCCAGCGCATCCGGGTCCAGTTCAGTGAGCGCCTGCGGGGAGGGGAAGAGGTGGGTCAGCCCGCCCAGCGGGTCCTCCACCCGCTCGCCGTACGCGGTGACCAGCCGGGAGGCGTGCGTGCGGGCGGCCGCGGTGGACACCTGCTGCCCCAGCACCGCCCGTACGGCGAACTCCGCCGCGTCGACCGTACGGGGAACCCGGCGCCCGGGAGCCTTGTCCACGAGCGGGGCCAGCAGCGGGTCGCGGCGCAGCTGCTCGTCGACCGCCTCCGGGTCGGCGTCCAGATCGAGCATCCAGCGGCAGCGGCTGATGGCGATGGTGAGGTCGCGCAGGTCGGTCAGGGCGAGGCGGCAGCCGATGTGGTCGGGCTGCGGGGTCAGAGCGACCACGCCGGTGCCGTACGGCAGGCGCAGGGTGCGGCGGTAGGCGCCGTCACGCCACTCCTCGACCCCCGGGACCGCGGTCGCGGCGAGGTGCCCGAAGAGGTTGTCGGGGTTCAGCGGGGCCCGGAACGGCAGCCGCAGGCTTATCGTCCCGGGGATCCTGGGCGGGGCGTTCTTGTTGCGGCTGGCCTTCACGGCCCGCACCCGCAGCTCGCTGGGGGACAGGGCGAAGACCTCGCGGACCGTGTCGTTGAAGGTCCGGATGGAGGAGAACCCGGAGGCGAAGGCCACATCGCCCATGGGCAGCTCGGAGGTCTCGATGAGCAGCCGGGCGGTCTGGGCGCGCTGGGCCCTTGCCAGGGCGAGCGGCCCGGCCCCCAGCTCGGCGTTGAGCTGCCGCTCGACCTGGCGGGCGGAGTATCCCAGCCTGGTCGCCAGGCCCGGCACGCCCTCCCGGTCCACGACCCCGTCCCGGATCAGCCGCATGGCGCGGGCCACGGCATCGGCCCGTGCGTTCCACTCGGGCGAGCCGGGGCTCGTGTCGGGCCGGCACCGCTTGCAGGCCCTGAACCCTGCCTGCTGGCAGGCGGCGGCGCTGGGCAGGAAGGTCATGTTCGCGACCTTCGGCGGCACGGCGGGGCAGCTGGGCCGGCAGTAGATCCGGGTGGTCAGAACGGCGGTGAAGAACCAGCCGTCGAAGCGGGCGTCCTTCGACTGCACGGCCCTTACGCAGCGCTCGGTGTCGGTGTGCATGGCTCCAGGATCCGGGGTCGACGCACCGCCGGCTGGCGGTTTTCCGACATCAAGGCTACGTCCGGGCCGGGTGCCCGGCGGGGGGTCCGGGCGGGGCCGTGTCCGGCGGCGGGGCGGGGGCCGTCCGGGGTAGGCATGATTTGTGGCCCCCCGGGGAGCCGGAACGTGCTCCGCGGTGAGGGCCAACACATCACGTTGCACACCCCGGACGACCCCCGCCCCACCACCGGCCCCGACCCCGCCCTCCGGGAACGGCAGAAGGCCCCCGGATGCCATCGGCATCCGGGGGCCTTCTCCGGTACAGCTAGCGCAGCGTCGCGGCTCGGGCTTCGCGGCGGTTGTGCCGGAAGGTGTTCGCCTTCCGGGTGGTCGCGAACAGCGGAATGGTCGCCGCCATCGCGATCTGCAGGGCGCAGCCCGTCTGGAGCAGCAGCTGACCGCCCGGGGCGTCGAACGCCCAGGCCGCCAGGAGCCCCATCGCGCTGATGATCCAGCAGAGCATCGCCACCGCGAGGACACCCCGCGGCTTCGGGTACTCGACCCGGCTCACCATCAGCCAGGCCACTCCGATGATCGCCAGCAGCGTCGGGACGAACGGAAGCTCCAGCAGGACGATCGAGACGACCGTCAGCGCGCCGAAGGGGCTCGGCATGCCCTGGAACATGCCGTCCTTCATCGTCACGCAGCTGAATCTCGCGAGTCTGAGCACCACGGCGAGCAGTACGACGATCGCGGCCAGCGCCGACATCTTCTGGTGCGCGTCGACGGCGACCATGCCGTAGACGAGCACGAAGTAGGCCGGTGCGAGGCCGAAGCTGATCAGGTCGGACAGGTTGTCCAGCTCGGCACCCATCGGCGAGCTGCGCAGCTTGCGGGCCACGATGCCGTCGAAGAGGTCGAAGACCGCGGCGAGCAGCATCAGTATCACTGCCGTCGCGGCGCTGTTACGGGCCATGCCCGACTCGCCACTGCCGGTGAGGTGCGGAATGAGGATTCCGGTGGTGGTGAAGTACACCGCCATGAATCCGCACGTCGCGTTACCGAGGGTGAGGGTGTCCGCTATCGACAGCCGCAGCGAGAGCGGCATGTCGTCCTCGGCGGACTCCTCCTCGGCAGGTTCGGGAACCCAGCCCGCGGCCGGAGTCTCAGGGTCAGTCACGGTCAATTCGTGTCACCCCCGCGGTGGTGGCCTGACCGACCTCGACCGCGACCTCGACGCCCTCGGGGAGGTAGATGTCGACGCGGGAGCCGAAGCGGATCAGACCGATGCGTTCGCCCTGCTCCACCTTGGTGCCGGCCGGCAGGTACGGGACGATGCGACGCGCGACGGCGCCGGCGATCTGCACCATCTCGATGTCACCGAGTTCGGTGTCGAAGTGCCAGACAACGCGCTCGTTGTTCTCGCTCTCCTTGTTGAACGCCGGGACGAATCCGCCGGGGATGTGCTCCACGGACGTCACCGTGCCCGCGAGGGGCGCACGGTTGACGTGGACGTTCAGCGGGCTCATGAAGATCGCGACCCGGGTCCGTCCGTCCTTCCACGGCATGATGCTCTGCACCACACCGTCGGCGGGGGAGATGACACGGCCCTGAGCGATCTCGCGCTCGGGGTCGCGGAAGAACCACAGCATGCCCGCGGCGAGCGCGGTGGCGGGCACGGCCGCCGCGGCCCAGCGTCCGGACTTGCGGGCCCGGGTGAGGCTGAGCGCCGCGGTGGCGACGGTCGGCAGAAGCCACGGCGATGCTCCGCGCGCGAGGCGTACGCCAAGGAGGCTGTCGCGAGGTGCAGAGGTTTGGCTGTGGGGCATGGATGACCTTCGTAGCGGGTGATTGCCGCGCCGCAAATAGGGGGACGGGACGGCGGCTTTACTGGAATGCTATCGGTTGCACGCAACAACTGGGCAAGCCAGAAGCCGAGTCGATGACCGCCAGCCAGTCACTGCCAGTGATCCTTTCGCAACGAACCCATGGATGATTCGCTGCAAAAGGGACTTTCAGCCCTGGAGCCGGTACTCCTCGAGCAGGCGTCGCCCGATGATCATTTTCTGGATCTCGGCGGTACCTTCACCGATCAGCAGCATCGGGGCCTCCCGGTAGAGACGCTCGATCTCGTACTCCTTCGAGAAGCCGTATCCGCCGTGGATACGGAAGGCGTCCTCGACGACCTCCTTGCAGTACTCGGAGGCGAGGTACTTCGCCATCCCTGCTTCGAGGTCGTTTCGTTCCCCAGAGTCCTTTTTGCGTGCTGCATTGACCATCATCGCATGGGCGGCTTCGACCTTGGTAGCCATCTCGGCCAGCTTGAACTGAATCGCCTGGTGCTCGGCGATCGCCTTGCCGAAAGTGTGACGTTGCTGGGCATAGGAGACACCCAGTTCGAAAGCACGCTGAGCGACACCGCAGCCACGCGCCGCCACGTTGACGCGGCCGACCTCGACGCCGTCCATCATTTGGTAAAACCCTCGGCCGGTCTGGCCTCCCAGGACCCGATTGGCCGGAATGCGCAGTCCGTCCATGATGAGCTCGGTCGTGTCGACGCCCTTGTAGCCCATCTTGTCGATCTTGCCGGGGATGGTCAGGCCGGGACGCACCTCACCGAAGCCGGGCTCCTTCTCGACGAGGAAGGTCGTCATCGACTTGTGCGGCGCGGTGCCCTCGGGGTGTCCTTCGTCACTCCGGACGAGAACGGCCACCAGGGTGGAGCTGCCACCGTTCGTCAGCCACATCTTCTGGCCGTTCAGGACGTACTCGTCCCCGTCCTTGACCGCCTTGGAGGAGATGGCCGACACGTCCGAGCCCAGCGCCGGCTCCGACATCGAGAACGCGCCGCGCACCTCGCCCAGGGCCATACGCGGGAGGAAGTGGTCCTTCTGCTCCTGCGTGCCGTGCTGCTTGAGCATGTACGCCACGATGAAGTGGGTGTTGATGATGCCCGAGACGGACATCCAGCCGCGGGCGATCTCCTCGACGCACAGGGCGTAGGTGAGGAGCGACTCACCCAGGCCGCCGTACTCCTCCGGGATCATCAGGCCGAAGAGGCCGAGTTCCTTGAGGCCGTCGACGATCTGCTGCGGGTACTCGTCGCGGTGCTCGAGCTCGGTCGCGACCGGGATGATCTCCTTGTCGACGAACTCCCGGACGGTCTTGAGGATCTCCCGCTGGACGTCGGTCAGCCCGGCGGTCTGGGCGAGTCGGGCCATGGCTACTTCCCCTGTTCCTTCAGCGTGGGGCGGCCGGGCTGCTCGCCGCCGCGCTCCTTGATGTACGTCTCGGTCGGGACCATCACCTTGCGCCGGAAGACGCAGACGAGGGTGCCGTCCTGCTTGTAGCCCTTGGTCTCCACGTAGACGATCCCGCGGTCGTTCTTCGACTTCGACGGGGTCTTGTCGAGGACCGTGGTCTCGCCGTAGATCGTGTCGCCGTGGAAGGTCGGCGCCACGTGCCGCAGGGACTCGATCTCCAGGTTGGCGATGGCCTTCCCGGAGACGTCCGGCACGGACATGCCGAGCAGCAGTGAGTAGATGTAGTTGCCCACGACCACGTTCTTGCCGAAGTCCGTGGTGTTCTCGGCGTAATTGCTGTCCATGTGGAGCGGGTGGTGGTTCATGGTCAGCAGACAGAAGAGGTGGTCGTCGTACTCGGTGACCGTCTTCCCGGGCCAGTGCTTGTAGACCGCCCCGACCTCGAACTCTTCGTACGTGCGTCCGAACTGCATGGCGGTCAGGCCTCCGGGATCTCGAACTTGGTGGTGCGCTGCATGCCCGCGGCGCGGCCCTTGCCCGCGATGACCAGGGCCATCTTGCGGCTGGCCTCGTCGATCATCTCGTCGCCGAGCATCGCGGAGCCCTTCTTGCCGCCGGCCTCCGAGGTGCACCAGTCGTACGCGTCGAGGATCAGCTCGGAGTGGTCGTAGTCCTCCTGGGAGGGGGAGAAGACCTCGTTGGCCGCGTCGACCTGACCCGGGTGCAGGACCCACTTGCCGTCGAAGCCCAGCGCCGCCGCCCGGCCGGCCACCTCGCGGTAGGCGTCCACGTCGCGGATCTGGAGGAAGGGGCCGTCGATCGCCTGGAGGTTGTGCATGCGGGCCGCCATCAGGATCCGCATCAGGATGTAGTGGTAGGCGTCCGCGCCGTAGCCGGGCGGCTGCATGCCCACGACCAGGGACTTCATGTTGATCGAGGCCATGAAGTCGGCCGGGCCGAAGATGATGGTCTCCAGGCGCGGCGAGGCGGCGGCGATCTCGTCGACGTTCACCAGGCCCTTGGCGTTCTCGATCTGCGCCTCGATGCCGATCTTGCCGACCTCGAAGCCCATGGTCTTCTCGATCTGGGTCAGCAGGAGGTCGAGCGCCACGACCTGCTGGGCGTCCTGGACCTTCGGCAGCATGATGCAGTCGAGGTTCTGGCCGGCGCCCTCGACGACCGTGATGACGTCACGGTAGGTCCAGTGGGTGGTCCAGTCGTTGACGCGCACGACGCGGGTCTTGCCGGTCCAGTCGCCGTTGTTCAGCGCGTCCACGATCGTGTGGCGGGCGCCTTCCTTGGCGAGCGGCGCGCAGGCGTCCTCCAGGTCCAGGAAGACCTGGTCGGCCGGCAGGCCCTGGGCCTTCTCCAGGAACCGCGGGTTCGAGCCGGGCACCGCGAGGCAGGAGCGACGCGGGCGAAGGCGGTTCACCGGGTGGACTGGCGTGGTCATGCGGGGACCTCCGTGCTTGCAACGAGTGCGTTGTCGATATCGAGGGGAGCGAGCTTGTTGGCCTTGCGGATCTCGTCGACGATACGGCCGATGATCTCCGTGATGCCGAAGTCCTTCGGCGTGAAGACCGCGGCGACACCCGCGGCCTTCAGCGTCACGGCGTCGGCGTTCGGAATGATGCCTCCGACGATGACCGGGATGTCACCCGCCCCCGCCAGCCGCAGGCGTTCCAGGACGTCCGGGACGAGAGCGCTGTGCGAGCCGGACAGGATGGACAGTCCCACGCAGTGCACGTCCTCGGCCAGCGCCGCGGAGGAGATCTCCTCCGGCGTCAGCCTGATGCCCTGGTAGACCACCTCGAAGCCGGCGTCGCGGGCCCGGACTGCGATCTGCTCGGCGCCGTTGGAGTGCCCGTCGAGGCCGGGCTTGCCGACCAGCAGGCGCAGCCGGCCCGAGCCGAGCTCGTCGGCCGTACGGGAGACCTTCTCGCGGACCTCGTGCATCGGCGTGCCGGGCTCGGCGGTGACGGCCACCGGGGCCGAGGAGACCCCGGTCGGGGCGCGGAACTCGCCGAACACCTCGCGCAGGGCGCTGGACCACTCGCCGGTGGTGACACCCGCGCGGGCGCACTCCAGCGTGGCCTCCATGAGGTTCTCGGTGCCCGCCGCGGCCTCCTTGAGGCGTTCCAGCGCCTGCTGGGTGGTGGGGAAGACGAACGGGTCGCCGTTCCCCTGGCGGTCCGAGGACTCCTGGCGCTCGGCGCGCCAGCGGCCGATGCGCTCCACGGTCAGCGCCTCCACGGCGCCGTCGACCGTCATGATGGCGCCGTCCAGGTCGGACGTGAGCGGGTTCTCCTCGGTCTGCTGGAAGCAGTTGACGCCGACGATCTTGTCCTCGCCGGCCTCGATCCGCGCCCGGCGTTCGGCGTGCGAGGCGACCAGCTCGCCCTTCAGGTACCCGGACTCGACGGCCGCCATGGCGCCGCCCATCTCCTGGATCCGGTCGATCTCGGCCAGGCAGTCGGCGACCAGGGAGTCGACTTTGGCTTCGATGACGTGGGATCCGGCGAAGATGTCCTCGTACTCCAGCAGGTCGCTCTCGTGCGCCAGGACCTGCTGGATGCGCAGCGACCACTGCTGGTCCCAGGGCCGGGGCAGGCCCAGCGCCTCGTTCCAGGCGGGCAGCTGCACGGCTCGGGCGCGGGCGTCCTTGGAGAGGGTGACCGCGAGCATCTCCAGCACGATGCGCTGGACGTTGTTCTCGGGCTGGGCCTCGGTCAGTCCCAGGGAGTTGACCTGGACGCCGTAACGGAAGCGACGCTGCTTCGCGTTCTCGATGCCGTACCGCTCCTTGGTGACCTTGTCCCAGATGCGGCCGAAGGCGCGCATCTTGCACATTTCCTCGATGAAGCGGACGCCCGCGTTCACGAAGAAGGAGATGCGGGCGACGACCTCGCCGAAGCGCTCCTCGGGCACCTGGCCCGAGTCGCGCACCGAGTCGAGGACCGCGATCGCCGTGGACATCGCGTACGAGATCTCCTGGACCGGGGTGGCCCCGGCCTCCTGGAGGTGGTACGAGCAGATGTTGATCGGGTTCCACTTGGGGATGTGGTTGACCGTGTAGGCGATCATGTCCGTCGTCAGCCGCAGGGACGGCCCCGGCGGGAAGACGTGCGTCCCGCGCGAGAGGTATTCCTTGACGATGTCGTTCTGGGTGGTGCCCTGGAGCTGGGCGATGTCCGCACCCTGCTCCTCGGCGGCCACCTGGTAGAGCGCCAGCAGCCACATGGCCGTGGCGTTGATCGTCATCGAGGTGTTCATCTGTTCCAGGGGAATGTCCTGGAACAGCCTCCGCATGTCGCCCAGATGGGAGACCGGGACCCCGACCCGGCCCACCTCGCCGCGGGCGAGGATGTGGTCGGGGTCGTAGCCGGTCTGCGTCGGCAGGTCGAACGCGACCGACAGGCCGGTCTGGCCCTTGGCGAGGTTGCGGCGGTACAGCTCGTTGGACGCCTCGGCCGTGGAGTGGCCGGCGTACGTCCGCATGAGCCACGGACGGTCCTTCTGGCGCTCTGTCATCTCAGGCTGTCCCTTAGGCCTTTGAACGGTCTCAGACGTTGCGGAAGCGGTTGATGGCGTCGAGGTGCTTGGCGCGCATCTCGTGGTCGCGGACGCCCAGGCCCTCCTCGGGGGCCAGCGCGAGGACGCCGACCTTGCCCTGGTGGAGGTTGCGGTGGACGTCGTAGGCGGCCTGGCCGGTCTCCTCCAGGGAGTAGACCTTCGACAGGGTGGGGTGGATCTTGCCCTTGGCGATCAGGCGGTTGGCCTCCCACGCCTCGCGGTAGTTGGCGAAGTGCGAGCCGACGATCCGCTTCAGCGACATCCACAGGTAGCGGTTGTCGTACTGGTGCATGTAGCCCGAGGTCGAGGCGCAGGTGGTGATGGTGCCGCCCTTGCGGGTGACGTACACCGAGGCGCCGAAGGTCTCGCGGCCCGGGTGCTCGAAGACGATGTCGATGTCCTCGCCGCCGGTCAGCTCGCGGATCTTGGAGCCGAAGCGCTTCCACTCGCGCGGGTCCTGGGTGTGCTCGTCCTTCCAGAACTTGTAGCCCTCGGCGTTGCGGTCGATGACCGCGGTGGCGCCCATGGCCCGGCAGATGTCCGCCTTCTCGGGGCTGGAGACCACGCAGACCGGGTTGGCGCCGCCGGCCAGCGCGAACTGGGTGGCGTAGGAGCCGAGGCCGCCGCTGGCGCCCCAGATCAGGACGTTGTCGCCCTGCTTCATGCCGGCGCCGTTCTGGGAGACCAGCTGGCGGTAGGCCGTGGAGTTGACCAGACCGGGGGAGGCGGCCTCCTCCCAGCTCAGGTGGTCGGGCTTGGGCATCAGCTGGTTCGACTTGACCAGGGCGATCTCGGCCAGGCCGCCGAAGTTGGTCTCGAAGCCCCAGATGCGCTGCTCGGGGTCGAGCATCGTGTCGTTGTGGCCGTCGGAGGACTCCAGCTCGACCGAGAGGCAGTGCGCCACGACCTCGTCGCCCGGGTTCCAGGCGTTGACGCCGGGGCCGGTGCGCAGGACGACGCCCGCGAGGTCGGAGCCGATGACGTGGTAGGGCAGGTCGTGGCGCTTGGTCAGCTCGGACAGGCGCCCGTAGCGCTCCAGGAAGCTGAAGGTGGAGACCGGCTCGAAGATCGAGGTCCACACGGAGTTGTAGTTGACCGAGGAGGCCATAACGGCGACCAGGGCCTCGCCCGGGCCCAGCTCCGGCACCGGGACGTTGTCCAGGTGGAGGGACTTGCGCGGGTCCTTCTCGCGTGTCGTCAGCCCCGCGAACATCTCCGCCTCGTCCTTGTGCACGGTGATCGCGCGGTACGAGTCGGGCAGCGGCAGCGCTGCGAAGTCTGCGGCGGTGGCGGACTGCGACTGAATCGCGTCCAGGATGTCCTTCACGGTGAGCCTCCGGCTAGCGCTGATGAGGGTGCGCTGAGGTAAACGGGGTGCGTGGTGCGGTGTGGTGTGTGCCGTCGGTCCGGCTGGTGCGGTGCTGCTGGGCTACGCCCGTGGTGAGGCGCGCGGTGCCTGGTGACGCAGGCAATCCGGGGCGCGTTCCACGCCGTGTGGGCGTGGGTCGCGGGGACATCCGGACGACTTCAACGTATGGCACCCCGTGTCACCCGGCAAGGCACCGCGTGCCAAAACTTTCTCTCATTTGCCGATTGACCTGCACCGATGAGCGATGATCGATCAAAGTTACCTGCGAGTAGGGGCAAGCCGGACAAACGAAAGCGGCCGCCCCCGGTACGGGAGCGGCCGCTGTGACCCTTGGCACCTCCCAGCGGTAGCTGGGGGAGTCGCGCGTGGTGCTTCTCGGCTACTTCGGGCGCAGGGCCTCTTCGATGGTCCGCATGACCTCGTCCAGCGGAGCGTCCGTGCGGGCCACCGCCACCAGCACCTCGCCCTGCGTACGGACGGCCGCCGGCGCGGCCGGCGCCGCACCCAGGGTGCGGCCCGCGCCGATGCCCGAGCCGAAGGTGTTCCGGACGATCGAGAAGGCGTGGTCCAGCTGCGCCTCCACGTCCCCCTGGCCGCCCGCCCGCAGCCAGCGCCGCAGGACGTGGTTGTGGGCGGTGACGACCGCCGAGGCGGCCACCTCGGCCAGCAGCGGATCGTCATTGCCGTCGTGGTGATCGGTCTCGTCGAAGTGGGCCAGCAGATAGCGTGTGAACAGCCGCTCGTACCGGGCCACCGAGGCGATCTCCCGCTCCCGCAGCGCCGGTACCTCGCGGGTCAGCCGGTAGCGCTCCACCGACACCGCCGGCGAGGCGGCGTACATCTTCATGACTTCCTTGATCCCGCGGCACACCGTGTCGAGCGGGTGCTCGTGCGCCGGGGCGACGTCCAGGACGGCCTCGGCGCGGGTCAGGGTGTCGTCGTGGTCCGGGAAGATCGCCTCTTCCTTGGACCGGAAGTGCCGGAAGAAGGTCCGGCGCGCCACACCGGCGGTCGCCGCGATCTCGTCGACCGTCGTCGCCTCGTACCCCTTGGTCGCGAAGAGCTCCATGGCCGCGGCGGCGAGCTCGCGGCGCATCTTGAGCCGCTGCGCGGCCGCCTTGGTGCCGGCCGGACTCTCGGGTGTGTCGGAGGCCGTGGCGGCGCGGGGCGAGGTCTTGGCGGGCTGGGACATAGAGCGAAAGTACTTCATTCGTGCAGGGGAGCGCGCCTGCGGGGGGTGGGAGAGGGGTGGATGCGGGGGAGAGCCCGCACTGGGCTCGTGAGGGTTGGCCCGCCGTGAGGGTCCGGCGGGCCCGAGCAGCCCTCCCCACGCATCCGGCTCGTGGCCCGACGGATTACCGGCGGGCGGCGTACTCACGGAATCCGCGGCCGGTCTTCCGGCCCAGGCAGCCCGCCGCCACCAGGTGCTCCAGCAGCGGGGACGGGGCCAGACCCGGGTCGCGGAACTCCGCGTGCAGGACCTTCTCGATGGCCAGCGACACATCGAGCCCGACCACGTCGAGGAGCTCGAACGGCCCCATCGGGTAGCCGCCGCCCAGCTTCATCGCGGCGTCGATCTGGTCGATGTCGGCGTAGTGCTGCTCGACCATCTTGATCGCGTTGTTGAGGTACGGGAACAGCAGCGCGTTCACGATGAAGCCGGCCCGGTCGCCGCAGTCCACGGGGTGCTTGCGCACCTTGACGCAGATCTCGCGGACCGTGGCGTGCACGTCGTCGGACGTCAGGACGGTCCGGACCACCTCGACCAGCTTCATCGCCGGGGCCGGGTTGAAGAAGTGCATGCCGATCACGTCCTCGGGACGCGAGGTCACGCGGGCGATCGCGATGACCGGCAGCGAGGAGGTGGTCGTGGCCAGCACCGCGCCCGGCTTGCAGACCTTGTCCAGGGAAGCGAACAGCTCCTGCTTGACCGCCAGGTCCTCGGCGACGGCCTCCACGGCCAGGTCCACCTCGGCGAAGGCGTCCAGCGAACCGGCCGGAGTGATCCGCTCCAGGGTCTGCGCGGCGCCCTCCTCGGTCAGGCGGCCCTTGGACACCGCACGG
Source organism: Streptomyces sp. NBC_01232 (assembly GCF_035989885.1). Classification (GTDB taxonomy): domain Bacteria; phylum Actinomycetota; class Actinomycetes; order Streptomycetales; family Streptomycetaceae; genus Streptomyces. The sequence continues at coordinate 6,653,634 of NZ_CP108518.1, forward strand.
CCCAAGGACTTCCCGATCGCGGCCTTGGCGGCCTCGGCCTTCTCCTGGCTGCGGGCGGCGAGCACCACGCTGTAGCCGGCCTGCGCGAAGACCTGGGCGATTCCGCTCGCCATCGTCCCGGAGCCGGCCACACCGACGGAGGCGACGGGGCGGCCCGCGCCGATGAGGGACCCGTCGAGCGGGGTCTGGAGGTCGCGGACGATCACCGGGCTGCCCGCGGTCTCGTACGTGTAGAAGCCGCGGCCGGACTTCTGGCCGGTGAGGCCGGCCTCGGCGAGCTGGCCCAGGATCGGGGCCGGGGCGTGCAGCCGGTCGCCGGAGGAGGCGTACATGGCCTCCAGGACGGTGCGGGCGGTGTCCACGCCGATCAGGTCGAGCAGCGCGAGCGGGCCCATGGGCAGGCCGCAGCCGAGCCGCATCGCCGCGTCGATGTCCTCGCGGGAGGCGTACCGGGCCTCGTACATCGCGGCGGCCTGGTTGAGGTAGCCGAAGAGCAGGCCGTCGGCGACGAAGCCGGGCCGGTCGCCGACCGGGACGGGCTCCTTGCCGAGCTCGCGGGCCAGCTCGGTGACCGCCTCGACGGCCGGCGGGGCGGTCAGGACGCAGGAGACGATCTCGACCAGCTTCATCGCGGGCGCCGGGTTGAAGAAGTGCAGGCCCAGCACCCGCTCGGGGCGCAGGGACTCGGCGGCCATCCGCGTGACCGACAGGGCGTTGGTGCCGGTCGCCAGGATGGTGTCGGGCCGGACGATCGCGTCGAGCTCGCGGAACACCTGCTGCTTGATCTCGTACGACTCGGGCACGACCTCGATGACGAGGTCGGCCTCGGCGGCCGCGCCCAGGTCGGTGAACGTGCGGAAGCGGGCGAGCACGTCGGCCCGCTCCTGCTCGGTGAGCAGCTCCCGGGTGACGGAGCGGGCGGTGGCCGAGGCGAGGGCGGCCGCGGCCCGGTGGGCGGCGGCCTCGCTGATGTCGATGCCGATGACCTCGCGGCCGGACCGGGCGAGGACCTCGGCGATGCCGGTGCCCATCGTGCCGAGGCCGACGACGGCGATGGTCTGCAGGGTGGGGTGACTGGACTGACGGTCCATCGAGGGACTCCAGTGGAAGAGGGTGACGACTGAGGGGCGCGCGGCGCACGGCGCGCGCGGATGCCGTACGGAAGAGCCGTGCGGTGGAAGGCCCGGGGTGAGGGGGCCGAGGGGAGCAGCCCTCGGGGAGCGGGTCCCCGGGGCGAGAACGGCGGAACCCTGTCCCGGGGTCACGCCGTGAATACGAACCGACCGACACGAGGCGGCTGCGTCACCAGGCCGCCCTCGTACGTTGTTGCAACGACAGTAACTCGCCGGTAACTGGTGCGCCATAGCGCGGAGATGTGACCTGTACCGCCCAAATGTACCGATCATCGATCATCGATCAACCGGCTGTCGCCGATGTCCCGAAACCCGGCGCGGCGACCGCTGTGTCCCCCTAGGGTGGCCGGGTGAACGACGTGCTGGAGCGCCTGCGGGCGGAGGCGGGACCGTCACCCGAGTACGAGGTGCTGCTCACGGCCGCCCCCGACGGCCTGGCCGCCTCCCTGACCTCGTCCGGACTGCCCCTGTGGGCCCGCGAACTGGCCGCGTACCGGCTGGGCCTCGCGGGAGACCGGCGCGCCTTCGAAGCCCTCGTCCTGCTCCTCAACCACCGCGACCCGGCCCGCTGCGCGGCCGCCGCCGAGGCGCTGGCCGTCCTGGACGACCCGCGCACCGCCCGCGCCGCCGCGGCGCTCGCCACCAACAGCCTGCGCACGGCCTACGCCCTGCAGCCCGTGCGCCTGCTCACCGCCCTGCGCGCCCCCGAATCCGTACCGGCCCTGATGGCCACCCTGGGGCGGCTGCTGTCCCCGCACGACCCGTACTGGCGCGTGGCCCTAGCCTGCGTCGAGGGGCTCGGCGCCCTCGCCGACCCCCGCGCCCGCGAACTGCTCACCCGCGCCCAGTCCCACCCCCGGCTCGCGGTGGCGGCGACGGCCGCGCTGCGCGGACTGGGCTGAGGGCCCGTACGGGATCACCCGACGGGCCCGGCGGCCGCTCGGCCCCCGGGCCGTCGCGGAGGTCAGCCCCGGAAGCCGAGCAGGCCGTGCAGGGCCGCGCCGCCCGCCGAGGCCGGCACGGCGCGGGTGGCCGTGGACGGCTTCGGGGCCGCCTGCGCGGGGCAGGTGGCGTCCGAGGCCCTGCCCGTCGTCAGGTAGGCCGCCACCTTGTCGTCCAGGCACTTGTTGCCGCTCAGGGCGATGCCGTGATTGCCGCCGCCCTCCTCGACCACCAGGGCCGAACCCGACAGCTTGTCCCGCATGCTGAGCGCCCCCTCGAAGGGGGTCGCCGCGTCCTCCGTCGCCTGGAGCAGGAGGGCGGGCGGCAGGTCCGCATTGGTGATGTCGGGGGCCTGCAGCGACTCCGTCGGCCAGAACGCGCACGGGGCGTTGTACCAGGCGTTGTTCCAGGTCATGAACGGCGCCTTGGCGTGGGTGCTCCACATGTCCGCACGCCACTGGTTCCAGTCCTTCGGCCAGGCGGAGTCCCGGCACTGGACCGCCGTGTAGACGCTGTAGCCGTTGCCCGCGGAGGGCTCCACCGCGCCGAACCGCTCGTAGGCGGCCACCAGCGGCTTCGGGTCCTTGCCCACCGAGAACGCCGCGAAGGCCTCGGCGAGGTTCGGCCAGTAGCCGTTGTAGTAGCCGCCGGGCATGAAGGTGTCCTCCAGCTCCGCCGGGCCCACCTTGCCGCCCGCCGGGGTCTCGCGCAGCGCGTCCCGCATCGCGTACCAGCGCCGCTCCACCGTCGCCGGGTCGGTGCCCAGCCGGTAGGTGGCGTCGTACTGCGCGACCCAGGCCAGGAAGGCCTTGTGGCGGGCGTCGAAGGCGAGGTCCTGGGCGAGGTTGTCCTCGTACCAGACCCCGCCCGGGTCGACCACGGAGTCCAGGACGAGCCGGTGCACGCGGCCCGGGTGGAGCTTGGCGTACACCGCGCCCAGATACGTCCCGTAGGAGTAGCCGAAGTAGCTGATCCGCTCGGCGCCGAGGGCGGTGCGAAGCGCCTCGATGTCCTTGGCGGCCGAGACGGTGTCGATGTACGGCAGCACGTCCGCGTGCTTGGTGCCGCAGGACTCGGCGAAGGACCGGACCCGGTCCAGGTTGGCCCGCTCGGTCGCCTCGTCCATGGGGACCGAGTCCGGCCGGGCGGGCTTGAAGTGGCCGGCAGCGCAGTCCAGGGCGGGCTCGCTCTTGCCGACGCCCCGGGGATCGAAGCCGATCACGTCGTACTGGGCGGCCACTTCCTTGGGCAGGGCGGAGGCGATGTACCCGGCCAGGCTGCGGCCGCTGCCGCCCGGGCCGCCGGGGTTGACCAGCAGGGGGCCCTGGGAGGTGGGGCCGGTGTGGGGGACCCGGGTCAGGGCCAGGGTGATCTGGCGCCCGCCGGGCCGTGCGTGGTCGAGGGGCACCTTGAGGGACGCGCACTGCAGCGTGGGGTACCGCGGGGTCGTGCAGCCGGTCCAGCGCAGCGCCGCACGGGCCGGCGCCGGTGCGGCCGGACCGGCCGGTGCGGCCGTGACCGGGGTCGCGAGGGCGGCGGCGACGGTGGCGGCGACGGTGGAGATCGACAGCAGGACAGCGGCGCGCTTCTTCAAGGGGTGGAGCATGGGGCCTCCCAGCCGAGGGTTCTGGGCGGAATCGTCCCGGAAACCGCGCCCGGAAGGCGGGATTGTGCCGCCTATTGGCCCGATGTGATGACCGTTCAGGCGACGCCGGCCGTCACAGGAGGCTGAGCTGGGTGGCTCCGGCGGGCCCGGAGCCCTCCGGGCGCTCCGGGGTGACGATCCGGCGCGGCGCGCCCCGCCGCCCCGGACCGATGCCGAATTCGGCCGCCAGTTCGTGGACTTGGCGGGTGATCCGGCGCTGGTACCAGGTGGGCGCGTACGAACCGCCCGCGTACATCCGCTCGTACCGGGGGACCAGGTGGGGGTGGTGGGCGCCCAGCCATGCCGTGAACCACTCGCGCGCCCCCGGCCGCAGATGGAGTACCAGGGGTGTCACGGAGGTCGCGCCGGACTCGGCCACGGCGCGCACGGTCGCGCGCAGCTGCTCCGGGGAGTCCCCGAGGAAGGGGATCACCGGGGCCATCAGTACCCCGCACTCGATCCCGGCATCGGTCAGGGCCCGTACGGCGCCCAGCCGGGCGGCGGGGGAGGGGGTGCCCGGCTCGACGGTGCGCCAGAGGCCGGGGTCGGTGAAGCCGACGGAGACCGAGATGCCGACCTCGGTGACCTCGGCGGCCTCCTGAAGGAGGGGGAGGTCGCGCAGGATCAGCGTGCCCTTGGTGAGGATCGAGAAGGGGTTGGCCCGGTCGCGCAGCGCCTCGATGATCCCGGGCATCAGCCGGTAGCGGCCCTCTGCCCGCTGGTAGCAGTCGACGTTGGTCCCCATGGCGATGTGCGCGCCGCTCCAGCGGGGCGAGCCGAGCTCGCGGCGCAGCAGTTCGGGGGCGTTGGTCTTGACGACGATCTGGGAGTCGAAGCCGAGGCCGGTGTCGAGGTCGAGGTAGCTGTGGGTCTTGCGGGCGAAGCAGTAGACACAGGCGTGGCTGCATCCCCGGTACGGGTTCACGGTCCATTCGAACGGCATGCGCGAGGCGCCGGGCACCCGGTTGACGATCGACTTGGCGCGTACCTCGTGGAAGGTGATCCCCCGGAACTCGGGGGTGTCGATGGTGCGGGTCACGACGGCCCCGGCCCCGAACAGCGCGGCCGGCCCCGCGGATCCCTCGGTCAGGTTCTCCCAGCGCATGAGGCGCCTCCCTCGGTAGCTCTGGCGCCGAGAATAGAACAAACGTTCCCATGATCGTGCGGGTCGAAATCCCTTTGATCGCATCTGAGCGGGTGTGCGATCTTCCGGCCATGGCTGGAATGCGGATCGTGGTGTGCCTCCCCGGCGACGCCCGGACCAGGCTCGACGAGGCTCTCGCCGAGGCGATGGCCCCCTTCGGGATCGACTTCACCCGGGGCGAGGACTTGGACATCTGGGACGGGTGGGGCATCTGCGGCAACGGCACCCACCGCGACGGACTCCAGCTGTCGCCGGGGTACGAGGACGACCCGCGGATCGTGCGCGACCGCAGCGATGAGGGCGTGCCCGGATGGTGCGCGGGCGGGCCCCGTGAGGCGATGGCCTTCGCCGGGATCCGGGCCGAGGCGCGGGACACCGCCCGGGCCGCATGGGACCTGTGGCGGGAGCTGTCCCGGAGCCACCCGCCGGCCGAGCCGCGCCGCGTGGTGGCGGGCACGCCGTGGCGTACTTCGCAGGAGTGCCGGGCCGGGCACCTGGCCGACGAGGAGGCGAGGGCGGCGTTCGACGCCCAGCCGCTGGTCGCCGCCTACCGGGAGGGTGTGGCCGCCCTGCTGGAGGCCCGCCGCGGGTACGACCTCGGCGGGTTCCTCCAGGGAGGAGCCGCCGCCGAGACCGTCGGCCGGACCGGCCGGGAGGAGTTCGCCGCCGCGGAGAGCGCCGGGACCCCTTCGCACCGGCACGTGCTCACCCTCGACGGCTGGTGGTACGGCGAGGACGACCCCGCCGTCCACGGCGCCTGCGACGGCCCGGACGTCTGCGTCCATCGCCCGCCCCTGCCCGGGCCCCGGCAGACCGCCACGGCCAGGTACGTGGAGGAGCTGCCCGGGGACACGCTCCTGGTCAAGCTCCGCTGCCACGTCTGACCCGGATTTGGGCGCCCGGCCCGGAGGTGGTTGGCTTCGCCGTGACGAGCGATCACAACTGCTGGAGGAACAGCTATGGCGCAGGTCGAGGCCACCACGGAGCGGATCATCGCGGCCGACGCGGAGACCGTGTTCGACGCGCTGGCGGACTACACCGGGACCCGCGGGAAGGTGCTGCCCGAGCACTTCAGCGAGTACGAGGTGCGCGAGGGCGGCGACGGCGAGGGCACCCTGGTGCACTGGAAGCTCCAGGCCACCAGCAAGCGCGTGCGCGACTGCCTGCTCGAGGTCACCGAGCCCACCGACGGCCAGCTGGTGGAGAAGGACCGCAACTCCTCCATGGTCACCACCTGGACCGTCACCCCCGCGGGCGAGGGCAAGTCCAGGGCCGTGGTCAGCACCGTGTGGAACGGCGCCGGCGGCATCGGCGGCTTCTTCGAGCGCACCTTCGCGCCCAAGGGCCTCGGCCGGATCTACGACACCCTGCTCGAGAACCTGGCCACCGAAGTGGAGCGCTGAGCAACGGCGTTGACGGTGGGGCCGGGGCAGCGGCCTCACCGGATCGGGTGAACCGGGAGACCGCCCGCCCCCGCGGGCCGCGCGCCGCGCCGGAGCGCGAGCCCCCGGCCGCGGGGCACCTCGGCGGCTAGGGTGGGCACCCTGAGCGCAACCGACCGCCCGGGGGCCCGATGAAGATCCTCATCTCCGCCGACATGGAAGGCGCCACCGGCGTCACCTGGCCCGCGGACGTGCTGCCCGGAACCCCGCAGTGGGAGCGCTGCCGCGCGATGTTCACCTCGGACGTGAACGCCGCCGTACTCGGCTTCTACGACGGCGGAGCCGACCGGGTCGTCATCAACGAGGCGCACTGGACCATGCGCAACCTGCTCCTGGAGAAGCTCGACGCCCGCGCCGAGATGATCACCGGCCGCCACAAGACGCTCTCCATGGTCGAGGGCGTCCAGCACGGCGACGTCGACGGCATCGCCTTCGTCGGCTACCACACCGGCGCCGGCTCCGAAGGGGTCCTCGCCCACACCTACCTCGCCAACTCCATCACCGGAGTCTGGGTCAACGGGGTGCGCGCCAGCGAGGGGCTGCTGAACGCCCACGTCGTCGCCGAGTACGGGGTCCCCGTCATCCTGGTCACCGGCGACGACCTCACCTGCGTCGACGCCGCCGGATACGCCCCCGGAGCGGCCACCGTCGCCGTCAAGGACCACATCTCGCGCTACGCCGCCGTGTGCCGGACCCCGGCCCGCACCGCCGCCGACATCCGGGCCGCCGCCAAGGAGGCCACCGCCCTCGCCGTGCGCCACGAACCGGTCCGCGGCGGCCCCTTCACCGTGGAGCTGGAGTTCGACGCCGCGCACCTGGCCATGTCCGCGACGGTCGTCCCGGGCGTGGAGCGGAGCGGCGAGCGCAGGGTCGCCTACGCCGGCGAAACGATGTACGAGGCGATCCGCGCCTTCAAAGCGGTCACGACGGTCGTCTCGGCGGCCGTGGAGGAGCAGTATGGCTGACATGTGCGCAATCAACACCGAGGCCCCCGCCGGCGCCGTCGACACCGCGGACGCGGTGGACGCGCTGGCCCTCGACGAGGCCGTCGAGTTCACCTCCGGCCTCATCAGGATCGACACCACCAACCGGGGCGGCGGCGACTGCCGCGAGCGCCCCGCCGCCGAATACGTCGCCGAACGGCTCGCCGCCGCCGGCCTGGAGCCGGTCCTGCTGGAGCGCACCCCGGGCCGCACCAACGTGGTCGCCCGGATCGAGGGCACGGACCCGTCCGCCGAGGCCCTCCTCGTCCACGGGCACCTCGACGTGGTCCCGGCCGAGGCCGCCGACTGGAGCGTGGACCCCTTCTCCGGCGAGGTGCGGGACGGCGTGGTCTGGGGGCGCGGCGCCGTCGACATGAAGAACATGGACGCGATGGTGCTGGCCGTCGTACGGGCCTGGGCGCGCGCGGGAGTCAAGCCGCGCCGGGACATCGTGATCGCCTACACCGCCGACGAGGAGGACAGCGCGGTCGACGGCTCCGGCTTCCTCGCCGACCACCACCCGCACCTCTTCGAAGGCTGCACCGAGGGCATCAGCGAGTCGGGCGCCTTCACCGTGCACACCGGCCCCGGCGGCCGCTCCCTCTACCCGATCGCGGCCGGGGAGCGCGGCACCGCCTGGCTGAAGCTGACCGCGCACGGCACCGCCGGGCACGGCTCCAAGCCCAACCGGGCCAATGCCGTCAGCCGGCTCGCCGCCGCCGTCGCACGGATCGGCGAGTACGAATGGCCGGTCCGGCTCACCGACACCGTCACCGCATGCATCACCGAACTCGCCGTCCTGCAGGGCCTGTCGGTGGACCCGGACCGGCCGGACGCCGACCTCGACGAGCTCCTCGACCGGCTCGGTCCGGCCGCCGCCCTGGTCCGGGCGACCGTCCGCAACAGCGCCAACCCGACCATGCTCAGAGCCGGTTACAAGCTCAACGTGATCCCCGAGCACGCCACCGCCTACGTCGACGGCCGGACCGTCCCCGGCGGCGAGGCCGAGTTCGCCGCCACCCTCGACGCCCTCACCGGCCCCGACGTGCGCTGGGAGTTCCACCACCGGGAGGTCGCCCTCCAGGCCCCCGTGAACGGGCGGACGTACGGGATCCTGCGCGAATCGGTCGAGCGTTTCGACCCGGCCGGGCACGTGGTCCCCTTCTGCATGGCGGGCGGCACCGACGCCAAGCAGTTCTCCCGCCTCGGCATCACCGGCTACGGCTTCTCGCCGCTGAAGCTGCCGCCCGGCTTCGACTACTGGGCCCTCTTCCACGGCGTGGACGAGCGGGTACCCGTCGACGCCCTGCACTTCGGCGTCCGCGTCCTCGACCGCGCGCTGCGGACCCTGTGAGCGGGGCCCGGTGATGACCACGACGACCCGGCCCTACGGAAGCTGGCCCTCACCCATCGACGCGGCCCTCGCCGCCTCGCTCGACGGGCGGCCCGAATACCTCGGCACGGTCGGCCCCGAGGTGTGGTGGACCGAGCCGCGGCCCCAGGAGGAGGGCCGCCGCACCCTGGTGCGCCGCCGCCTCGTCGACGGCGGGCCCGAGATCACCGAACTGCCCGCCCCGTGGAACGTGCGCAGCCGCGTCACCGAATACGGCGGCCTGCCCTGGGCCGGGGCGCAGCGGCCCGCCGACGGACCCCTGCTGGTCTTCGTCCACTTCGCCGACCAGCGGCTGTACGCGTACGAGCCCGACGCGCCCGGCAGCCCCGGGCCGCGGCCCCTGACCCCGCTCTCCCGGACCGGCGGCGGCCTGCGCTGGGCCGACCCGGTGCTGCGCGGCGACGAGGTCTGGTGCGTGCTGGAGGAGTTCACCGGGCCCGCGCCGACCGATGTGCGCCGGGTGGCGGCCGCCGTACCGCTGGACGGCTCGGCGGCCGGGAACCGGGCCGCCGTGAGGGAGCTGACGGACGACCGGTACCGGTTCACCACCGGGCCACGGCTCTCCCCGGACGGGCGGTGCGCCGCCTGGCTGGCGTGGGACCACCCCCGCATGCCCTGGGACGGTACCGAGCTGAGGGTCGCCGAGGTCACCGAGGACGGACACCTGGCCGACCCCCGGACCGTGCTCGGCGGCCCCGACGAGGCCGTCGCCCAGGTCGAGTGGACGGCCGAGGGGACCCTCCTCGCGGTCAGCGACCGCGGCGGCTGGTGGAACCCGTACAGCGTGGACCCGCGGACCGGCTGGGCGATCAACCTCTGCCCGAGGGAGGAGGAGTTCGGCGGCCCGCTGTGGAAGCCGGGGCTGCGCTGGCTCGCGCCGCTCCCGGGGGACACACCGCACACCGCGGGATCGGGGGCCGGCCTCGTCGCCGTCCTGCACGGGCAGGGCTCCCCGGTGCTGGGCATCCTCGACCCGGAGAGCGGCGACCTGGTGGACGCCGCCGGACCGTGGACCGCCTGGCAGCCGACCCTCGCCGTGCACGGCACCCGCGTCTACGGGGTCGCCGCCAGCCCGCGCAGCGCCTACGAGGTGGTCGAGCTGGACACCGCCACCGGGCACGCCCGGGCGGTCGGCGCGCAGCGCCCGGACCCGGTGGACCCCGCCTACTACCCGGAGCCGCAGAGCCGCACCTTCCTCGGCCCCGACAACCGGCAGATCCACGCGCACGTCTACCCGCCGCACCACCCGGCCTGCCGGGCCGCCGCCGACGAACTGCCCCCCTACGTGGTCTGGGCGCACGGCGGCCCCACCGACCACGTGCCGCCCGTACTCGACCTGCACATCGCGTACTTCACGTCGCGCGGCATCGGCGTGGTCGAGGTGAACTACGGCGGGTCCACCGGCTACGGCCGGGCCTACCGGGAGCGGCTGCGCGAGCAGTGGGGCGTGGTGGACGTGGAGGACTGCGCTGCGGTGGCGCGTGCGCTGGCCGCCGAGGGCACCGCCGACCCCGCCCGGCTCGCCATCCGCGGCGGCAGCGCGGGCGGCTGGACGGCGGCGGCCTCGCTGGCCGCCACCGACCTGTACGCCTGCGCCGCGATCATCTATCCGGTGCTGGACCTGCTCGGCTTCGCCGAGGAGACCCACGACCTCGAATCCCGCTACATCGACGGCCTGGCCGGGCCGCCGCAGACCCTCGCCGTGGTGAACCGCGAGCGCTCGCCGGTGGCCCGGGCCGACGGGATCACCGCCCCGTTCGTCCTCCTCCAGGGACTGGAGGACCCGGTCTGCCCGCCGGCCCAGGCGGAGCGGCTGCTGGACGCCCTGCGGGGCCGGCCGGTGCCGCACGCGTACGTGACCTTCGAGGGCGAGGGCCACGGCTTCCGGCGGGCCGACACCATGATCCGTGCGCTGGAGGCCGAACTGTCGCTGTACGGACAGGTCTTCGGCATCGAACGCACCGATGTCCCGCGGCTGGAGCTGGCACTGGAGGTCTGACGGGGGAGTGCTGCCGATCAGGCCCGGGCGCGGAGGTGGTGGGTGCGGTCGCTCGTGCGCAGCCACACCTGCAGCGGGCCGATCGCGGTGAAACCGGCCCGGAGCGCCGCCTCCAGGTCCTCCCCGTGCTCGTAGCCGACCACGTCCAGGTCCGGCCACCGGGCGGACACCGCGGCGAGGACCCCCGCCCAGGCGGCGTCCGTACCGGCCGCGCTCTCGTCCCGGGCGAACAGGTTGGAGACGCCGGCCACGCCCCCGCCGGTGCTCGCGACGGCCCCGGCGACGATCCGCCCCCCGGCGCGGCCGGCCAGGAAGACGAGGTCCTCGCCGAGCAGGGACGGAGGGAACAGCCTGCCGGCCCTGCCGTGCTCGTCGGCCTCGTCGCTCTCGTCGCCGTCGAAGGCGGCCTCCCAGGCGGCCAGTTCCCCGGCGCCCGAGACCTCGGACCACTCCGGACCGGACGGCCGCGCCTCCGGGAGCCGCGCCCCGGCCGGACGGTGGATCCACTGCGCCGCGAACAGCACCTCGAAGCCGTCCCCGGCCAGGTCGAGGCCGGCGAAGCTGTCCTTCACCGAGCAGCCGGGGGAGTCGGTGTCCATCCGCAGCAGCACGCTCTGCGCCGATGCGGACGGCTCCAGGGTCACCGCGTCGGGATACATCGGCGGAGTCCGCTCCGGGCTGACCCACAGGTGCTCGTCGTCGTACTGCGGGGCGAGACCGTGCGCACGGCAGACCGCGTCGCACCACTCGGCGTTGTTCAGCGCGGCCCGCAGGAGCAGCGTCCTTCTCGCGTCGTCCATGATCACGCCGGTGATCGTGTCACACGCCTCGCGGTGGCGTGCAGGACCGGTAGCACGCCCCCTGCGCGCCCACGGGCGCGGGCGCTGGGCCGTCGCCGTGGAAATGACGGGCCCGGAGGGGCCGCATCGCCCAGGATGAGGGGATGCGAACCCTCGTGCTCCTCGACGCTCCCTCCAACCTCGGGCTGCGTCCGCCCGCGCCCGGCGTCGTACCGGGCGTCTACAAGCTCGCCGGGGCGCTGCGCGAGCAGGGCCTGCTGGCCCGGCTCGGCGCCCGTGAGGGCGGGGTGGTGGTACCGCCGCGGTACGACCGCGGCGACTGGCGGGAGGGCGACGGCGTGTTCCATGCCGAGGCTCTGGCCGCGTACACCGTCACCCTCGCCGACCGGATCGAACGGCACCTGCGGGCGGGGGAGTTCCCCGTCGTGCTCGGCGGTGACTGCTCCATCCAGCTCGGCGCCGCACTCGCGATGCGCCGCCTCGGGCGCTACGGACTGGCCGCGATCGACGGCTCCGCCGACTTCCGCCACCCCGGCAACACGGCCGTGAACGGGCCGGTCGGCGCGGCCGGCGGCGAGGAGCTCGCCCTCTCCACCGGCCGCGGCCAGGCCGACCTCTGTGACCTGGAAGGCCGCTCGCCGTACCTGCGGGACGAGGACGTGCGGCTCTTCGGGCTGCGGGACGGCGACCCGGACCTCACCGAGCTCCGTGCGGCCGGGATCTCCGCGGCCACCGTCGGCGAGATCCGCCGCCGCGGCGCCGGTCCGGTGGCGCGGGCGGCGCTGGACGGCCTGCACCCGCCGGACACCGCCGGGTTCTGGGTGCACCTGGACGCCGACGTGCTGGACCCGGCCGTCATGCCGGCCGTGGACAGCCCCGACCCCGGCGGCCTGGTCCCCGACGAACTGGCCGAACTGCTCGCCGTGTTGGTGGGCTCCCCGCGCTGCGCCGGGCTCAACGTCACCATCTATGACCCGGACCTGGACCCGGACGGACGCGCGGGCGCCCTCCTGGCCGACCTCGTCGCGGGAGCCTTCGCCTAGGTGTCCCGGGGCGCCCGGGCTCCCCGGGCGGCCTTTGCGTAATCCTGACCGGTGGTCCTCCGCTGAACCCCTGTGCACCGGCCGCCGTGGCGTGTTCCATTTCCCTCATGGCCACCACCGTCCGCCGCGCCGTACTGACCCTCCCCGCAGCCCCGTTGGGCGCGGACAACCCACTGCCCGCCCTCCGCGCGCCCGACGACCTGCACGTACTGGACGAGCGCGCCCGCGAGGGGATGCCGCGCGACATGGTGCGGCAGATCGGGTACGAGCCGCTGCGCTCGCTGCTGCCCGTAAGGATCCGCGACGGGTACGGACGGGAGCGCACGGAGCAGGAGTTCGAGTCGGTCGTCATCGAGAACGAGCACCTGCGGGTCACCGTGCTTCCGGGCCTCGGCGGGCGCGTGCACTCGCTCGTGCACCTGCCGACCGGGCGGGAACTCCTCTACCGCAACCCGGTGTTCCAGCCCGCCAACTTCGCACTCAACGGCGCCTGGTACTCCGGCGGCATCGAGTGGAACACCGGCGCGACCGGACACACCACCCTCTCCTGCGCCCCGCTGCACGCCGCGCTCGTCCCGGCCCCCGACGGGGGCGTGATGGTCCGGCTGTGGGAGTGGGAGCGCCTGCGCGACCTGCCCTTCCAGGTGGACCTGTGGCTGCCGGAGGATTCGGAGTTCCTCTACGTCGGCGTCCGCGTCCGCAACCCGCACGAGCGCCCCGCCCCCGTCTACTGGTGGTCCAACATCGCCGTCCCGGAGGACGCGGGCACCCGTGTGCTCGCTCCCGCCGACGAGGCCTGGCACTTCGGGTACGAGCGCACCCTGCGCCGCATCCCCGTACCGGAGTGGGAGGGTGCGGACCGTACGTACCCGCTGCGCGGGGAGTACCCGGCCGACTTCTTCTACGAGGTGGAGGGCGGCGCCCGGCCCTGGATCGCCTCGCTCGACGCGACCGGGCACGGGCTCGTGCAGACCTCCACCGCGCTGCTGCGCGGGCGCAAGCTGTTCGTGTGGGGCGCGGGCCGAGGCGGCCGGCGCTGGCAGGAGTGGCTCACCGAGCCCGGCACCGGCGGCTACGCGGAGATCCAGGCCGGGCTGGCCCGGACCCAGCTGGAGCACGTACGGCTGGAGGGCGGCGCGGAGTTCAGCTGGCTGGAGGCGTACGGGCCGTTGTCGGCCGATCCGGCGCAGGTGCACGGCGCGGACTGGGCCGCGGCCCGCGGCGCGGCCGAGGGCGCCCTGGACGCCGTACTGCCCCGGAAGCGGGTGGACGCGGCCTACGAGGCGTGGCGCGGCTGCGCCGACGCCGAACCGGGGGAGCGGCTGGCGCAGGGCTCGGGCTGGGGGGCCCTGGAGGTGCTGCGCGGGGGCATCGAGCTGCCGGGCACCCCCTTCGGTGAGGCCACGCTCGGCGAGGAGCAGGAGCCCTGGCTCGCACTGTGGCGCACCGGGGTGCTGCCGGCTCCCCGGCGGGTGGTCCCGCCGGGGCCGAGCCTGGTCGCCGCGCACTGGCGGGACATGCTGGAGACGGCGCCGGCGGATCCGCTGACGGAGTACCACCTGGGCGTGGCCCAGTGGCACGCCGGTGACGTGGCCCAGGCGGTACGCAGCTGGGAGCGCGGGCTGGCGCTGGCCCCCTCGCGGTGGCCGCTGCTGAGGTGCCTGGCGGCGGCGGACGCCCTGGCCGGGGACCTGCCGCGGGCGGCCGACGGATTCGCGGCGGCCTTCGAGGACCTGGTCGTGGAGAGCCGCGGGGACGAGCCGTGGACGGCCGCGGAGTCGGCGCTCGGCCAGGAGGCGATGGCCGCCCTCCTCGCGGCGGGCCGGCTGCCCGAGGCCCGCGCCGTCTGGGACCGGCTCCGGCCCGCCCTGCGCGAGCGGGGCCGCTTCCGGCTGCTCGCGGCCCGGCTGCTCGCGGCGGAGGGCCATGTGCGGGCGGCCCGCCGGGTCTTCGAGGACGGCTTCGAACTCCCGGACCTGCGGGAGGGCGAGGAGACCCTCGCCGAGGCCTGGTCCGCCCTCACGGACTGCCCGCTGCCCGCGCGCTACGACTTCCGGATGCGGCCGCCGGGCCCCCGAACACACACCTGAGCCGTCTCCCGCCGCCCGGACGGAGGGACGGCGGGACGGAGGGACGGCGGGACCTTGGGGTCAGGCCCGGCACAGGATCTCGGCGTTCAGGACCGAGAACCAGGCGTCCGGGTCCTTGCCCCACGTGTGCCAGGCGTCGGCGACGGCCGCCAGGTCCTCGGCCGTGGTGTGGCCGCCGCCGGTGGCGACGGACGCGTACGCCGAGGACTGCGTACGGTCCGCCCACAGCGACGACCACCAGTCGGTGTCCGCCGGGGTGGCGAAGCACCAGGCCGTCGCCGACGAGGTCACGTCCGTGAAGCCGGCCCGCCGGGCCCAGGCCCGCAGGTGGCGGCCCGCGTCCGGTTCGCCGCCGTTGGCGCGGGCCACCCGCCGGTACAGGCCCAGCCAGTCGTCCAGGCCCGGGGAGGCCGGGTACCAGGTCATCGCCGCGTAGTCGGCGTCGCGCGCGGCCACGATCCCGCCCGGCCGGCACACCCGCCGCATCTCGCGCAGCGCCTGCACCGGGTCGCCGACGTGCTGCAGC